>CAKXIK010000007.1 GCA_934875675.1 uncultured bacterium
TCTGGGCGGTTTTCCAAACAAGGAATCGATGCCGCAGGTTCTGCAGCAAAAAATAATGGAGACTGGTGAAAACGATCCATCGGAAAACAGTCGCGATTCTCTGAGTGAGAAAGCAAAAGAAATGTTTGTCGGATTTTCTCCGAACGATTATGTTTTCTCTAATCAAAATGAGGAAGAGGATATGGCAGCAAGAAGAGCATATGAGGAGGATCGTCCTCATGTTGCCGACGAACCAACCATTGTCGCATCTCAGGTAAACATCGATCAACAGCTCTCTGCGCAGGAAAGATATCAACGGGTACAAAAAAACCGCAGCGGAGCGCGACATTCAAAATGATAGCGGAAAGGATCGTCGAATAATCGGATGAGTAATCACAAAAGAAGAAAAATTCCGGTGAAGAAAACACCCGTTTTCACGGAAAAAAAACATGCACCTTTTTTTGCCTTGCCACGCTGTCCGGAATGCGGAAGAGTTGTTTTGTATGGCAGGATTTTGGCAAAACCCATGTTTTTTTCGGAATCATGCCGCTGTGGTGCCAAACTTCGCCTTCGGCCGTCTTGGGCAAGCCTTGTGCTCTGGCTTGTTACCGTGATGATTTGCATGGGAATCATTCGACTGATTATCATGGTTTCAACCGACATGATTCCTGTTTATTTCTTTACCGTCCTTTTTGTCATTGCCGCATTCTTTCTGTATCCGCTCACGGTTCGGACTGGCGATAAAAAGGACAAAAAAATAAAAGAAATAAAAAATACGTCACATCTCCGTGAAAAAAACGAAAAATAACCGCCTTTATAAGCCCATACAGCCATTTTTAAAGAAAACTTGAAAAAAACTTTGGAAACCGACTCAAAATGTGCTATAATAAAGTCTGAAGGCTGTTTTTGAAAATCGCGGACCGAACCCCGGTCGGCGAAAGAATCTGGAGGGGTCTTTTTTGGATAATAATCCTACAACACACACCGACGCTGCTTACGGCGCGGAACAAATTCAGGTACTCGAGGGGCTGGAAGCCGTTCGCAAACGCCCTGGTATGTATATTGGTTCTACCGGACCGCGCGGACTGCATCATCTGGTTTACGAAATCGTGGATAACTCCATTGATGAAGCACTTGCCGGATATTGCGATAAGATTGATGTTGTCATCGAGCCGGGCAATATTATCAATGTGACCGATAACGGACGCGGAATTCCGGTTGGTATTCAGGAAAAAACCGGGTTGCCTGCCGTTACGGTCGTTTTTACGATTTTGCACGCAGGTGGAAAATTCGGCGGCGGCGGATACAAGGTTTCCGGTGGATTGCACGGTGTTGGCGCTTCGGTTGTGAATGCATTGAGTGAATGGCTGGAAGTGGAAGTCTATCACGAAGGAAAAATTTATTTCCAACGGTTTGAGCGCGGCAATGCAATGTGTGCGCTGCATGTCACCGGTACGACCGAAAAAACAGGAACCAATGTCCGCTTTAAGCCGGATGGAGAAATTTTTACCGAAACACTGGAATATGAGTACGATATTCTGGCGCAAAGACTGCGGGAACAGGCATTTTTGAATGCCGGAATTCACATTGAACTGCGCGATGAACGCAACGAGCAGGAAATTCGCAAGGAAAATTACTGCTATGAAGGCGGGCTGAGCAGCTATGTGGAATATATTCACAAAAAGCGCGGTCTGGAAGTTCTTCACCCCGATATTCTGCATTTTACGGCAGAGGCGGCGGATCACAACTCCACCGCAGAAATTGCTATGCAGTATAACGACAGTTACAACGAGCTGATTATTTCCTTTGCGAATAATATTCACACGACCGACGGCGGTACGCATGAGGAAGGTTTTAAGCGAGCATTAACCCGTGTGATGAATGATTACGCAAGAAAGTACGGTATCCTCAAGGATAGCGATAAAAATCTCAGCGGCGAAGATGTGCGCGAAGGCCTGACGGCGATTATCAGCATCAAAATCAAGGAAGCACAGTTTGAAGGGCAGACAAAAGCGCGTTTGGGCAATACGGAAATCCGCGCATTGGTGGATAAAACACTTTCGGAAAAGCTGAGTGCTTATCTGGAGGAAAACCCTGCGACTGCGCGTGCAATTTTTGAAAAAGCGCTCACTGCCGCCCGTGCCAGAGAAGCCGCCAAAAAAGCGCGCGAGCTTGTGCAGCGTAAATCTGCAATGGAATCGGCTTCTCTTCCGGGTAAGCTGGCAGACTGCCAGTCCCGTGATGTAAATGAAACAGAAATTTATATCGTCGAGGGTGATTCTGCAGGTGGTTCGGCAAAAGGCGGACGTGATCGCCGTTTTCAGGCAATTCTTCCTCTTTGGGGAAAAATGCTTAACGTGGAAAAGGCGCGTCTGGACCGCGTTTACGGCAATGACAAACTGATGCCGGTTATCACGGCGCTTGGCACCGGAATCGGTGATGATTTCAATATTGAAAAGCTGCGCTACGGCAAGGTTATTATCATGGCGGATGCCGATGTCGACGGTTCGCATATCCGTACGCTGCTGCTGACGTTCTTTTTCCGTTTTATGCGTCCGTTGATTGAACAGGGCCACGTCTATCTTGCTCAGCCGCCGCTTTACAAACTGAGCAAGGGCAAAAAGCATATTTATGCCTATACGGACAAAGAGCGCGACCGCGTCATTGAAGAGCTGGGCGGCAATGCTGCTATCCAGCGCTATAAAGGTCTTGGTGAAATGGATCCCCATCAGCTTTGGGAAACAACGATGGATCCTGCCACCCGAACCATGCTGCGCGTGGAGCTTTCCGATGAGGATGTGGCTGCAGCGGATGAAACATTCACCGTCTTGATGGGTGATAAGGTTGAACCGCGTAAAGAATTTATTGAACAAAATGCAAAATACGCAGGAGAGCTGGATATTTAATATGACGACGGTTGCCGTTAGAAAGAAGCCCAAGCTTTCAGTGATTCAACTGCTCTGGACAATTTCAATCGGGATTTTGATTGGAACGCTGCTGTTTATTTTCATTGCAATGGAATTCTTTCAACCGCTGTTTTATCCGCCGCAATTTACATTTCTGATTGCCGTTCAATTTTTGGTCAGCTTTGTTCTGGCAGGCAGTGCAATGCTGGTGCAAACGCTGCGCAACCGTAAAAAGAATGATCCTGCGGTCTTATTCTGGATTAAATTGGGTGCGGTTGTGGGTTGGATTGCGGAAGGAATCGTCACATTTGTGATGCGCATGTGTTAAAACCAATTTGACCAACCACAAAGAATCGTTCATGTCTAAGTTATTCCGGAGGTTTTCATGGAAGAACAAATCTCATTCCGCTTGACGGAAGAAGAAATTTATCAGGCATTGCGATCCCGCGGAATTTTTCGCACACAAGGGGTCAGAGCGATTGTCCAAACCATTTTGCTTGCAGTGCTGGCAACCGGATTTTTTATTTCGTATTTTTGCTATCAGGATGGCAGCGGTCTATTTCTCGGCATCGTCAGTGCAGCGGTCATTGGAATGATCTGGATGGTTCCGTGGTTTGGGCTTCGTTCCCGGGCACGAAAATCCACACCTCAAAAAGAAGTGTGTGTGCACCTTTGCCCCGATACGCTCACCATCGGAGAAGGCGAAGGTCAGTGGGAATTTCCGCTGGATCACACGGGATTTTGTTGGCAGACCCAAACACTTCTGCTGCTGGAAACCTCATTTGGCCGCATGACGGTGATTCCCAAAAGCGCATTTTCGGCGGAACAAGCTGAAAAGTGGCTGCCGCTGATCGCCGAAAAAACAATTGACGAAAAACCAAAGCGCAAACGACGCGGCGCGTAATTGTTGCAAAAAAAGACCAAAATGAAGTGAAAACCGGCACAGAAAGGAGGAGATTCTTTGGCATCGTTTTACGATCAGCCGCTTTTTGCCGCCACACAGTTGCTTTCCCCCGATGAGTTTGAAGACAACTGGATGGTGAGGGAAAAAGCCGTCGGAAGATTAAAATATCAAAAGATGTGGCTGGGTGTACTGACGGTGCTGAGTATCTTTTTCCTCTCTTTTGCCTTGCCGGATCTTGCACACAGTCACTGGATTCGTTCTATTACGGCGCTGACTTATGTTCTTTTTTGCATCTGTATTGCCGCTTATCAGGCAATGATTTTGCCGCGCAGGGTGCAGATGGAAGCGGTGCGCATGTATCGCACCAATCAACTGCTGCAGACGGAAAATCAGTTGATCGTTACGCGTGATGGATATACACTGAAAAACCGTTATGAAACGCGCATTGCATACTGGTCTGAAATGGCGTTCTGCGCCGAAACAGAACAAAGCTTTGTGTATTGCGGTGGAAGAGAACGGGATCCGATGATTATCTTAAAAAATGTCATCCCTGCAGAAGAACGCGAACATTTTTCAGAAAAGATGCAGGAAACCTTTGCGGGAAGATATCGTCACATCAAGCTGTAACACAAATTTTTTTAATAAAATAATTGTCAATATACTCAAAACAGAAAGGCGTTATCATGATGCGCTTTGAACTGAAAAAAGAAATTGTGCTGGATGACGTTCTGCGCGCAGAGTTTGATGCGCTGGCAAAACAAACGTTTGAGCTTTCGTTTGAAGGATGGTATCAGGCAGGCTGGTGGAAAGAGAATTATAAACCCTATACGCTTTTTGAAGAAGGAAAAGCTGCGGCAAATGTTTCGGTTAATCCAATGAAATTTAAGCTGGACGGGGAAGAAAAAAGTGCGGTTCAGCTTGGCACCGTGATGACAGCGCCCCAGTACCGCGAGAAAGGATTAGCCGCGTTTTTAATGCAGACAGTTTTGCTGGAACAGAAAAGTTTGTGTGATTGGCTGTTTCTTTTTGCAAACCGCAGCGTGCTTGATTTTTACCCCAAATTTGGTTTTTTGTCCGCACCGGAATATCGGTGTATGCTGCCGATTTCGGGAGGTTTTTCCACCGCACAAAGGCTTGATCTTTCCAAAAAGGAAGATTTTGAACGGTTTTGTGTGCATTATCAGCAGTCAAATCCTTTTTCGTTGCTGACAATGGAGCAAAATCTTAATTTAATGATGTTTTATCTATCCTCGTTTTTGAAGGATAATGTTTTTTTTGTTCCTGAACAGGATGCCGTTATTCTTGCAGAGCAGGATGGAGAAACAATGCTTTGCTACGATATTTTTTGTCCGCAGGGAAAGGACCGTGAACAAATTTTGCGCGCAGCTGCAGCAAAAGGAACAAGAATGGTTGAATTCGGATGGTCTCCCAAAGAGACCACGGGATGCCGGGTGGAAAAATTGGCAGATGAAGACAATACGCTTTTCCTGCTGAAAGAAAAACAGGCACCGTTTGAAGAACGGCCGCTTCGGTTTCCGTTGCTCTCTCACACATAAGTTTTTATCAAAAGACTAATCAAACTGCACTGCAAATGGGAAAAATTTTGGTTGCAGATGGATTCGGAATTTGTATTACATCCCAAAGAGGTGATTCAATGGAAACGCCGGTTGTTTCATTTTCATTTTTAACCACGCAGGAGGATTATTGCTGCTATCAACTCGACTGTGCAAAGCTCAGCTACAGCAAACGGGACAAAACGTGGCTGACGTTAATCGGAATTGCACTGATTGCCGGCGGGGTGACCGGTGCGCTGCTTTTTTCCAATAATATTTTCAATTACTTTGCGTGGGGATTATGCATTGTTTCGGGCTTTTTAGCCGCCGGATATTTTCCGTTGTTTGAACCGGTGATTGTTTCTCACCGTGCACAAAAGGAATACGAAGCCATCCGTGACAAAATTTCTGCCCAAACGGTGGAGTTTTGTGAAACGGGATTTCACCTGAAAAATGATCGAATCGACGGATTTTATCCCTATCGAATTTTGCACCGTTGTCTGCGCACCGAGCATTTCATTCTTTTCTTTTTTGGCGTGGGAGATATGGTTGCGCTTGCAACCAGAACGGCACAGCCTGAAGAATTGGAAAAAGCAATGACGCTGCTGAAAGCCAATCTGGGAGAAAAATACATTGACCATTTCACCTCCTGAGGAATCAAAATTACGAAAGGAGCAGTTTCATGACGGAACAGTTCCAACAACCGGCGGTTGAACAGAATCAGGTACCGCCGTCAGACTCATTGCTGATAAAAATACAAATTTTACTCAGTGAAAATGACTATATCCATTCAAACCGAATGTTTGTTAAAGCCAGAAACCGGGGTTCGGCTGTGTTTACGGTAATTGCAGTGGTTTTGTTGATGTTTACGTTTGGTTCAGCATTAATTGTGATGATTGCGGATTCCAAGCTGGATATGACATTGCTGGTGATGGCACTTCCGCTGCTTTTGTTGGCAGTGATGCCCCTGATTCAGCGTACTCTCATTACAAGCACCGCAAAAAACAATTACCGAAAAACAGCGCAGTTGCGGCAGCCTCTGCAGGAGTGGATCTTTAACGACCGGCTGGAGGAAATCTGGCCAAACGGACGCACGGTATTTTTGTGGACAGAGCTCGAGGGTGCTGCAGAAGATGGCGAGATGATACTGTTATGGAGTAAAATGCAGATGATGGCGTTTCCAGCACATGCTCTCAACCCCTCTGCGGCGGCGTATCTGCACAATTTGCTGCTCGCACGCCTTGGAACACGTTTTCGGGTACTCGCTCCTATTGGTGCCTGCGGAATGCTGGAAGAACCGGCGGAAAGTATGCCATTTTCTCCACTGCACGGTGCAATTTCTGCGGCAACCGATCCGCAAAGCTCTCACGAGCTTCCGCCTTATGTGGTAGATTTGAAAAATCGCGCATCCGTCAGCCGGCAAAATATTTGGATATCGGTTATTGCCGGATGTATTTCCGGACTGCTGATTGCTGCTCTTTTGAGCTTTTCTGAATACGGAGTATTTGAAATCGGTTCGTTTTTGTCCTCCCTATTGCTGTTTTGGGTCATTTATACGGTGATGATGACCATCTTTTATCGCATGATGATGAAACGAACCATAGCGGCGGCACCCCTGCTGCGGTTGATGGTGCTTCCTTCCGGCTTTGGAATGGATACCGGAAGAAGCAGTGTCATTACTCCATGGGAGAAAATTTCTGTTTGGGAAAGCGGAACGGTGTTTAGAATCACCAATGCGGATACGCCCACACATCCACTGGAAATTAAAAAATCAGAGCTTTCTGCGGAAGGTCTGGAAGAACTGCGGCGTTTATTGATTCGCTGCTGCGGCGCAAATTATAAAAGTAAAAATGGCATCATCCCCAGATAAATCAAAAGCACAATTCGCGGTGTCACCTCGTTTTGTTTTCGAAAGGAATGGTTAGAAGCAATGGAAGACCAGCAGCTGGAACAAAAGATTTTAGATGTCGGCATTAAAAAAGAGATGGAGAAGGCATACCTTGCCTATTCCATGGCGGTTATTGTCGGCCGTGCGCTGCCTGATGTGCGCGACGGTTTAAAGCCGGTGCATCGCCGGATCCTGTATACGATGTATGAGAATAATATTACGCCGGACGCCGCCTACCGTAAGTGCGCGGATACCGTTGGTACGGTGCTTGGTCGCTATCATCCGCACGGTGATGCCTCGGTTTACGACGCACTTGTCCGCTTGGCACAGGATTTTTCCATGCGCTATCCGCTGGTGGACGGTCACGGTAACTTCGGTTCGGTCGATGGTGACCCGCCTGCTGCTTATCGTTACACCGAAGCCCGCATGGGCAAAATGTCAGTCGATATGCTCACCGATATTGAAAAAGATACCGTTGAGTTTACCTCCAACTATGATGACCGTCTGAAGGAGCCGTCCTACCTCCCGTCCCGTTTTCCGAATCTTCTCGTCAATGGCTCCAACGGTATCGCCGTTGGGATGGCGACGAATATTCCGCCGCATAATCTGTTTGAGGTCATCAACGGAATGTGCTGCCTGATTGACAATCCCGATGCAACGCTTGAGGATTTGATGGAGCATATCAAGGGGCCGGATTTCCCGACCGGCGGCATCATCATGGGCAGAAGCGGAATCCGCGCTGCATATGCAACGGGACGTGGAAGAATTTATCTGCGCGCCCGCGCCGAAATTGAGGAAGAAAAGAACGGAAAGTCCCGAATCCTCGTCACCGAGCTGCCCTATCAGGTGAATAAGGCGCGCTTGGTGGAATCCATTGCCGAAATGGCAAAGGAAAAGCGCATCGAGGGCATTGCCTATGTCACCGATCACTCCGACAAAGACGGTATGTGCATCGTGATTGACGTTAAGCGTGACGCTTCCCCGCAGATTGTGCTCAATCACCTGTTCAGCTATACACAGATGCAGATCACGTTTGGCGTGATTATGCTGGCAATTGTGAACGGCGAACCGAAGGTTTTGACGCTCAAGGAAATTCTGCAGAATTATATCGACTTTCAGCTCGATGTAATTACCCGCCGCACAAAATATGATCTGCGCAAGGCACAGGAGCGCGAGCATATTCTGGAAGGCTTGATTGTGGCACTTGATTTCATCGACGAGGTTATTGCCATTCTGCGCGCATCCAAGTCCGTTCCCGAAGGTAAAAATGCGTTGATGGAGCGTTTCGGACTGGATGATTTGCAGGCAGGTGCCATCGTCGCCATGCGTCTCGGTCAGTTGACCGGACTGGAGCGCGATAAAATCCTTGATGAATCGGCACAGCTGAAAGCAAAAATCGCCGATTTCTGCGATATTCTTGCCAGCGAGGCTCGCCGCAAGGAAATCGTCCGAAGCGAAGCAATCGCCATCCGTGATAAATATAAGGACGACCGCCGCACCGAAATTGCAGCAATCAGCGGCGAGGTCGATATTGAAGATCTGATTCCGCAGGAGGAATGTGTGCTGACGCTGACCAACTTCGGCTATGCAAAACGCCAGCCCGTGGATACGTTTACGGCACAGCGCCGCGGCGGAAGAGGCATTACCGGTGTGGGTCGCCGCGAGGAAGACGTTGCAACCGAAATGTTCGTTTGCAATTCACACGATTATGTACTCTTCTTTACGAATCTGGGCCGCGTCTATCGGCTCAAGGCTTATGAAATTCCGGAGGGCAGCCGCACCTCCAAGGGCATGAATATTGCCAACTTGCTGCCGCTCAATCAGGATGAAAAAATAACTTCCGTCATTCGTGTGCCGGAGTTTGAGGAAGATCGCTTCCTTGTGATGGTTACCCGCCGCGGTATCATCAAGCGCACCGATCTCACCGCTTATGACACTGCACGCAAGGGTGGACTGATTGCCATTGACCTGAACGAGGGCGATGAACTTGCATGGGTGCGCATGACAAAGGGAGAAAGCGAGCTTTTGGTTGCAACCCGTAAGGGCATGGCAATCCGATTTGCGGAAACCGACGTCCGCAGCATGGGCAGAACGGCGCACGGCGTTAAGGCAATTACGCTGGGCGCAGGCGACGAAGTGGTCGGCATGGCAATTCTGCACGCCGGACAAAAGGTGCTCACCGTTTCCGAAACCGGCTACGGTCGCCTCTCCCCCATCGATAATTACCGGATGCAGTCCCGCGGCGGAAAGGGACTCAAGAATTACCATACCGAAAAATACGGCGAGGTTGCAACGGTTTTGGTGGTTGACCCCGAAAATGACGATGTCATCATCATCTCGTCCGATGGTGTCATTATCCGTGTTTGCGCCGGAGAAATCCGTGAATGTGCCCGTCCGTCCAAGGGCGTTAAGGTAATGCGCATTGGAGAGGATGGCAAGGTGGTAACGCTGGCTCGTGTTCCGCACGAGGAAGGCGAGGAAACCGAAGCCATTGAGGACGATGGAGCAGATGCCGAAGAGGGTGCAGAAACCGAAGCAGAAATGGAAGCCGAAGCCGAGGAAGAGGCAGAAGCAGAAGTAACACCCGCAGAAGATACAACCGAATAATCACAGAAGGGCGGCTGAAAGGCGGAAAGGAATTTCTCCGTTTTTCAGCCGTTTGTGCTTTGTAAAATAAATTTGAAAAAATACGGCCGAGTTTTCCACAAAGTTTTAAAACTTTGTGGAAAACTCGATGCTATGAAAAAGCGAAGGGAGATTTGCCGATGACACCCGCACAGTTATCGCAATATTTTGAACGAATCGGGTTACCGAGGATAATTCGGGAGGAAAAAAGTGCAATTACCCTGACAGGAGAGACGCTCAGCCAAATTCAATATGCGCAGTTGTGCACGATTCCCTATGAAAATCTCGATTTGCTGCGTGGGATTCCGCTCTGCCTTGCCCCCGATGCTCTGTTTGAAAAGCTTGTTTTGAACCATCGGGGCGGATATTGTTTTGAGGTGAACGGATTACTTTCTCATGCACTTCGTGCAGCGGGCTTTTCCGTTACCGAATATTCTGCGCGGATGCTGCTGGGAAAAACCGACGTGCAGGCTCGCCGTCACCGCGTTCTTTGTGTGCAGGCAGCGGATGGTGTTTTTCTCTGTGACGCAGGCATGAACCGTGAAATGCAGCGGATTGCGCTGCGAATGGAAGCTGGATTGGTGCAAAGCGACGGTGTGGCGGAATATCGTCTGGAACGCGATTCCTTTTTCGGGTGGATGTTGTATCAGCGTTTTCCTGGCAAGGAGTTTTGGCCTGTCTATGCATTTACCGAGGAGCCGCAAACCGATCTGGATTATGAAATGCCGTCGTTCTGGTGTGAGAAACATCCGGATTCGCCGCTGAATAAAATCAACCGCATTTCCATTGTGCGCGGCAGGGAGCATCTTTCCATGCTGGGCGATGAGTTTATTCATTTTGCAGAAGGCGGAGTGCAGGAGCGTACCCCCGTTGCAAAGCAGGATCAGCCAGCATTTTTTGCAAAAATTTTTGGAATTGCAGACTATTGATGAATAATGAAATGTTTTCGCGATTCACCGAATTTGTTAAAAAGGAGCGCTGCACATGGAAATGAATGTAAGCCGGAAGACACTGCAGCTTGCACGCACGGCAATGCTTTGTGCGGTGGCAATTGCACTTTCGGCAGCGGAATCCATCTTTCCGCCATTGCCGTTTTTGCCGCCGGGAGCAAAACCCGGTTTTTCCAATCTGGCTGCGATGCTGGCGGCTTCCGGAATGGGGATTGGTCCTGCATTGTCGGTTGCAGTGTGTAAGGCATTGTTTGCCGGGTTAACGCGGGGCATTTCTGCAGGGTTGCTCAGTTTTTGCGGCGGAATTCTCAGCACGATTGTTACCTTTTTGCTGCTTCGGGGAAAAAAACTGGGCTATGTGGGGATCGGAGTAGCAGGTGCGGCGGCGCACAATTTGGGTCAGCTTGCGGCAGCGGCACTGCTCCTGACACCGGCAATTCTGGGGTATTTGCCATGGTTGATGCTGTTTGCTGCCATTACCGGAACGCTTACGGGGCTGTTGTTTGGTTTGCTTGAACCCCGGATGTCGGTGATGCTGTTGGATCGTCCCTGATTGTATGTGGGAATTTGTTTGTTTTTGTTGACAATTGTGAGCTTTCGCGGTACGATAAGTATCGTGAAGGCTTTTTTTATACTCATTCCGAATTAGGAAGGCTATAAAAATTAAGAAAAAGTTTGAATATATGCGGTTTTTCGATGATTTTTATCTACCGTTTCAAGAGGAATTAGTATTGTTGAGAAGAGGGGATGATTGGAACGATGCTGGCAGATGAGCGGCAGCGGCTGATTTGTGAACAATTGCAACAGCAGGGTCAGGTGCAGGTAAGCAAAATTGCGCAGGAGCTGCAGGTTTCCGAGGAGACAATCCGGCGAGATATTGCCCTGTTGGAACGTCAGAATTTGCTTCGCCGAGTGCACGGAGGGGCAATGCCTGTGCGGGAGGTGCGCAGAGAACCCCCTTTTGAGGTTCGCGCGGCGGAGAACAGGGAATCGCGCTCAAGACTTGGCAAAGCGGCAGCACAAATGGTGCAGGAAAATGAAATTATTGCAATGGACAGCGGCGTTACAACGGAAGCAATGGCGGAAGCAATGCAGGGTTGCCACGGTGTTACGGTGGTTACGGCATCAGTTGCAGTGCTGTGTATTCTCATGAATAAAAAGCACGCAGGCATTTTTGAAGGGAACGTTTATTTTTTGGGGGGTCTGCTCAATGAACAGGAACAAACAACAGTGGGTGCATTAACGACAGAGCAACTGAAACGTTTTTCGTTTGACAAGGCATTTGTCAGTGCAACGGCAGTGGACACGGACGGCGTTTATATGGCAGGGGCGGAAGGCGGAGAACTTGCCGCAGCAATGCTGGAACGCGCGCAGCAGGGAATTTTGCTTGCCGGCAGCGAAAAGCTTGGCCAGCGCAGCGTTTACCGCTATGCACGGCTTTCACAGTTGGATGCGATGATTACAGACGCAGGTGAACCGGTTCCGGCAGCGTTTTGCACTGCTTTGCGCCAAAACAGCGTCAAGCTGACCGTTGCAGTATAGAGCCAAATGCATTTTCATCCCAAAAGAGAAAGAGAGGTTATCTTCCATGAAACAAGAGAAAAAACTGCTGGATCAACGCGCGGTTTGGATGCTGTTTGCGCTGTGCTGGGTGGTTTATTTTTCGGCTTATATTGCAAAACGAAATTTTTCGGCAGCCATGACAGAAATGATCGGCACCGGATTTTTGGCCAAGGATCGTGCCGGTCTGGTGAATACGGTATTCTTTATCTGTTATGCGGTGGGGCAGCTGTGCAACGGTATCTTAGGTGATCATTTTAAACCGCAGCGGTTAATTATGATTGGCACACTGCTTTCGGGTGCGTGTAATCTTGCCATGGGAACGGTGCAGGCTTCGTGGGTGATGCTTCCGCTTTGGGGCTTAAACGGATACGCGCTTTCCATGCTTTGGCCGCCGATTCTGCGCATTTTTTGCGAACTGCTGATGAATGAAAACAAGATGAAGTGTTCGGTTAATATTTCAACGTCGGTTGCGATCGGAACACTTCTTTCGTATTTGCTTTGTGCTGCCGAAATTTCAATTTGGGGTTGGCGCTCCACTTTTTGGCTGGCAGGCGGCTGGATGGTGCTGATCTGCATTGTTTGGAGTGTTGGCTTTCCGCGCATAGAAAAGAAAGCAGAAGCACTGGATTTTTCGGAGGAAACAGCGGAACAACGCGCTGAAAATGGAAAAATTCCGGTCAAAAAACTCCTGTTGGCGTCGTCTGTACTGTTGTTAATTGTTCCAACGCTGATTCAGGGTGTGCTGCGCGATGGCGTTACCTCGTGGGTACCGACTTATGTAAGCGAAAATTTCTGGGCAGATCCGGCATTTGCCGTTTTAATTTCCACGCTGCTTCCGGTTATTAATTTGACGGGGCCGTATGCTGCGCGTTTTGTGCAAAAAAAGTGGCTGCATACCGAAACTGCAACCTCTGCGGCATTTTTTCTTGTGGCAACGCTTTCCCTTTGCTGTCTGATAACTTTCGGAAAAAACAGTCTGGCAGGCAGCGTCATCTTTTTTGCACTGATTACGGCATCCATGGAAGGCGTTAATTTGATGGTTGTCAGCCTTTTTCCCATGCGATACAGTAAATACGGACGTGCAGCGACGGTTTCAGGATTTTTTAATTTTATTACCTATGCAGGAACAGCGATTTCAACGTATGGTGTGGGATTACTTGCCCAAAACTATGGTTGGGGTTCGGCGCTGCTGGCGTGGGTTGTGTTGGCTGCCGTTGCCGTTGCGGTCTGCCTTGCTGCGGTTTGGATGCAAAAAAACGCAAAATCATCGGTCAATGATCATGCCTGATGCATTTTTCGCACGGATGGAACCAATTTGTATAACGCGAGAAAAGATGCAAAAAATTGAAATGACGGATGCGCAGGAAAGAGAAATAGCCCAAAAACAAGAGAAATCGAGAGAAAAGTATGATATAAATTAAAAATTCGGAAAAAAGGTGTTGACAAGCCCGCCGCCGCGTGGTACTATAAATGAGCAATTTACGGAAGTGCGCCTATGGGCGTTGCCGTTTCATTGATTATTGGAGGGAAATGCTATGAATACCACCATGCCAAAAGCAGGCGAAGTTTCGCGCAAATGGTATGTCCTCGACGCTGCCGGCAAACCGCTGGGTCGCGTTGCTGCACAGGCCGCTGTTCTTCTTCGCGGCAAGCAGAAGGTCACCTTCGCTCCCCATGTGGACTGCGGTGATCATGTTATCATCATCAATGCAGAAAAGGCTGTTCTCACCGGCAAAAAGCTGGAAAAGAAAATTGCCTACCGTCACACCGGCTACATCGGCCACCTCAAAGCAATCGGTTACGATACTTTGATGGCCGAGCGTCCCGAAGAGGCCATGCGTCTGGCTGTTAAGGGTATGATCCCGGACACCACCATCGGCCGTGAAGCGCTCACCCGCCTTCGCATCTACAAAGGCACCGAGCACAAGCACGAAGCCCAGAAGCCAGAAGCCTGGGAACTTTGAGAGGAGGACGTAAACGATGTACGAGAAAGCACCTTATTTTTACGGTACCGGCAGAAGAAAGAGCTCCGTCGCCCGCGTCAGAGTTTACCAGGGAACCGGTAAAATCACCATCAACGACCGTGACATCGACGATTACTTTGGTCTTGAAACCCTGAAGCTGATCGTTCGTCAGCCGCTGAATCTGACGGAAACTGCAGATAAGTTTGACGTTGTGTGCCGCGTTGCCGGCGGCGGCGTAACCGGCCAGGCCGGTGCAATCCGCCACGGTATCTCCCGCGCACTGCTGCAGTATGACACCGAAAATCTGCGCACTGTGCTCAAAAAGGCCGGGTTCCTGACCCGTGACCCGAGAATGAAGGAACGTAAGAAGTACGGTCTCAAAGCCGCCCGTCGCGCTCCGCAGTTCTCCAAGCGCTGATTTCTATATCGCTTGTTTTCAAAGGCTTCCGCATTTGCGGGAGCCTTTGTTTTTAGGTTAGTATAAAAACAGACACCCAATTTGCAGTGTAGTAATATTAATTTCTCTTAAAACCGCCGATAATTATTTTTGAAAAAACTCCATCGATTAGAGTTCTTTGGATTGTTATCCCGTTTTAATTCGAAATTAGTATAAAAGGAATGGTCATATCAATGGATACAATATGTAAAAGTGTTACTTTTCGTGAAGCGAAACAACTCATGGATGGGTTGGATTATTATCTGCTGATTGATGTTCGCGAGGAAGAAGAGTATGTTACGGGTCATGCAGACGGTGCAGTGCTCTTTCCAGTGGATTCTATTTCGGAAAAAACGGCACAGTAGCTTATTCCGGACCGTGAAACGCCGGTGTTTGTGTATTGCAAAACGGGCGCAAGAGCCCAGTTGGCTGCTGAAAATCTTGCAGCACTTGGATATCGAAAAATTTATAATATTGGCAGTCTGGCGGGTTGGCCCTATGGTCTTTCGGTAGACTAAAAAAGAAAGCAGTCCGAATTTTGGACTGCTTTTTGTGCGCAAATAATTCTTTTATCTTGACTTAAAGTAAGCTCTAAGGTCTATAATAAAACAAACAATGTTTTTCAGAAAAAGCTCATGCAATGGCCTTAAATTTGCAATTTTATTCTCAGAGGTTGTTTCGCAGAAAGGAATGGTCATGATGAAAGAGAAATCCAAAGTTTATTTTTCAAAAAAAATAACACCCGAAACCGTTGTAAAACTGTATCAGGCGTTGGGTGTGTCCCTGCCGGGACAGGTGGCTGTCAAAGTGCATTCCGGAGAACCAGGAAACCAAAATTTTATTCATCCGGAATTTTGGAAACCGGTCATTGATCTGGTGAACGGCACCGTCGTGGAGTGCAATACCGCCTACGATGGTGGTCGTAACACAACACATAAGCATTTGGAAACAATGAAACAGCATGGTTGGAGTGAATTCTATACGGTAGATATTCTGGATTCCGAGGGCGAAGTTGCGCTCCCGGTTCACAACGGAAAACATTTAAAATCTAACTATGTGGGCAGTCATATGCAAAACTACAATTCTATGCTGGTTCTTTCGCATTTTAAGGGGCACCCCATGGGCGGATTCGGCGGTGCATTAAAAAACATTTCCATCGGGCTTGCCTCATCAAATGGCAAAGCAGTGATACATGGCGCAGGAGATGCACAAAAATTTTGGGATGCAGACCATGATTCTTTTTTGGAGTCTATGGCAGACGCCGATCAGACAATTATTCATTTCTTTGGTGACAAAATAGCATATATTAATGTAATGTGCAATATGTCGGTAGATTGCGATTGCTGTGCGGTTGCAGCAGACCCCAAAATCGGAGATATTGGAATCTTGGCTTCGCTCAATCCCGTTGCACTCGATCAGGCGTGCGTTGATTTGGTGTATGCTTCCGATGATCCGGGCAAGGGTGATTTAATTGAAAGAATGGAATCCCGCCATGGAATTCATACGGTGGAAGCCGCCGCAGAGTTGGGTCTTGGCAGCAGAGAATATGAACTTGTTTTGTGCTGAAAATTATTATTACAATAAAAATGCGCTAAAAAAGAGAGCCGGAGACAATCCGGTTCTCTTTTGCTATGAATTAATATTTGCCGGGGTAAATTGGGGTTTCGTTCGTAGTAGGATTAAGCGTATAAAACTTGTCCGATTGTGGGAGGAAAGGTTATGCACCAACTTCCTGACTATAGCCGGTAATTTCTTCGCTGCCGCCATCGCTGCCGGTTACGGTTGCAACAGCGCGCACACGGAACGTTCCGCCGCTCGCAGCCAGCTGACGCGACATAGAGGCATATTCATCGGTAAAAAGCTGGTTAAAGTTTCCAACTTCGTTCCACCACCAGAGCGTTTTCTTTTCCAGGTACATCCGAATGTAAATGGTTTTAACACCGGGATATGCATTAAGAGTAACGGTGCAGGTTGCGGTTCCGCCCGAGATGCTTAATGCACACATCATAGAGCTGGTATACGTGTAGTAAGGGGTAATTTCACCGTCAGTGCCATAGATTGTAATGGAAGAATCTGAATTAGCTGCAGAAGAAGCATTCTCGGCATAAGCCGCCATGGGAAGAGAGACAATGAGCATCACACAGCAAAGAAGAGCACAAACAACCCGTTTAACCATAATATTCATCCTCCTTTATTTTGCGATGTGCATAAAAAACACATCACTAAATAAAACGATTTTCATCGTCAATTTGTGACATGTTTTTAGGAGGTATAAATTTTTATTTTAATGGAATAGATTCAGCAATAGCAATTAAATTTTCTTCAGAAATGTTACCGCAAACCATATAGGTATAGGTACTGGTTTTCCATAGTAAGTATTGCTGATTCGTTGTCTTCACATAGGCTGCGGAATACCCCTGAATCAATAATGATGTCATTACAGAACTTTCTGTGTCAATAAAATACTGATCATTATCGACGATAGATTGAGTAAGAGTGACCCATTTATTTGTTATATTAGTATACTTTGTGTAATGGTCATAACTTGTGGTACTTTCTGTATGCAAAGTAAAGCCTTCTGGTAAAAACGTAGGGTAACAAGGCTCAATATCTATTTGTGAGGTTGAGTGAGAAAAAAACAGAGAAGAAAACTTTTCGTAAACCGTAATCAAAAAGTTTGGGTCCGCTGCCGCTTTTACCCCAAAGGCAGTTCCGCAAAGCAACAAAAATGCAAGTGCAAAGCTGGCAACACAGCGGCCAATGGATTGATACCCGAAGAAAAAATTCCGCACAGAATGCTTTTGTGTTGAGATCAT
This sequence comes from uncultured bacterium, assembly GCA_934875675.1. Classification (GTDB taxonomy): domain Bacteria; phylum Bacillota; class Clostridia; order Oscillospirales; family Acutalibacteraceae; genus CAKXIK01. Next base: position 17,585 of record CAKXIK010000007.1, read on the forward strand.
CTTTTCCATTTTCTTTTCAAAAGCAGGAGAAAAGGTAACTTCATCCAACTGGGAATCGTCGGGAAGTTCAGAAAGCCGTTCTTGCTCCGAAAGCGTTAAAGCCTTTTTCAAAATCCGGTCTTCTTCTGAGGAATGATACATTTTCTCATCACCTGTCTTACAAGATCGGTGCTTTTGAATAACCAAAAAGCACAAATTTTTCCTCAATTGATAAAAGGAAACCACTCTTTAAATATAACGATTCAAAGAGTGGTTTTGTGACAAGATTTGGATTAAATTCCGAAAAAAATATAAATTAACTTTTCACGGATAATTAAAGAATTTCTTGAATCAGGCGGTCGGTAATTTCCAGACAAAGCTCGGCAGACTGGCTGACTTGATTTCGGAATTCATCGGCTCCTCCGGTTACAGCGTCGGAAACCGTCTTAATAAACAGGCAGGGAACCATACTCCGGTTGCAGGTGAGCGCAATTGCCGCGGATTCCATTTCGCAGATATCAGCACCAAATGCGGTGTGCAGTTGATGCTTTTGCTCTTGGCCGTCCAAAAACTTATCCCCAGAAGCGCAGGTTACTTTTTTGAGAGAGGGGCAAATCCGGAGCGCTTTTTCTACCAACTCCGGTGTTGCGGGAATATAAATGCTTGGATAATTCAGATATCGTCCCACCTCACAATGATCGAGTGCAGAGGTGTCAAAATCATAGTGCACGATGCGGTCAATAATACAGGTTTTTGCAAGGCTCATTTCCGGGGTCAGCCCACCGACCACGCCAAAGTTCACCACAAGCTCCACCGCAAACTGAGAGATTAAAAACTGCGTTCCAGCGGCAGCGGCAATCTCCCCTGCCCCACAGTCCAGCACAAGCAGAGTGTATTTTTCTGTTTGATATTTTTTTACACGATAGCCGGGAAATGAAAGCTCTTCCAGTTGACTGCCGTATTTATTCAGAATTGCCTGAATTTCTACTGCAACTACCATTCCAATATTCTTCATTCTTAAACGTCCTTTCCGGTTTTGAAGTTCCTGTGTGAATCTTTCTGCTGATAATCATAGCATAGCGACTTTAAATCTGCAACCAAAACGAACCAATCATCAATCTGAAGATAAAAATGAACATTCTAAATTAATAAAAAAGAGAACCGGTTGCGCGTTTTTTGCGTTTTTGGTATTTTGTATCTGCATAATTCTACATATATATATAAGGAAAGAAAAGCGGATTAATTCGTCAGATCAAGACGAAAATTTGCATTCTCCGGTTCGCTGATTTGAATCTTATTTATCTGAAGGAGTGTGAGTGGCGTGACCATTGTTGTGGTACAAAACGGAGATACCGCGTGGACCATTGCACGGCAATATGGGGTTTCCCTGCAAAGATTAATTTCAGACAACGGGCTGGAGAGACCGGGTCAGCTGGCACCGGGGCAGGCGCTCTTAATTTTAAAACCGGCAGAAACCTATACGGTTCGTGTCGGAGATACTCTTTTTTTCATTGCACGTCAATTTGGCACCACGCCGATTGCCTTGATGCGGAACAACCCATGGCTGACCGCACAACCAGAACTTTTGCCGGGAAGAGAACTTACCATCCGGTTCGAGGATCAACCGCAGAGACCGGCACGCATTAACGGATACGCTTATCCTTATATTTCACAGGCGTTGCTGCGCAGAGAGCTTCCCTTTTTAAGCTCCCTTACCATCTTTGGATATGGTTTTACGGATTCGGGGGCGCTGATTCCACCAGACGACGAACCTCTGATTGAACAGGCAAAAAAATTTAATGTGGCACCGGTTCTGCTGCTTTCCTCTATTACCGAGACAGGCAACTTTAGTTCAGAGCGTGCCAGCCGTCTTTTTGAAGAACCTGCTCTGCAGGCAACCGTGCTCCGCGAACTGACAGAGGTAATGCATCAAAAAGGGTATCGCGGACTCGATATTGATTTTGAGTATGTTCGGCCGGAGGATGCGGAAGCTTTTTTGGCGTTTATTCAGAATGCCGCCAAAATCATGCATGAAAACGGGTTCTTTGTCCATGTGGATCTGGCACCCAAAACGGCTGCCGGACAAAAAGGGCTGCTTTATGAGGCACATGATTATGCGGCAATCGGTGCAGCAGCCGATACCGTTTTGCTTATGACATATGAATGGGGCTATACCTATGGTCCTCCAATGGCAATTGCACCGCTGAATCAGGTTGCACGCGTGGTAGACTATGCCAAAACAGCAATACCAGTGGAAAAAATATTGCTCGGTGTTCCGAATTATGCCTATGATTGGACACTTCCATTTGAAAAAGGGTTGAGTCGTGCCGTCACAATCGGAAATCAATATGCAGTGGTGGTTGCTGGGCGCTATGCATCCCAGATTCAATATGATTCCATTGCACAATCCCCGTTTTTTTATTACCGTGCTGCGGTTAACGATCATGTGGTGTGGTTTGAGGATGTGCGAAGCATCCGGGCAAAAATGAATCTGGCCACAGAAAATGGATTGCTTGGACTGGGTTATTGGAATTTAATGCGCCCGTTTGCACAAAATTGGTCGCTTTTAAATGTTACCTTTACACCGCAGCGGAATTAGCGGGGGGGGGGGGTAACCAAAAAACAAATTGTTGATTGACTTATTCTCCGCTTTTGCTTACAATAAAATCCTACCTATATATAAGGAAAGAAAGTTGTATCTTTAAGGTTTGCAAAACGACAACTTCGGCACGCGAAAACCGCAGAAAAATCTGCGGTGCAATGGAAAGGAAACAGCCAAAATGAAGAACAAAACAACCGTTCAGGATTTGACCCAGGGAAAACCGATGAAGCTTTTGCTTGGTTTTGCCGTTCCGCTTGTGTTCGGACTGCTGTTTCAGCAATTTTATAACCTTGCCGATACGGTGATTGTTGGCCAAACGCTTGGTACGGATGCTTTGGCGGCAGTTGGCTCCACCGGTTCCATTAATTTTTTAATTATCGGCTTTTGCATTGGGCTGTGCACCGGGTTTTCCATTCCCGTTGCACAGCAGTTTGGTGCAGGAGATGAAAAAGCACTGAGAAGATTTGCGGCAAACGGAATTTGGCTTTCGGCGGTGTTTGCAGTGGGAATCACCGTTCTGGTTTTGCTGCTGTGCCGTCCGATTCTGCAAATAATGCGCACACCGGACAACATTTTTGAAGATTCTTTTTCTTATATCTTTGTTATTTTTCTTGGAATTCCGGCAACCTTTCTTTACAATCTTCTTGCAAGCTTCATCCGTTCTTTGGGAGACAGCAAAACACCAGTTTTTATTCTTACCGGTGCGGCACTGCTTAACATTGTGCTGGATTTGCTGTTTATTCTGGTTTTGCACTGGGGAGTTGCCGGTGCAGCGCTGGCCACGGTGATTTCACAGGTGATCGCGGGACTTGCCTGCCTTTGGTTTGTTGTGGCAAAAGTTCCACTGCTGCATATGAAAAAAGAGGAGTGGAAGCTGGACAAGCCCACTCTGCGTATTCTGTGTGCCATGGGTTTGCCAATGGGGCTGCAATATTCCATTACAGCGATCGGCAGTGTGGTGCTGCAAACATCCGTCAATGCGCTCGGTTCACTTGCAGTGGCAGCAGTTTCCACCGCGAATAAAATCGGCAGCTTTTTTACCTGCATTTACGATGCGCTCGGTTCCACCATGGCAACTTACGGAGGTCAGAATGTGGGTGCACGCAAGCTGGATCGGGTGGAACGCGGATTAAAGGATTGTATTTTGCTGGGAGCGGTTTATTCGGTGTTTGCTCTGGCAATCATCTTATCGGTGGGAAAATATTTGCCGCAGATGTTTGTTGCCAATGCGGATCCCGTGCTTTATGATATGGCATTTCAGGTGTTGCTGTATAATGCATTCTTTTACTTTCCGCTTGCGCTGGTCAATATTATTCGTTTTATGGTGCAGGGTCTTGGGTTCAGCAAGCTGGCAGTACTGGCGGGTGTTTGCGAAATGGCTGCACGCGCAATTGCAGGGTTTGTGCTGGTTCCGATGTTTGGCTTTACCGCAGTTGGCTTTGCCAGCCCGCTTGCATGGGTTGCTGCCGATGTATTCTTAATTTATGCCTATCGTCGGGTTATGGGACAGCTCCGGATTACCATGGCGGAGACGCTATCCTGAGACCGCAATTTTTTCTGCAAAAAATAAAAGAGTAAATTCCCTTGTGGACATGCCTGCGCATGATATATAATGAAGCTATTCAATTTGAAAACAGGATTGAAAGGAATGGTTTAAATTATGGCGCTGATGCATGTAGATTTCTTTTCCAATGTATTGGGGATGTCTGTGCAGATGGATGTAATTTTGCCGCAGGAAACCGTAGGTCAGATCGGAATGAAGGGAACCGCAGCAAAAAGCTTTCCCACGCTGTACCTTCTGCACGGTAAAAGCGATGACCATACCATCTGGCAGAGAAGAACCTCTATTGAACGTTATGTCAGCGATATGAATCTGGCAGTGGTAATGCCATCCACACACCTTGGCTGGTACACGGATATGGAATACGGAAACTGTTACTGGACATACCTTACACAGGAGCTGCCGCAGACCTGCCGCTCGTTTTTTCGCGGAATGTCGGAAAAGCGGGAGGATACCTTTGTGGCAGGGCTTTCCATGGGTGGCTATGGTGCATTTAAGGCAGCGCTCAGTGCGCCGCAGACATTTTGTGCAGGGGCAAGCCTTTCCGGCGCGTTGGATGTGGCTGAATCCGTACATGAGACGGTTATTGGTGAGCCAAAATATTGGTATTCCGTGTTCGGCGATCCCGACAAGGTAAAAAACAGCCCGAATGATTTGTTCTGGCTGGCGGAGCAGTGCAAACAAGGCGGAAACATGCCGCAGCTTTATCAATGGTGCGGAACGGAGGACTTTCTTTATTCGCAGAATATTCGCATGCGCGATCATCTGCGCGGACTTGGTTATGATTTGACGTATGAAGAATCCGAGGGTGACCATAACTGGGAGTGCTGGGATCGAAAAATTCAGTCAGTGCTTCAGTGGTGGAAGCAATTGCGGGGAGAATAAGGAAATTCGTGTCCTAAGAAAGGTTTATGATCATGAGAAAAAAGAAGATTGCGTTAGTTTCTGTGTTGGCGGCCATCATGCTGGTTTTTGGCGGATGCTTTGTCAATGTTGATCTTGCAGATTCGTTTGACGAAAGTGCGGTAATTGAGAAAGGCAAAGAATTTGTAACGATGCTTAATGAGGATGATTATGAAGCATGTGCGGAATGGTTCAGTGATACCATGAAGGAAGAAGCGGATGCTGAGGATTTGCACAAAATTGTGCAAGACAAAATCGGCGATCCCGGCGCATTTGAATCCTTCACGGATATTTCAGCTTCGGGTACCTCGCAGGACGGAAAGGACTACGCAATCTGTGTGGTCTTGGCAAAGTACGAAAATAAGGAAAAAGTACAATATAATGTAACGTTTGACACAGATATGAAGATTGCAGGGTTTTACTGTAAATAAACCATGAAAAACGACCACCCAGTTAGGGTGGTCGTTTTTTGTACAATTAACAGGATATATAATTTGATTGTCCGCAATATTACTCAAATTTACTGAATCATATTTTTGTGAAATGCTTTTGGCTCTGAACTGTTTTTTTAATCATAAACCGGCTTTTAACCGCTGATTCACACCAATTAAGATGAATATTTGCTGAATTTATGCAGGGGTGTTATAATTGCCAAAAAACGCAGTCCTCTGCGGTAAAATCATACTCAAGGGAAAAACTGGAATCTAAAATATGGCAAAAAGTTAGTTTTATTGTATAATTATTCATCATAATACAAAGGTTACATTCTTGTAACCTTTTACTTTCTAACAAAATAACCAAATAGCGCAGGGGAATAAATGGAAAATACGCGAAAATCATCGCGAAATTTGCCTAAAAAACGGCTGTTTGAGGCAGCCTTTGCGTTACATTATTTCGTATGTTTTGTGCAAATTTACAAAAGCCTGATTAAATTTCTTCTTGACACCGAAAAAGAAAATGAATATAATGACCTCATCACAAGAATAATATTCATACCGAACGAGTACTCACGATTCGTTCCAAAAAAATTGTGATGTTAAGGAGTTTATTATGTTTCACTTCGATCATGCCAAAACGAAGCTGAGAAGCTTTCTCCGCGTGCGCGTTCTGGTTGCGATCCTCCTCTCCGGTGTGTGTGCGGCATCTGTGTTTGCCGTTTCATCGCGTACACGGCTGGTCACAGTGGTTGACGGAGAAAACACCGTAACCATGATGACGATGCAAACAAATAACGACCAGATTCTCAAACAGGCCGGGGTCACGATGAAGCAGAATGACCGCGTCATCGAAACCGCAGCAGAAGGAAATGTTCTCACGCTCGAGGTTAACCGTGCCATAGAGGTGAGTGTGGAGGCCGATGGCCAAACAAAAGAAGTTGTGCTTTATGAGGGCAGCGTGGCGGATGCACTTGCAGCTGCCGGTGTGGCTGCCGGTGATCAGGATGTTTGCAGCACCTCTCTGGATTGTGCGCTGATAGACGGAATGTCTATTTCTTTGGATCGCGTGGAATACCGCGACGTCACCGACGTGGAAAAGATTGATTACGAAGAAGAGCGCAAGGAAGACAAAACGATTCTCAAGGGAAAAACAAAAATATATCAATACGGAATGCAGGGCGAGCGCACGATTGTAACGCGTGAAAAGCTGGTCAATGGCGTTGTGGTTTCCACCGAGGTAATCAGCGATGAGGTGACCAAACAGCCGCTGAATAAGATTGTGCTTGTCGGAACCAAAGTGGTTGCGCAGACGCTGACGGTAAAAAAACAGACGTCCACCGCAACAAACACCGCAACGGTGGGCGGCGGTGCAATTCCTTCTTCGGCCTCTTGGCGGGCAAAAGTCAACAGCGATGGAACGCTGATCGATCATGAGGGAAACCCCGTGAGCTATCAGGGTGTGATGAATGGGCGGGCAACCGCTTATTATGCTCCGGCGGGTGCGGGAACCTCAACCGGCAGAAAAGCACAATATGGTGTTGTTGCGGTCAATCCCAAGGTGATACCCTACGGTACCAAACTTTATATCTGCTCTGCTGACGGTTCTGTTGTTTATGGCTATGCCATTGCAGGAGATACAGGCGGGACACTGATGTCGGGTTCGGTTCTGGTGGATTTGTATTACAACAACTATTCCCAGTGCTGCTGGTTTGGCTCCAAGCGAATGAATGTTTATATTCTGAGCTGAGCAGAAAACGATTCAAATGTGCTGCTGCGAGAATTTCGCAGCAGTTTTTATTTTGTTCCGCGATCCGTGCAAATACTAATTTTCTTGAAACGAAAACGGTATCAAAAGAAGAGTAAGACGCAAAAGCAAGCGATGTGAATTGTAATTTCAACCAAACAGAACTATAAAATTTTGCACGATTCTATCTTTCTCGGGGATTTTTGCATAAGCAATTCTAAATTTTTTTGTAAATAATATAATCTTCCGTACGAAAAACCATTGCCATTTTCAGAAAAAAGGTGTATGATAGTTGAGCCTGTAAAGTAATCAGCTTTGCGGACGGTCTGTCGCAACATCCTGACCGGGCGTTTTTTTCGCCCAAAAAAACTACGGAGGAATTAAATATGCCAAACAAACTAACCCGCCGCATGGTAGAGGGAGCCATGATCGCGGCACTTTACGTTGCCCTCACATACTTTTCCCGCCTGCTTGGATTGGCTGACGGTGCCGTTCAGTTTCGTCTTTCGGAGTTGCTGACGGTTTTGCCGGCATTCACCCCGGCAGCGATCCCGGGGTTGACAATCGGGTGTCTGATTGCCAACCTTGGCAGTCCATATGGCATTGCAGATATTATCAGCGGCACGCTGGCAACCTTTTTGGCTGCCTTGTGCACACGTGCTCTGCGTGGTGTCAGGTTCCACGGCATTCCCGTTCTTGCGCCGATCCCGCCCGTTGTGTTTAACGGCGTGATCGTCGGTGTCGTGGTCACCATCATGAACGAGGCGGGTCAGCTGATTCCGGCGGCGTTTACGCTTCCCGTCTTTGCAGCAACGGCACTGACCGTGGCTCTGGGAGAAGTGGTGGTATGCGCGGTGGGAGGGTATCCCTTGATGTTCCTGCTCGAGCGAAACGGCCTTTCGCGCCGGTGGAAGTGGGAACAATAATTCCGTTCTGATTCGGAAAGGAGTTTTCCGCTGTGACACAGTTACAGAATTCATTATTTCGATTAAAAACAGCACCAACAGAAAAAAAGCAGACTTTTTTGGCAATTACAGCAGCAGTTTCTATCTTTTTGCCGTTTTATCTCACCTCCTGCGTCATCGTTGCGATTGCACTTTATGTGCTTGGCGGCAAGTATCGCCGTTCGCGCGTGTTGGCAATGCCCTACAGTAAGTTAATTTTTGGCGTAATCGGAACAGGTGTCATTATTTCGCTCGGTTATGAGAACTCTTACGGCGCGATGATCGGTTGCCTTATGATCTGTGGATTGATTCTGGCGTTTTACCTGCGTTCTTTTATGACGCGCGGCCTGTTTCAAAAGATGATGGATGTTGTATGTGCCGGAGGTTTGTGCGTCAGCATTATCGGCATTGTGCAGAAACTGTTTGGTACCGCGGGAACCCGCCCGGCAGTCGTGTTCGACAATCCCAACTTTTTTGCAACTGTGATGGAAATGGTGGTTTTGATCGCGGTTTATCGCCTGTTAGGAAACGGTAAGTATAGTAATTTTTATTTTATCACGGCACTTTTTTGCGCATTTGGCGTTTACATCAGTGGCAGTCTTTCCGCGTTGGCGGTATGCACCGCCGGTGTGGTGCTTTACCTTGTCTTGCGCGGACACAACAAAGTGGCGGTGATGATTGCTCTTTCCGTGACTGCATTTGTTTTGCTTGCCACACAGGTTTTGCCCGAAATGACTACCGTTATTAATGCGGCTCAGTCGCGCCCCGGTTTGTCCGAAACGGTGAAGAATACGGCATCGCAGATGCTTACAATCCGCACCGAAGAACAGGTGGGAAACTCTGTTTTCAGTCGTTTTTCTATTTGGAAAACTTCCCTGCAGGCTATCCCCGATCATTTGCTGTTCGGGCAGGGCCCCAATACCTATGCCATGGTTTATTCACGTTATCTTGGTTTTGCTTCCAGCCATGCGCACAACATGCTTCTTGACGTGGTGCTCAACTATGGAATTATTGGCGGGGGCGCAATTGTGTTCTTTGTGTTCCAGCAGTTCCATGTTGCCGCGCGCAAGGTTCGTGAGCGCAAGAGCACCACAACAAATCTGCTTTTGATCGTGATTGCCGTGATGATGGCAATGCACGGTATGACAGATGTTACCTTAATTTGGCCTCAGACCGGTCTGCTGTTTCTGCTGGTTTATTGCTCTTCCGGAATCCGTACGGTTCCGCAGGCGCGTTGCTTTGTCTTGCGCGCTCCCGATTTTACACCCAATCCGCAATTTAAGCGCAATCCAATGTAATTAAGTGCTGATAAAAAAGCGCACGGTTTTCCGGAGGTTTCCGGTACCGTGCGCTTTTTATATGAAAAAAGACAGAAAAAAACCGCCCTTTTGCGGCAAAGAGCGGCTAAAAAAGAGGAGAAAGGAGAATGAAAAAAGTGGTCTTCCCAACAATCGGTCACGTCCCTGCTCGTTTCCGTTGTTGTGATTATAGTATAAAAAATAGTTATGTACGCATTTTGAACGCGTTGCGTCTTTGCAGAGAAATCTTCATGAAGATTTTGTGAATGCAAAAAATGCACTTGTAAAGCAGAATATTGTCTTGTATGATAATCAAAGAACCGTGTGCAGTTTTGCAAGAAAAATTTGCCCGCCGGTTTGCAAAATATTTTGTGGGAAAGGCAGGCGGACGACCATGATGGTATTACATCCACATCATTTGCTGTGTATTCCGCGCTTTGCGGGCAAAGGGTACAGTGAAGAGTTTTCCCGCAATATGAGGCAGGTGTCAGAGAGCTTGCGCAACAACCCCCAGCAACCCGTTCAATTGGTCTGTCGCAGTGATGTACTTTGTGTACGTTGTCCAAACCGACGGGGTGAGGAATGCTGTTCACAGGCAACCGTCCGTGCGCTTGACGGCGATGTTCTGCAATTGTGCGGATTACAGGAGGAGGATGTAATGCCCTGGGAGACGCTGCAAATGCTTGCACAAAAGAATATTACAGATGCGGGGCACTTTACAAAGATTTGCAGTCGATGTGAATGGTTTTCTTTTTGCAGCACCATAGCCGGATGCAGGTAAACCCGGTACAAAATATAAAAAATTAATCAGCGAAAGGAATGGGACTTGGCATGAAGGTTTTCTTGATGACGGATTTAGAGGGCATTTGCGGCGTTGATTCCATTACTATGATAGGGGAAGAAACGCAAGGGTACCATTTGGCACAGCAGCGTTTAATGGAAGAAACAAATGCTGCGGTGGAAGGTGCGGTAAAAGCCGGGGCGGATGAAATTCTTGTGTTTGATGGTCACGGCAGCGGCGTTAATTTTATTCCCGGAAAACTTGATCCCCGCGCAACGCAGGTGCACTCGCTTTCGTCGGAAGTGCTGCGCGGCGTGCAGGCGTTCCTTTGCGTCGGATGTCACGCAATGGCAGGAACAGAAAATGCATTTCTGGATCATACGCAATCCTCGGTGCGCTGGTTCGAATATCGAATCAACGGTCAATGCTGCGGTGAAATTGGGCAGGATGCAATATGGTGCGGTGCAAACAACATTCCGCTTGTGATGGTCAGCGGAGATCAGGCCGCCTGTGCAGAAGCTGCTGCGCTGATTCCGGGTGTGGCGTGCGCGGTTGTAAAAACGGCGCGGGGCCGCAATAATGCCGTAAGCATTCCGCAGGAAACTGCTTCGCAGCTGGTGGAGCAGGCGGCATTTGAGGGAATTCGCCGTGCGGAAAAAATTACACCATACCAAATCGAACTCCCGGCGAAGGTTCAGCTTACCCTTTGCCGCAACGATTACTGTGAGGAAATAACTCAGGGACATCCGGAATACGAGCGGAACGGCAGAATCCTGCAGAAAGAAGTACATTCCGTTCACAATTTTAAGGACATTCTCTTCTAAGCAAAGTAAAAGCTTTTTACGCGTGCAGGGTTCGCAACGATATAAAAATCGAGAAAAACTTTCGACGAATTTCGCACACTACCCCTCGAATTTTTAGCAAAATATCGATATTTTATAGTTGGTTCACAGAAAAGACTTGTTTTTTTCTGTTTCCATGATAGAATAAAGTTGAAATCACGAAGGAGGTGTATTCCCAATGGCTTATAAAATTTCTGATGATTGCATCAGCTGCGGCGCTTGCCAGGCTGAGTGCCCTGTCTCCGCGATTAGCGAAGGCGATGGCAAATACGAAATTGATGCGGATACCTGCATCGAGTGCGGCGCTTGCAACGGCGTTTGCCCGGTTGGAGCTCCTCAGCCGGAATAATCGATTTGCAAAAAAAGAAAAGCTGCGGTGAACGAGGAGTTACTCTCGATTGCTGCAGTTTTTTTTATACATTTTTCGATAAAAAACCGCCAGAAGGTCAATCATATACTTTAAAGCACTTGAAATCAGAGTGTGCAGGATGGAAAGGAGTGTCGGAATGATGTCGGTTCGATATCTTGTTACCGGAGCAGCGGGACATTTGGGAAGCACGGTTGTGAGGCTTTTGTGTCAACAGGGAGAACGGGTGCGGGGTCTCGTTTTGCCGGGGGATCCGGCAGCGGCACTCTTGCCGGATCACGTGGAACAGGTGGAGGGCAATGTGTGCGACAATTCTGCGGAGGCACTTTTTACAGAACAAGCTCCCGGGGAGGAGACCATCGTCATTCATGCGGCGGGTATTGTCTCCATTGCTTCACATGACGATCCAAGAGTGCGCGCCGTCAATGTGGACGGTACAAAAAACATCATTGCACTATGCAAAAAATATGGCGTCAGAAAGCTGGTGCACGTCAGTTCGGTGCATGCCATTCCGGAATTGCCGAGCGGAGAAACAATTTGTGAAGTAAACCATTTTTGTGCCAATGATGTTTCGGGATTATACGCCAAAACTAAAGCGGAGGCAACACAGGCGGTGCTGGATGCGGCAGCGGAAGGTCTTAACGCAAGCGTGGTGCATCCATCCGGTATTCTGGGCCCGTATGACCCTGGGCACGGTCATCTGACGCAACTGGTGATTGATTATTGCCGCGGCAAACTAACGGCATGTGTAAACGGCGGTTATGATTTTTGCGATGTGCGCGATGTTGCAAGAGGGATTCTTGCCTGTTGTCAAAATGGACGCAGCGGCGAGTGCTATATTTTATCCGGACACTTTTGCCCTGTGAGCCAGCTGCTTGGTCTGCTGCAACAGATTACCGGACATCGTGCAGTGAAAACGGTGCTTCCCAGATGGTTTGCCTGTGCGACGGCACCTCTGGCAGAAACTTATTACAAGCTGCGCCGTCAACCGCCGCTTTATACGAGCTATTCTCTTTATACCCTGAACACCAACGCAGCGTTTTCGCATGAAAAAGCGGAAAGGGAACTTGGTTACACCGTCACGCCACTGAAAATTACGCTGCAGGACACCGTCCAATGGCTTTCCCAGCAGGGAAAAATCTAAAAAACCGCATCTGCTGCTTTGTTGCGGCAGATGCGGTTTTTGAATTTAGTCTTCAGTAAAAATAGTCTCTTCGGGCGGTGTTTCCTGGGGCGGATTTTTCACCTTTCCATCGCGCAGGGTTTTGAGCTTCGCAAGAGGATAGGGCTTGGGTGCAGCTTCCGGTTCCTTTTCCAGACGAACCTTCAGCATTCCGGATAAAAGGGATACCTCGGTCACGGTTCCTCTACCGTCCGGTGTGCTCACCAACGCGCCAACACGCGGTGTAATCCGCAGCAGATCGTCATAAACATTCTGCTCATACTTCAGGCAGCACATCAGTCTGCCGCAGGTTCCGCTGATTTTGACAGGGTTAAGCGAGAGCCCCTGTTCCTTTGCCATCTTGATGGAAACCGGCTGAAAATCGCCTAAAAACTGTGTGCAGCAAAAGGGCTTGCCGCACACGCCCAGTCCGCCCAGCATCTTTGCTTCATCGCGTACGCCAATCTGCCGCAGCTCAATTCTTGTGCGGAAAATGGATGCCAGATCCTTGACGAGAGAGCGAAAATCCACTCTGCCATCTGCAGTAAAATAAAACAGAATTTTGTTGTTGTCAAATGTGTATTCCACATCTACTAACTTCATATCCATCTTATGCTCTGCAATTTTCTTTTCACAGATGGTGAAGGCTTCCTTCTGGCGGCGAAGATTTTCCTCCACGCGGGCAAGGTCGGCTTCGGTAGCCTTGCGGATTACCGGCTTGAGCGGAAAAACAATTTCGTCCTCTGCCACATCCCGGTTGTCCATTGCAACAAAGCCACATTCCACACCGCGTGCGGTTTCCACAATTGCGTGTTCGCCTTTTTCAAATTGAATTCCGATGGGGTCAAAATAATAAACTTTTCCTGCGTCCTGAAACCGGACGCCGATCACTTCTGCCATGAAAGCCTCCTTAATTGATGCCTTTATCTAAATTTCATTTTCTGATCGAACGCTTTAAACAAACGGCTTTATCGGCCGATGCAACGCCGCATCTGTGCACAAAGCACCGTAACGAGCAGCGTTTGGTTTGCATAGCCATCCATTGCACGCGCACCGCTGCGAACGATTTCCAACAAATCCAGTAAAACCGGTGCGCTGAATCTCGCAAGACTTCCCTGTCCGGCAATTCCGTCGCGCGCAGCAGAACCCAGCAGACCCAGTGCAGCCCGGCAAAGCGGTTTATCCTTGAGCAGCGGCACAGCCGCACAAAGCAGAGAAGTTTCTTCTTTTTGCGGCAGCGCGGAAATCATCGCCTGTGAAACTTCGGCAGCACGGGTAAGCATTCCGCCGGAAAGTGCCTCCGCCATCCTGCCGACGTTGCCGTCAAAGGCTCGTGCTACCCGGCGCAGGTCTTCTTCCCCGGCACCGGGACAAAGCGGAAGCGCAGCGGCAATTGCCTGCTCTTCCGCCAACCCGCCCAGGCGCATGACCACCGAGCGCGAAAGCACCGTTGGCAGCAGCTGCCCTGCCGATTCACAGGTGAGAATAAAGACGGCATAGGAAGGCGGCTCCTCCAGAATTTTGAGCAGCGCGTTCTGAGCAGGCTCGCCCATATTATGCGCGTTTTCCAAAATGTAAACCTTGTGGTCGGCTTCATTGGGGCGAATGCTTACGTCGGAGCGCATTTCGCGCACGGTATCAATCTTAAACGACCGGGGGGAATCCCCGCCGGAAACAGTCATGATATCGGGATGACCTCCCCCGAGCGATTTTTCGCATTCCGGGCAATGCCCGCACGGCTTTTCGCCCTGAGAGCTGCAGCAAAGAGCCGCGGCAATCAACCGGGCGAGCGTGCGTTTGCCGCAGCCGGTTTCGCCTTCCAGCACAATTGCCTGTGCAATCCGGTTTTCATCCATCAGGCGTGAAAGCTGCTCCTTCACAGACTCGTTGCCCAAAAAAGCGGGAAATTTCATTGCCAGACCATGCCTTTCCGTTTTCAATCACAATGCGGTAGTTTGATGCGCCGGTTCTGCGCGGAAAATTTGTGTGGCAAATGCAGCTTATGCCTTTTCAAAGCGATCCACGTTCATCACAAAGATGGTGGCGCCGCCAACGGTGACCTCCACCGGGAACGTGGAGTACATGCCAACGTCAAAAGAAGACGTTGTGGGAACCATCTGCGTGCGGCGTTTGCTCTGTTTTTTAATCAGATCGATGACGGTATCCACCTTGTCATCCTCCACACCAACGAGGAATGTGGTATTGCCGGCCATCAAAAAACCGCCGGTAGTTGCAAGTTTGGTTACAGAAAAACCCTCACGGGTGAGAGCTGCCGAAACAACGGCGCTGTCATCGTTGCTGACGATTGCAAGTACGAGCTTCATAAAAAAACCTCCAATAAAATAAAATCAATTGACAGACCCTTCCTGAGAATCCTGCGTGAAAGCGGGAAAAATCCGGAAAACCTTGAAGATGATCGATTTTTACGCCCCCTGATTTTTCATTCGACACAAGCTCCCGACCGGGTCACATATACTAATTTTATTCTACCACTTTTTAACGCCGAATGCTACAGAAATTTGCGAATCTTTGCCGGAGGTCTTTTCTATTTTGCCGGGATGGATTATAATAGACTTATCAATACTGATTTCTCTTGAAACGGCAAATAAAAATGTTCGGCAAAACCGCATAAGTCCAAGTTCTTTCTTGGTTTTTATACCGTTTCTAATTCGGAATCAGGATAAAATGCTATTCATTTAAGCCGGGCAGAATTTGTGCTGGTTTCTGTCGGCAAGAAATATTTCGGGAGGTTTTTGGAATGGCTAAAAATAGAATCCGCGTTTCCGTTTGCGGCAGTGATTACATGATTGTCGGGGATGAAAGCGAGCAATATGTCCGTGAGCTTGCGCGCGAGGTGGAGCGCCGGATGGAACAGATGATGGACGCAAGCAGCAGCGTTTCAATTACAATGGCGGCAGTGCTGACCGCAATGAACTGCTGCGATGATGAGTCCAAGGCGATTATGAGCGCCGACAACCTGCGCGCACAGATGAAGGAATATCTGGCGGATTCGGCACGGTGCCGCAGCGAGGCAGAAGAGTCGCGCAAGGAAATTGAAAAACTCCGTGCAGAGCTGCGTAAGACACAACATCAGCTGGAGGAGTTGCGCGAAGCTGCCAAAACTGCCCGGGACGCTGCCAAGGAGAGTGATTCTTCCGCACAACCCGAAGCCAAAGAGCAGAATGCTTCCCGGAAAGAAGAGGCACAGCAGCTTGATTTTACGCAGATTAAGCCGCAACATCCTCAATCAGAGGGAGCAAAGGTTGCGCCTCCGCAAATGAGCGGAACGCGTCCAAAAGAAATTTCTGCGGGGGAATTTATGAGCTTGTTTGATTCCATCCGCAAAGAGGAAGCTGAAAAAAATTAATTTAAATTCATTTTTCACCGCCGATGGGCGTGTATTGGAAAGGACAGAAATCTTTGAACCGATTAGAAATTTTGGCGCCCGTGGGAGGACCCGAATCGCTTGCACCGGCGGTGCGATGCGGTGCGGATGCGGTATACCTGGGCGCCGCTCGTTTTTCGGCACGCGGCTCGGCACAAAATTTTGACCGGGAAGCCCTTGCACAAGCCGTTGCTTATTGCCATGCGCGCGGGGTAAAGGTATACCTTGCGCTGAACACACTGCTGCGGGACGAGGAGCTTTCCCCGGCGCTGGAGCTTGCGGAATATGCCTGCTCCCTGCCGGTGGATGCCCTGATTGTGCAGGATCTGGGGCTTTCGCGCGTTCTGGCCCGCTGCGCACCGCAGCTCAAACGCAGTGCCAGCACACAGATGAGTATTCACACGCCGCAGGGGGCAATGCTTTGTGAGGCGCTCGGATTTGGCAGAGTGGTGCTTTCCCGTGAATGCTCCGCCGATGAAATCAAGGAAATCTCTGCTGCAACTGCCATTGAGCTGGAGGCATTTGCACATGGTGCGCTGTGCATGTCGGTTTCGGGGCAGTGCTGGTTTTCTGCCGTGCTGGGTTCCCGCAGCGGAAACCGGGGACTCTGCGCACAGCCTTGCCGTCTGCCGTTTTCGGCGCCCGGCGGAACGGGGCATGATTTAAGTTTAAAAGATCTTTCACTGGTAGGAAGGCTGCGCGAGCTTTGGGAGCTGGGTGTAACCTCCGCCAAAATTGAGGGAAGAATGAAGCGCCCGGAATACGTTGCAGCCGCAACCTCTGCCTGCTGCAGAAGTGCGGCCGGCGAAGAGGTTCCCTCCTGGCTTGCAGAGGATTTGCAGGCGGTATTTTCAAGATCGGGATTTACACAGGGTTATTTTGACGGGGTGCGCGGACGCGATATGTTCGGCACACGCCGCAAGGAGGATGTGGAAGCAGCTCCGGCGGCACTTAAACAGCTGCACGAGTTGTACCGCGCGGAACGGCCTTCGGTTGCGGTCAAAATTTGTTTTTCCGCACAAGAGGGGCAGCAAAGCGAGCTGACCCTGCGCGACCGTGAGGGACACACCGTTCTTGTTTCAGGTGCGGCGGCACAGCCCGCGCTGCATGTGGCGCTTTCGGAGCAGCGCTGTGCAGAACAGCTGCAAAAGCTGGGCGGAACCCCGTTTTTTGCAGAGGAATGTGTTTGCGGGCTGGGTGAAAACATTTCGCTGCCGGCTTCCGAACTGAACCGGATGCGGCGCGAAGCGGTGGAGCAGCTGATTGCCATGCGTGCCAAAAAAGAGCCGGTTTCGTTCAACCGGGCAACTTGTGAGCAAATGCTTGCAGAACCGTTTTGCGGCACGGATGTATCATGCAGTACTTCGCCGGAGCATCCGCGGAGAACGGGAGAAACTGCTCCGTTTCGTCTGCATTTTGCCTCGGCGGAGCAAATTCCGCAGGCAGGAGCGGGATTGGAGGCAGTCAAGCGCGCCGAGATGATTTATCTGCGGGCAGGAACACCGACACCAGAGCTGGAAACACTGCAAAAGCAGGGGCTGCGGGTGGGGCTGGAACTACCGCGCGCCCTCTTTGGCTGTGAGGAAGCGTTTCGTGCGCAGCTGCAGCGCGCCAAATCAGTCGGGATTACCGATGTGTGGGCAGGTACCCTCAATGCAGTGGCACTCGCGCAGAAGGAGGGCTTTGCGGTTCATGGCGGCTTTGGCCTGAATGTGTTTAATACGCAGAGCATGGAACAGCTTCGGGAGCTTGGCTTGCGGGACACCGAAGCGAGTTTTGAGCTGACACAGGCGCAAACGGCGGCTCTGGGCGGTGCATTGCCGCGCGGAATGTTGGTTTACGGTCGGCTGCCGCTGATGCTGACACGTTGCTGTCCACTGCAAAACGGGCGGGATTGCGGACATTGTGACAAAAACGGAGCCCTGACGGACCGCAAGGGGATTACATTCCCCATTCGGTGCTTTGGTGGGGCCAGCGAGGTGCTCAACAGTGTGCCGCTTTTTTTGCTGGATCGGCTGCGCGAGGTGCGAAATATTGATTTTGTTTCTATAAGATTTACTGTTGAAAACTCTGTGGAAATTGGGGAAATCTTAACCCAGTTTCCGAAAAACAGCCGTCCGGAATACGATTTTACGCGCGGACTGGCTGAAAAAGGAGTCATTTAAGGGTTTTCCCCAACCAAAATGGGCATAACTCTGTGGAAAATGTGGAAAACTCAGTTCATTGCCGGAAATTGCGAATTTCATTTGTAAAAACGAATTTTGCAAAATGGCCGGAATTCTTTTTTCGGGGCAAGGAACACACGGTTAAATCGTCAGAACTTGTCAATCCTCTGCAAAAACTCCTGTTTTATTTGCGTGCGGAACGGAATTATTTTTTCAAACAAAAAAACATTTTAACCGGTACGGGCAAAAGCCGCGCATCCAAAGAAAGGGTTGAAGATATATGGTACAAACCACCACACCAACCACCCCGGTGACGGACTTTTATTTTATCGTAAAAACTGCGGCAAAAAAAGTTTCCGCCAAGGGCGACACCTATCTGGACATGATTTTTATGAATGCAGAGGGAGAAATGCCCGCCAAGCTGTGGGATTATAAAGAGGGCACGCATGATTGGATTGCCGGCGGCATGATTGTGAAAGTGCGCGGAAATGAAGAGCTTTGGAACGACAAAAAGCAATTCCGTATCCAGCGAATCCGCCGTGTTTCCCCGGAAGATACGGTTGATATGAGTGCATTGGTGCCGTGTGCCCCGTTTGACGGTGCGAAGATGCTGACAGAGCTGGACGCCTTGGTGGACTCATTTTCCGACGTATGGCTGCAAAAACTGGTGCGTCACATTCTGGAACCAA
The DNA here is from genome assembly GCA_934875675.1 of uncultured bacterium. Lineage (GTDB taxonomy): Bacteria > Bacillota > Clostridia > Oscillospirales > Acutalibacteraceae > CAKXIK01. Next base: position 36,444 of record CAKXIK010000007.1, read on the forward strand.
AGCGTGTCCGGCTGCTGATTTGTCCGGCGGCAGTCAAACTGCATCATGCCGTCTGCGGCGGTCTTTTGTATCACACACTTTCCATTGCACGGCTTGCCGAAGGTGTCTGCACGGTCTATCCGTTTTTGAACCGTGACCTGCTGCTCACCGGTGTGCTGCTGCACGATATTGCCAAGCTTGACGAGCTGCAGGTGGAGGAAACCGGCATTGCCGGCGGCTATACCACCCAGGGCGAGCTGATCGGTCATCTGGTGATGGGTGCCATGATGGTGCGGGATGCCGCAAAAGAACTGGGGCTGCCGGATGAAACGGCAATTCTGGTGGAGCATATGCTGATTTCTCATCACGGAATTCCGGAATACGGCTGTGCCGTGCGTCCGATGGTGCTTGAAGCGGAAGTGCTTTCTACGCTTGACAATCTGGATGCTACCGTCAACCAGATTACAACCTCGCTGGGTACGGTGGAACCGGGCGGTTTTGGGCAAAAGCTCTGGTCGCTCGACCAACGAAAGTTCTATCGTCCTACAGGCTATCAGCCCGAAAATATGAATGCAAATGTTCTGCAGGAAGAATAAACAGGGAGGATTTTAAACATGAAAAAAGCACTCCTGATCGGCGGGACCGGAGTGATCAGCCTCTCCGTAACGCGGCGCTTGCTGCAAAGCAGCGAATGGGATGTAACTGTTTTAAACCGGGGAACGCACCCCGAACTGTTGCCAAAGGGTGCAAAGCTGCTTTGCTGCGATATTGCCGACGAAGCAGCGGCCGTGCAGGCGCTTTCGGGCCAGTATTATGACTGCGTTGCGCAGTTTATTAATTTTACCCCGGAGCAGGCGCAGCGTGATGTTCGCCTGTTTTCCGGAAAAACTGCGCAGTACATTTTTATCAGCTCGGCTTCTGCATACCGCAAGCCGATGCCGTCACCGTGGATTACGGAAAGTACCGCGCTGTGCAATCCGTATTGGCAGTATTCGCGCGACAAAATTGCCTGTGAGCGTATTTTGTTCGATGCATTTGTGCAGTCGGGCTTTCCGGTTACGGTGGTGCGCCCCAGTCACACCTATGACTGCCGCAAGATTCCGGTTCAGCTGCACGGCAAAATCGGCAGCTGGCAGGTGGCGGAACGAATTCGTCAGGGCAAACCGGTTGTGGTGGCAGGCGACGGTACCTCTCTTTGGACGCTGACACACAGCCGTGATTTTGCAAAAGGCTTTGTTGGCCTGATGGCGAATCCTGCTGCAATCGGAGAAGCGGTGCATATCACCTCGGACGAAAGTATTCCGTGGAATGAAATTTACCGTTCGCTCGGCCGTGCGCTGGGTAGAGAACCGATATTCTGCCATGTGGCAAGCGACGCAATTATTCGCCGTGATCCCGCACAGGAAGGCCCTTTGCTCGGAGATAAATCCAATTCCGTGCTGTTTGATAACCACAAGCTCAAACGCCTTGTCCCGGGTTTTTGCGCCGAAACGCGGATTGAATCGGGTCTGCGCGAATCCGTTGAATACGCGCTTGCTCACGCTGAGCTGATGCAGCCCGATCCGGCATTTGATGCATGGTGCGATCAGGTGATTCGTGAAGAAATGTCTGATTAAAAAGTAGTATCACAACGAAAAGTTTTTGCAGATTTATTGCAGAAGCATGATGTGTATCCCCCACAAAACCAGCAGGTGAGCGGGGTAAAATGCGTAAAAGAACCAACGAAGGTCTCGTCCGCGTGTTCCGTTATAAAACGCACAGGGAACAAGCGCAAACACCGAAAAGGTTTGCAGCATTGCTCCGGTGCGCGCCGTGTGCAGAACCGTCAGCAGAGAAAACGAAATTCCCTGCCCTGCCTTTTCTGCGCGCAATACATAAAACAACACCACCGTCAGCACCCCATAAGCACCGTAATCACTGCCGCAAAGCTGTGCAAGTGCGGCAAGCGCGGCGGTGCAGAGCACTGCCTGCCACTTTTTGAGGTTTGTGCAGGCAAAACAGGATGCAACACCTGCCAGCAGCGTAAACATCACATTTTGGGGTGTCCATTCCTTCCAGGAAACAGAAAAAGCCAGACGGAAGGGAAGCTCCGAGAGCATTGCAAATAAAAAAAGCCGCGCCAGATACCGCGTTTTGTGTCGCGTGTTTGCAGCGCCTTCGGCAGCAAGAAATGCGTAAAGCGGGAATGAAATCCGACCGATCATTCGAAATATTGCAAGCTGAGGAAAAAACAGCAGTCCCACATGGTCAATCAGCATAGTTGCCGCTGCGATCAGCTTTAGCCAAAAAGCGCTCAATGAATTTCCCCCTTTGATGATACGGATTTTTTGTTGCATGCAGACATGTCGGGTCTCAACTTGTCCGTATGGTTGTATCATGCTTATCATACCAATTTTTTGCCGAGTGGGCAAGGCGATTGACGAGTGGAGCAAAAAGAAGTAGAATACCAACAGAACTGCAAACCAGAAAAATTCCGGTTTGAAAGGATGATCGTTACCATGACAGAACAAGAGCTTAACCGCATTGACCAGACCGAAGAACCGGCGGCGGAGTCCCCTGCCGAAAAAGCAGCGGAAACAGGATTGGAAGAAAAACAAACCGAAACAGAAAGCTGCAATCAGGTTCCTGCACCGGAACAGGAAGAGCAAACGACTGCCGGGCTGCCGGAGCAGAAAAAACAAAAACCGGCAGGCTTTGGCGCAGTTGCAACCTTCTGGCTGATGGTGCTTTATGATTTCCCGGGAATCGGTTTAATTGCCTCGGCGTTAGCGGGGTTTATTTTTGCGAAAACACGTGCGCACCGGTCGCTGGCAAAGGCTTGCTTTGCGCGCGGAGTGATTGTACTGTTAATCGTCGGAATGCTGGTCGGGGGATACTTTTTCCTGCGCAGCCGATTTGCACTGAGCAATTTTCTGGAGCGGCTTTTGCAGGATGCACTGAATTTTGTGCGCAGCAATCATGATAAGCTGTGAGCGGGAAAACGGAGCGGCGCGAGGATCTCGGCAACGGTATTTTTGTAACGGTGAATTCACTTTTTTCCTTTGGAACAGATGCCTTGCTGCTGGCAGAATTTGCACAGGAGTGTGCACCGCGCGCAAAACGGGCAGTCGATTTGGGAACCGGTTGCGGCGTAATTCCCCTGCTGTGGGCAAAAAAGTCCTTTCCGGTTGAGATGGATGCGCTGGAGCTTCAGCCGGAGGGTGCGGCTTTGGCGTGCCGCTCGGTGGAGGAAAACGGGCTTTCCCATCGCATCCGGGTTCAGTGCGCCGATCTGCGCCTGCCGGTTCTGCCTGCCGGAGTGTTCGACCTGGTGGCGTGCAATCCGCCCTATTTTCCATCCGGAGCAGGTGGTATATCTCCGGTTCCGGAGCGGAATCATGCCCGGGCAGAGGATCAACTTGCCCTGACAGAGCTTTGCACGGCAACGGCAAGACTGCTGAAAAACGGCGGGAAATTCTGCCTTTGTCACCGAACAGAGCGTATGGCGAGCGTAATGTATGCGCTTTGCAGTGCAGGGCTAACCCCCAAAAAGCTGCAGATGGTGCGCACCTCTCCGCTGCGGGAACCAAAGCTCTTTCTGCTTTGTGCCGTGCGCGGCGGCGGAGAAGGACTTGCAATACTGCCCGAAAAGACAACTTGGAGGAAAGAAAATGCCGGGAACATTGATGGTAGTCGGAACACCGATTGGTAATTTGGGCGATTTGTCGCCCCGAGCACAGCAAGCTTTGGCGGAATGCGATTTTATTGCCGCCGAGGATACGCGCGTCAGTTTGCGGCTGCTCAATCATTTTGGAATAAAAAAGCCCATGATCAGCTATTTTGAGCACAACAAGCTGGAACGCGGCGATATTATCTGCGCCAGGATTGAAGCGGGAGAAAACTGTGCGCTGGTGACGGATGCAGGAATGCCCGCCATCAGTGATCCGGGGGAGCTGCTGGTTGCGCAGTGTGCGGAACGAGGAATTCCGGTGGTTGTGGTGCCGGGACCCAGTGCCGTGATTTCAGCGTTGGCGGTTTCCGGCCTGCCCACCGGTCGCTTTACGTTTGAGGGATTTCTCTCCACATCCAAAAAAAGCCGCCGCGAGCATTTGGAGCAGCTGCGCGGTGAGCGGCGCACGATGGTATTTTACGAAGCGCCCCACAAGCTGACAGCAACGTTGCAGGATTTGGAAAAAGTGTTTGGCGCGTCGCGAAGGATTGCACTGGTGCGCGAGCTGACCAAGCTGCATGAGGAAGCAATCCGCACCACACTCGGCGAGGCATGCCAGCGATTTTCTGCGGAAGCACCGCGCGGTGAATTTGTTTTGGTGCTGGAGGGGGAAACACAACCCGATGAGCCCGTTTGTGCAACGCCGGAGGATGCGCTGGCGCTTGCTCAAAAGCTTTGCGAGCAAGGCTTTTCCGCCTCCGAAGCGGCCAAACGTGCAGCAAAGGAAAGCGGTATGCGCAAAGGAGAAATTTATGCGGCACTCGTCTCCGCCGGACCGTCCAACTGAAAAATTTCTGCAAACGCAATCAAGCGCATGGGGGCGTTAACATGGAACAGGAATTTGAACCGCGATTGGAACCGCTTTTCAGCACGGTCAAAGCGATTGATCAGATGTGGGATCGTGATGACATGACATTCTGTGTTTTTCGCAAAAACAGCGATCAGTCAGTTTCCTTTTACCATGCGAATCTAAAGTACATGCATAATATGAAATTTGTGCAGGGCATGTTTGAACATTCCATTGAAGAGGTTTTCGGTTCCAGAGGCGCTGCCATACTCGGGGATTTTTTTGAACATGATTTTCAGGAGGGACAAGAGCTTCAATATGTTTATGAGATTCCCTCTAATGAAAAAGTTGTTTTTTGGCAGGTGTCAGTCACTTGCAAAGGGCAGTATATTGTCTTTTGGGGAAGAAAAATTTCCCTTGCAGCACTGGTAAAAAGCTGTTGTGCCAAGACAGTCGATTTTTCTGATTTTTTGCCCCAAAATTGCAGCACGCAGTTTTTAATGCGGACAGACAATGGTTACGCTTTATCAGATGGCAGCAAGGCGTCACTCAATGAAGAGAATGCGTGGTTTTTAAATTCATTTCGTGCAATCAAAAGTTTTCTCGATGCCTGTATGCGTGAGAATGTGCCGATTTGTTACCTTTCGTTTGTGGAACAGGACGGAAAGCGCACGTATCTGTCGAATCTTCTGATGCCGGTCGTACATCAGGAGGCTAAGATGATGATGGTTCGCATAGAGAAAATTTCTTTGCACAGTTATTTTGAATTGTTGGAGACCCGAGTGTTTATTTTGTGGGAAAAAATTAAAATGAATCCGGATGGCCGCGCAATTCATATAGAGCATTAACGTCAATTCCAAACAATAAAACAGATAAGATAATTGAAGCTTGCGCAGGAGCCTTTACAAACAAGGTTTTTGCTCAAGTTTTTCTGTTAATTGCAGGAAAACTTGCAAATAAAACGGTTCTGGTCACAAATGTTGCATGAAAAACGTGTGTTTGTGTCAAAAAAGCACACCATATTGTGGCAGTTAATAATTTTCTTTATGACATTTTAGCAGAAAACCGTGAAAATAAATCACAAACCTTAAAACCATATCTTGTGAATTAAATAAAGTTAGGTTATAATAAAAACGTTGTTTTTTAGCGGAAAAATAGCGTTATATCTGGTGCAAGGCTCTTTTTCGTCAAGTATTCCACAAATACAAGAACTTGTGTTTTAATGTGACATTTATTTTAAGCAACTTTATTGAGGAATTAAAAATAGAAAGTAGGGACGGTTCCGTGGATAACTGTGTTTGTGCAAGCGGTGTGCAGGTTGCTTACGGCAGTAGCTTGGAACAGGATCAATTTCAGTGCTCCCTGTTTGCGCAGAATCAACAGACGCTGCTGCTCTGCGAAGCCTCGGTATCTTTTTTTCAGCGTTTTCACGTTCCGTTAGGCAGCAAAGGCAAAAATGTGCTGCCGATTTTGCGAAACAGTCTCAAATTTTTAACAGATCTGTTTTGGCAGGACGAGTTCACGTCACGCAGCTTTTGCTATTTTGCAGAACTGGAGGATGAAGATGAAAACAACTCGTTTTGGGAGATTACGTTGGAGAGCGTTCCGCCTTTTTTACATCTGATGGCGCACAAGCGCAGTCCCAAACAAATTATTGAACGGTATTGTATTGAAGATTCGGTAAACATTTCAAGCTTTTACGCCAAAGGTCATCAGTCGATGCTGCTTACGCCGGACGGAAAAGGAAACTGTGCCATTTCATCCTGCAATGATGCTGCGGCAAGCTTGTATCGCGCCTGTGAAAGTTTGTCCGCAGAGCACATTGGTAGAATGTCTTTTTTGCGTTCTACCCGATTGCTGGAATGCTGCGAGGAAGGGCAAAGTCTTTGCCTCTATGATACGTTTCCCAATCAGGATGGAATCGGCAGGAGCTTTGTGCGCATGCTTTGCCTGCCGGTGGAGCAGGGAAAGCAAAAAACATTTCTCATTCTGGGCGTTTTTTGCAGTGCACTGGAATTTTTTCAAAGATATGAGCGGGGCGGCAATCACGATAAAAGCGGTTTTGATGATTGTACCTATCCGGTTGCGGTATTTTCTTTTTCCGGGGACGGGCCTGTACCGGTGAGTTTTAACCGGTGTTGTTCTGAGATTCTGAGCAAGGGTTTTTCAATTCCGGAGCTTTTGCACAGCGATGCCGTTCTGCGCAGTTTTCGCAGCGGCGTTCCCTGCACGGCATCCGCACAGATCAGCGGAAATTTGTATGAAATCAGTGCACTGCCGATTATGCATGATAACAACAGCGGAAAAATTATGATTACAATTGTTCCCGCGCAGCAGACTAAGCCGGTTGAACGTGTGGTCTCCGCAGACCGTCTTACTCCGCGTGAGGAGCAAACTCTGACACTGGCAGCACAGGGATATTCCAACCGTTATATTGCCCATAAGCTGGATATTTCGGAGGGTACCGTAAAGAAACTGATCTACAACGGCTATCAAAAGCTGGGAATCAGTTCCCGGGTGGAACTTTGCAGAATGGTTTCTTCACAACCGCTGACCGCATGCAAATAAACATGTAAATACTTATTTTACAAATTTGCAGCTAAAAAGCCTTGAACCGACTTGTATGTGGTTCAAGGCTTTTTAGCTGTCGTTTTAAGAAAAAATGTTGTTAACGATCAATTCGGTACTCCGCAGGAAGCGGAATGTCGGAAAAAATTTTCCATACACTTGCCAGCGGACCAACCTTGCAAAACATTTGACGCCCGATTTTGCTGGAATCACAAAGCAGCACGGAATGGGTAGCATTTTGGAGATAGGCGCGCTTTACATCGGCTTCCTCTTCAGTGGAATCCGTAATGCCTCCCTCCGGATGAACACCCCGGCAGGAGAAAAACGCAAGATCGGCATGAAATCTTGCAATGGCTTCGGTTGTTTGTGTACCTACAAAGGATTGTGCATTTTCCCGAAGCTTTCCCCCGGTGCCATAAACCTGAATTCCCGGAATTTCGGAAAGAATCATGGCGGTTTTCAATCCGTTTGTCACAACACGCAAATGCCCGAAACCATTCAGCCGTTCCGCCAACCGGCAGGAGGTTGTGCTTGAATCAAGAAATAGTGTCTGGCCGTCGCAAATCAGTGCGCGTGCCTTTTGGGCAATAATTGATTTCGGACCGGGGTTTTCCACCTCTCGCAGCATTGCCGGGGAATCCTTGGCAGCATCCTGCACAAAAACAGCGCCGCCGTGAGTCCGGCGCAAAAGACCGCTTTGCTCCAGTATTTTTAAATCCCGGCGAATGGTTGCTCCGCTGGAATAAAGCTGATGGCACAAATCCTCCACGGTAATTGCCTGACGCTGTTTTAAAAGCTCCAAAATTGTATTTTGCCGTTCTAATGGCAGCATATAGCCTACCCCCCTGTTTATTTGAGCAACAAGTGTACATTTTTATTGATTGATTATATATGATTATATTTGATTGATTGCAAAAAATCAAGTGCTCATTTATCGAAATGCGCGCCAAGGGTGGACAAATCAGTACCTTTTGATTATAATTGAGACAGTTAATAAGGGTGAAAATAGCGTCTTTTTCTTATGCAAATAATCGAAAATTAATCAATTGTTCAGAAAGGAGCAATTCATTCATGTACGACGTTCAAAAGGGGTATGAACTGGTACGCGAGCTTTACGGCGCCTATGGGGTAGACGTGGATAAAGCAATTGCCGCATGTGATGCAACACCAATCTCTCTTCATTGCTGGCAGGGGGACGATGTTTCCGGCTTTGAAAATGTGGGGGGAGCGCTCACAGGCGGAATTCAGGCAACGGGCAACTATCCGGGCAAGGCAAAAACACCGGATCAGCTGCGCGCAGATATTGAGTTTGCATTCCGCTTTATTCCGGGTGCAAAAAAGGTCAATATTCATGCCAATTATCTGGAAAGCGATTCCTTTGTCGATCGCAACGCCATTGAGCCCGAGCATTTTTCCAAGTGGGCGGACTGGGCAGTGGAACACGGCTATGGCCTTGATTTTAACCCGACGTTCTTTTCCCACGCAAAAAGTGAAAACGGAACCCTTTCCAGCGCGGACGAAGAAACCCGCGCGTTTTGGGTGGAACACGACAAGCGCTGCCGCAAAATCGGAAGCTACTTTGCAAAGCGCACCGGCCAGGAATGTGTGATTAATCACTGGATTCCGGACGGCAGCAAAGAAGTTCCGGTGGATACCCTTGCGCCGCGCATGCGTTTAAAGGACAGCTATGATCAAATTTTCGCAGAAGCTGCTCCCGGCGTTGTGGATGCAGTGGAAAGCAAGGTTTTCGGCATCGGTGCCGAAAGCTACACCGTTGGTTCCCATGAGTTTTACATGTGCTATTCCATGAGCCGCGACGACGTGATTGCAACGCTCGACACCGGCCATTTCCATCCGACGGAGGTTGTTTCGGCAAAAATATCCTCACTGCTGGCGTTCAAGCCGAAGCTGCTGCTGCACGTTTCCCGCCCGGTTCGCTGGGACAGTGACCATGTGGTTGCCTTTGATGACGAAACCCGCGCAATCATGAACGAAATTGTGCGCCTGAAAGCACTTGACCGCGTCTATATTGCAACGGACTACTTTGATGCTTCCATCAACCGCATTGCAGCTTGGGTCATCGGCGTGCGCAACACCCGCAAGGCTCTGCTGGAAGCAATGCTCGAGCCGGTGGAAACCATGCAGGCGATGGAGCGTGAAGGAGACAACACCGCCCGCCTTGCCTGGACACAGGAGTTTAAGGCAAAGCCGTTCGGACTGGTGTGGGATTACTACTGTGCAACTCATAACTGCGGTGTTGGGCTGGAATGGCTTGACGAAGTGAAAAAGTATGAAACGGACGTTACCCTGAAGCGCTGATTCCATTGGCAGCTTTCAAAATATCATACATAAAACGGAGATGATTTCGTTGAGCGGAAAAAGACTGTTGGCGTTCGATTTCGGCGCCTCGAGCGGGCGCGCGATTCTTGGAACTTATTCCGACGGCAAGCTGCAGCTTGAAGAAATCCATCGCTTCTCCAACGACCCCGTGAATGTTTGCGGCACCCTGTACTGGGATGTTCTGCGGCTTTTCTTTGAAATTAAGCAGGGCATCACAAAAGCGGTTCATGCCGGCGGCTTTGATGCAATCGGTATTGACACCTGGGGCGTGGACTTTGGTTTGTTGGACGGTGAAGGGCGCTTGCTGAAAAATCCGGTGCATTACCGGGACAGCCGCACCGATGGTATGCAGGAAGAGGTTTTCAAAACTATTCCCCGTGCAGAACTTTATGACCGCACCGGAATTCAGCTGATGAACTTGAATACACTGTTTCAGCTGGAAGCAATGGTGAAAAATGATAGCGATACCCTTTCCCGCGCAAAGACGATGCTGTTCATGCCCGATTTGTTCGCATATTTTCTTACCGGCGCCAAGCGCGCGGAGTACACCATTGCATCCACCTCTCAGCTGCTTGACCCCAAGACGGGAAATTGGGCAAAGGAGATGCTTGCCGAGCTGCACATCCCCACCGATATGCTCCCCCAAATGATTGAAACTGGCGAAACCTATGGCACACTTTCTCCTGCAATCTGTGAGGAGCTTGGATGCCCGGCGGTTCCGGTGATTGCAGTCGGAACGCACGACACGGCTTCGGCAGTGGTTGCAGTTCCCACGCAGGAGGACGACTTTATCTATATCAGCTGCGGAACCTGGTCGCTCTTTGGTACCGAGCTGCAAAAGCCGGTCATTAATGAGACCAGCAGCCGCCTGAACCTGACCAACGAGGGCGGATACGGAAGAACCGTCCGCTTCCTGAAAAATATTATGGGACTTTGGCTGATTCAGGAGTCTCGCCGCCAATGGATTCGCGAGGGACAAGACGTTTCCTATGCGGATCTGGAGCGGGAGGCAGTTGCTGTAAAGCCGTTCGGGAGCTTCATCGATCCCGATGACGAGCGTTTTGCACCGCCGGGCAACCTTCCCCGCCGCGTGCAGGACTTCTGCCGCGAAACCGGACAGACCGTTCCCCAGACTCGCGGCGAAATTATGCGCTGCATTTATGAAAGCCTTGCAATGAAGTACCGATATGCACGCGCTTCAATTGAAGAAGTAACCGGCAAGCGTTATGGCGTGATTCACATGATCGGCGGCGGAACAAAAGACCGCCTGCTCTGCCAGATGGCAGCCGATGCCTGTAATTGCCCGGTGATTGCAGGACCGATTGAAGCTACTGCGACCGGAAACCTTGCGGTGCAGCTGATTGCAATCGGAGAGCTTTCCGGATTAAAGCAAGCCCGCAGCGTAATTGCAGCAAGCGAACAGCCAAAATATTACGAACCAAAAAATTCGAAGGAATATGACGAAGCCTATGACCGATTCGTAAAAATTATGGTATAATGATATTACATCATGTGCAGCGGACAGCTTTCTCTGCACAGACCCATAGAATCGACCGTAAACTCAGCCCATTTATTCTGAAAGGATGAACTGTTTCGTGAAAATTTTGGTTATCAATGCCGGCAGCTCTTCGCTGAAGTATCAGCTCTTCAACATGCAAACCGGAGAGGTGCTCGCAAAAGGCTTGTGCGAACGCATCGGCACCGAGGGAAATATTACACATAAGCGCCCCGGAAAAGACCCCTACAAAGAAAATGTTCCGTTCCCGACACATGACGAAGCGCTGGCGGAGGTAATCCGGCTGCTCACAGACGATGAGTTTGGTGTCATTGCAAGCGTGGATGAAATTGATGCGGTTGGTCACCGTATTGCGCATGGCGGCAAATATCAGGAGTCGGTTGTCATTGATGACGAGGTCATTCATTACCTTGAGACCATCATTCCGATTAATCCGCTGCATGGACCGCCCGCAATCAAGGGAATGAACGGATGCCGCCATCTGATGCCCGGCAAACTGCAGGTTGGCGTGTTCGACACTGCATTTTATGCACACATGCCGCCGGAAGCCTATATCTATGCGCTTCCGTATGAGCTTTACACCGAAAAGGGCATCCGCCGTTACGGCTTCCACGGAACCTCTCACCGTTATGTTTCCGCCCGTATGGCAAAGCTTTTGGGCAAGCCGCTGGAGGAGCTTAAAATCGTCACCTGCCACCTTGGCAACGGTTCTTCCATTACCGCAGTGAAAAACGGTGTTGCAATCGATACTTCCATGGGCTTCACGCCGCAGGAGGGCATTCCGATGGGAACGCGTTCCGGCAGCATCGACCCGAGCATTCTCACCTACCTGATCACTTCCTGCGGCATGAGCGGGCAGGAAGTGGAAGATATGATTAACCGCAAGAGCGGTCTGCTGGGTGTTTCCGGTCTTTCTAATGACTGCCGTTCCATCACCGAAGCAGCTGCTGCCGGCAACGAGCGTGCTCAGCTTGCGCTCGATATCCTTTGCCATGGCATTAAAAAGACAATCGGCGGATACGTTGCCGAAATGAACGGCATTGACGCGCTGGTCTTCACTGCAGGTATCGGAGAAAATCAGTCCAATATCCGTGCAGAGGTTTGCGAAAACATGCAATTCTTCGGCATTGCAATTGATGCCGAAAAGAATAAGATCCGCGGCGAAGAAATCAACATTTCCGCTCCGGGTGCTGGCGTGCAGACGTGGATCGTTCCTACGGACGAAGAATATATGATTGCACTTGACACGCAAAGCTTCGCAATGAAGAAATAAAAAATTTGTAAAGTCAGTAAAGGAGAAGATGTATCATGCAGTCCCCATATGAAATTAAAAAAGAAATTTGCGAAATCGGCAGCCGAATTTATTCCAAAGGATTTGTTGCAGCAAATGACGGCAACATCTCTGTCAAAGTAAATGACAACGAATTTTACTGCACTCCGACCGGTGTTTCCAAGGGTTATATGACCCCGGACATGATCATTAAGATTGATGCCAACGGCAACAAAATTGAAGGCCGCCTCAACCCGTCCTCGGAAATCAAAATGCACATGCGTGTATATAAGGAGCGTCCGGATGTCAACGCCGTGGTGCATGCACATCCGCCGACAGCAACCGCATTTGCCGTCTGTAACCGTCCGCTTGATAAATTCATCCTTCCGGAAGCAATTCTCACCGTGGGCACCGTTCCGGTGTGCGATTACGGAACGCCTTCCACCAAGGAAATTCCGGATTCTCTGGCTCCGTTCATTCAGCATCATGATGCATTTCTGCTGCAGAATCACGGTGCGCTTTCCGTTGGCAACACACTGACCAAGGCATTCTTCGTGATGGATGAAGTGGAATATTATGCAAAGATCTGTCTGCTTGCAAGCCAGATCGGCGATATTCAGGAGCTCAATTGCGGTGATCTGGAAAAGCTGATGGAGCTGCGCAAGAAGATGCAGATTCCGGGTCGCCATCCGGGCTGCAAAAAGTGCCCGAACCTTGGTACCGAAAACTGCAAATGCAAACAGAATGCACTTTGCGCCGACGGTTGCCCCGTTCCGGCAGAACCTTCGCCCGCAGGCGGAGATTTGGTTAGCCAGATCACCAAGCTGGTTCTTGCAGAGCTTGAAAAAAAATAATTTGACTTCGTCAGAAAGGGGAACCGTCAATGCCGCAAAGCAAACGATTTGAAGCGCTGGGAAAGCGCGCGGTGAACCTTGACGGATTCATCACCGAATGGCCCGAAGCCGGCATTATCGCCATGAAATCTCCCTATGACCCCACCCCGTCGCTGAAGATGGAGAATGGTGTCATTACCGAGATGGACGGTAAAAAGCGCGCTGACTTCGACTTTATCGATGAATTCATCGCCGACCATGCAATCGACCTGAAAAATGCCGAAGAAGCCATGGCGATTTGCCCGGTGAGAATGGCAAGCATGCTGGTCGATATTCATGTGGATAAAAAGGAAATCACCCGCTTGATGGGTGGTATGACACCGGCAAAGCTCAGCCAGGTGGTGCGCCAGATGAACGTCGTCGAAATGATGATGGCGATGCAGAAGGTGCGCGAACGCAGCTACCCTGCCAACCAGTGCCATGTGACCAATCTGCGCGACAATCCGGTGCAGATTGCGTGTGATGCAGCAGAAGCAGCCCTCCGCGGATTTGCCGAGCAGGAAACCACCGTCGGCATTGCACGCTACGCACCGCTTTGTGCCGTTGGAATTTTGGTTGGCGGTCAGTGCGGCCGTCCGGGCGTGCTGGCACAGTGCGCAGTGGAAGAGGCAACCGAGCTTAAGCTTGGCATGCAGGGTTTGACTACTTATGCAGAAACCATTTCCGTCTACGGCACCGAAAAGGTCTTTATCGACGGGGACGATACGCCTTACAGCAAGGCGTTTCTTGCCGCCGCCTATGCTTCACGCGGAATGAAGATGCGCTGTACCTCCGGTTCCGGCAGTGAGGCGCTGATGGGCAACGCAGAGCAGAAATCCATGCTTTATCTGGAGGCTCGCTGCCTGCTCGTCATCAAGGGTGCCGGCGTTCAGGGAACACAAAACGGCTCTATCAGCTGTATCGGGCTGGTCGGCTCTGTGCCATCCGGAATCCGGGAGGTGCTTGCCGAAAATCTGCTCGCCGCAGCTCTCGGGCTGGAATGTGCTTCCGGCAATGACCAGACGTTTTCGCATTCCGACATCCGACGCACTGCGCGGATGCTGATGCAGATGCTGCCGGGCACCGACTTTATTTTCTCCGGCTACAGCTCCACCCCAAACTACGACAATATGTTTGCGGGCTCGAACTTTGATGCCGAGGATTTTGATGATTACAATATTTTGCAGCGCGATCTCAAGGTGGACGGCGGCTTGCGCCCCGTTACCGAAGAAGAGGTCATCGCCGTTCGCCGCAAGGCTGCAAAGGCGATGCAGGCAATTTTTGCCGCGCTGAACTTTCCGCCTGTCACTGATGAGGAAATTGAACAGAACGTGCTTGCCAATGGCAGCAAGGATGTTACGGCACAGCGCGATGTCAACGAGGACCTCAAGGCGGCAAAGCGGATTTTGGACGGAGAAGTTTCCGGTGTGGACATTGTTCGCGCGTTGGCAGATGCCGGCTTTACCGACATTGCCGAAGCCGTGCTGAGCATGCTCAAGCAGCGTGTTTCCGGCGATTATCTGCATACGGCAGCCATTCTGGACAAAGACTTCCATGTTTTCTCCAGCATCAACAGCCCGAACAATTATCAGGGACCGGGAACCGGTTACCGGCTGAATGGTGCAGAGTGGGAAAGAGTTAAAAATATTCCGCAGGCGTTCGACTGCGACAGCATCAAATAAGGAGGTGACTTCCCGATGAATGAACAGGAAATTGTCCGGCTCGTGACCCAAAAAGTGATTGAAGCGCTCAAGCAGCAGGAAGCCGCCGCCGTTCCGCAGGCAGCAGCAACCGGCGCGGGAGCACAAAATGGCACGGTCGTGGGAGAAGCCGGTCTGCGCATGAGCGTGCGCGATCTGGACGAAGCCAAAACCGGCGCAGCTCCCGATGAGGTTGTCATCGGGGTTGCACCCGCATTTGCGCTTTCTCAGGTAAAAACCATCAACGGGCTTTCTCATTCCGATGTTCTGCGGGAAATTTCTGCGGGCATTGAAGAAGAAGGACTCCATGCGCGGTTTGTGCGTTTCCGCGATATTTCCGACGTTTCGTTTATTGCCCAGCGCTCCGCAAAGCTCAGCGGCAGCGGGATCGGGATCGGGATTCAGTCCAAAGGGACAACGGTAATCCATCAAAAGGATTTGTTTCCGCTGACCAATCTGGAGCTTTTCCCGCAGGCACCGCTGATTACGCTGGAAATTTACCGCCACATCGGCAAAAACGCTGCCAGATATGCAAAGGGCCAGTCCCCTGTGCCGATTGAGGTTACAAACGACTGTATGGTGCGACCCAAATTTCAGGCGCGTGCCGCAATCTTACATATTAAAGAGACCGAGCACATTGTGGAAGGCGCCGCTCCGGTGGAACTGGAGGTGAAGTGGCATGCCTGAAATGGATGAGATTGTGCGCGAGGTTGTCAGCAAGCTCGCCAAAGAGGCTGCCGCACCCGCCGCTTCCAACGCTTCCAACGCTGCACAAAGCAGCGCAGATGTTACCGTCGCCGATTACCCGATTTTGCAAAAGCATCCCGACTGGGTAAAAACGCCGGATGGCAGACCGGTGGCTTCAATTGATCTTTCCACAATCCAACGCGGAGAAGTGGAAAACAAGGACATCCGTATTTCCCGAGAAATGCTCCTGACACAGGCAAAGGTTGCCGAAAGCGCAGGAAAGATGCAGGTGGCGGAAAACTTTCGCCGTGCTGCCGAAATGACCGGGGTTCCGGATGAGCTTGTGATTCAGATGTACGATAAGCTTCGCCCGAACCGCGCCACTTATGAAGAGCTGCGCGGCATGGCAGATACACTGGAAAGCAAATACAATGCTGCCCGGTGCGCCAAACTGGTGCGCGAGGCTGCTGAAATTTATGAAAAGCGCGGAATTTTACTGAAATAATCACCGGAAAGGACGGATTGAAATGGAAAACGGACGTATCGTTGCCGGAATGGATATCGGAAACAGCACCACAGAAGTCATTCTGCTCGAGCGCACCGAGTCCGGAATCCGTTACGTTGCCGGAGCAATGACCGAAACCACCGGCATCAAAGGAACAAAAGAAAATGTTGCCGGCTGCATCACCGCACTGGACGAGGCACTCCGGCAGGCAGGGATGCAATATTCCCAGCTTGCGCAGATTCGTCTCAATCAGGCGGCACCGGTCATCAGTGATCTTTCCATGGATACCATCAGCGAAACGAAGGTAATCGGCTCGGCAATGATCGGGCATAACCCCGATACACCGGGCGGCGAAGGACTGGCGGTCGGAACCACCACTGCAGTGGACGCGCTGACCGACCGAAGCCATCCGCTCGTGGCAGTGATTCCGCAGAATATTCCGTATTACATGGCGGCAGAGCTTTTAATTGCCGCCATGCAAAACGGGATTCATGTGGTAGCCGCCATTTGTCGCAATGACGATGGCGTGCTGATTGCAAACCGTCTGCCGCAGGTGATTCCGATTGTCGATGAGGTTCGGAACATTGAACGTGTCGAGCTTGGAATCCCTGCCGCCGTGGAGGTTGCGGGCAACGGAAAATGCATCCAGACGCTCTCAAACCCCTACGGCATTGCCGGAATCTTCGGGTTGAATGCGCAGGAAACGCGCGATGCCATTCCGGTGGCGCGCAGCTTGATCGGCTGCCGCTCGGGTGTGGTACTGCGGGCAAAGGGCGCAAGCGTTCAGGTTAGCAAAATCCGGGCGGGCACAGTCACAATCCGCGGTACAAAGGGTGTCCGCGAGCTGGACGTGAATGCCGGTGCAGAGGAAATTCTCAAGGCTGCTGAAAGCGTCGGAAGAGTGACCGATGTGCTTGGTGAACCGGGCACGAATGTGGGCGCACTGGTCACCCGCGTCAAAAACGGGATGGCAGAGCTCACCGATCAGCCGGTTGACCAGATGCGGATTGTGGATTTGCACGCGGTAGATACGTTTTCGAGTGTGGAGGTTGCCGGAGCACTGGCAGGAGAAGCCGCAATGGAAAATGTGGTGCTGCTGGCGGCGATGGTGCAGACCTCTGCCCTGCCGATGCAGACCATTGCGGATGAAATTTCCGGCAAAACGGGGATCTTCGTCCGGGTTGCCGGCAGAGAAGCCGAAATGGCGCTCAAGGGCGCACTCACCACACCAGGCGCGGGACTTCCGCTTGCTATTCTTGATTTGGGCGGCGGTTCTACCGATGCAGCACTGATTACCGAGGACAAAACCGTCACCGCTGTGCATCATGCCGGTGCCGGCGAAATGGTTACCAAAATCATCGACCTTGAGCTGGATTTGCATGACCGCGATCTTGCCGAGGCGATTAAAAAATATCCGCTTGCCAAGGTGGAAGGACTGCTCTTTCTCCGCTTTGAAGATGGCAGTGTCAAATTTGCAGCGGAGCCGCTTCCGCCGGAACTGTTTGCGCGGGTTGTGATTGTTGCCGAGGACGGAACGCTGATTCCGATAAAATCCTCCAAGCGGCTTTCCATCGACCGTATCGCTCTCGTCCGCAGAGAAGCAAAGCGCAAGGTTTTCCTTGTCAATGCGCTGCGGGCACTGCGGGCAGTTGCTCCGGGCGGGCGGCTGCAAAACATCGGCTCTGTCGCTCTGGTGGGCGGCAGCTCGCAGGATTTTGAAATTCCCGACCTGCTTGCCGAAGCCCTTGCACCCTACCGTATCACAACCGGGCGGGCAAATCTGCTGGGCAAGCTTGCTCCCCACAGTGCCGTTGCACTCGGCCTGGCAATGAGTGACGACCGCGTGTGAGCATCATTTTTCGCAGATGAATTGAAATTACGCAGAAGGGGGGTTGAAAATATGAAGCTTTACACCAAAACGGGCGACGGCGGCTTTGCCAGCACAATGAACCGCCGGAATATTCCAAAGGACAGCCCCGTTTTTGAATTGCTTGGAACACTCGATGAGCTGGGAAGTGCGCTGGGTGCCGCAAAACGCGCCGCACCGGACACGGAACCGCTGATTGAACCGATGCAGAGCGATTTGATTCGGCTCAGTGCAGAAATTGCAGGCGGAAAGCCCTTTGCCAGTGACGAAGAGGTTGCCAGTCTGGAACAGATTATTGATTCGATTCAAAAGGTTACACCGGAATTTTCGGGCTTCATCCTTCCCGGAAAAACGGCGGGAGGCGCGGCACTCGATCAGGCAAGAACGATTGCCCGCCGCGCAGAACGCAGAGCCGTAACCTATTCCTCTACCGGTCAGGTTTCGGCGGCGGCGCTCAAGTGGATCAACCGCCTTTCCGATTTGATTTATGCCATTGCAAGGCTTGCCGACCAGAGCGGTTCTGCTGCTCCGGCAAAGCAAAGCGAGGCGCCCTCCCCTCCCGGGCTTTTGCCCAAGGGTGAAGCCCGCGCAGGCAGGGAATTAAACCTCCAGTCTGCCTCCGAGCTTTGCCAAAGGATTTTGCAGCATGGCAGAGAATCCGGGCTGCGGGCAGTGGTTTCCGTTGTGGATGACGGCGGCAATCTGATTGCATTGATGCGCGACGATGATGCGTACCTGGTCAGCATTCAGCTTTCGCAGGACAAAGCATATACCGCCGTTGCAGTAAAAATGACAACCGAACAGTTGGGGAAGATGGCACAGCCGGGCGCCGCACTGGATGGAATACAGCACACCAATTGCCGCATGGTCGTATTCGGCGGCGGGGTTCCGATTGTGCAGGGCGGCCGGGTAATCGGCGGCTTTGGCGTGAGCGGAGGAACCGCACAGCAGGACACCGACCTTGCCAATTTTGGCGGGCAGGTTGCAAAAGAAATGTTTGATTAAGAAGCAATACAAAGAAAGGGATGATTCATGCATGGGATACGAGATTTCTGAAGAACAAATCGGCCAGATCGTAAAGCAGGTGCTTTGCGGCATGGGCGATACGGCAGAAACCCCAAAAACCGATTGGGATTCCACGCAGTATCACGGCAGGAAGCTGATCGGCATCTTTGAAGACATGCACGACGCAATTGCCGCAGCCAGCGAAGGCTACAAGGCAATCCGAAACATGACGGTTGCCGAGCGCGAAAAAATGATTACCGAAATCCGCAAGCTTTGCCGTGCCGAAGCAGAGACAATGGGCAAGCTGGGTGTTGCCGAAACCGGAATGGGCCGTGCAGACCACAAGATGCTCAAGCATATTCTGGTGGCAGACAAAACCCCCGGAACAGAGGACATTGTGACCGAGGCAAAAACCGGCGACAATGGTCTGATGCTCGTGGAGATGGCTCCGTTTGGCGTGGTGGGCGCAATTACGCCGAGCACCAACCCCAGCGAAACCGTCATCTGCAACTCTATCGGCATGATCGCCGCAGGCAATGGTGTTGTTTTCAACCCGCACCCCGGCGCGATTGCAACCTCCAACTATGCGGTTGATTTGGTAAACCGCGCCTGCCATGCAGCAGGAGGCCCAGAGGTTCTCGTTGCTTCCGTTGTGAAGCCGACCATGGATTCCGCTGCGGTGATGGAGCAGGATCCGGCAATCCGGATGCTCGTCTGCACCGGTGGCCCCGGCGTGGTCAAGGCAGTTCTCTCCAGCGGCAAAAAAGCCATCGGTGCCGGCGCAGGAAATCCCCCGGTCATCGTGGACGATACCGCCGATATCCGCAAGGCAGCAAAAGACATCATCGACGGCTGCACGTTTGACAACAACCTCCCCTGTATCGCAGAAAAAGAGGTTTTTGCCTTCTCCAACATTGCCGATGAGCTCGTACATTACATGCTGCAAAACGGTGCCTATATGCTCAATCCTGAGCAGGTGGATGCACTGGTGAAAACCGTTCTGGTGGAAAAAACCGATCCGAAATCCGGCAAGACAAAAAAGGTCATCAACCGCAAATGCGTTGGCCGCGATGCCGCAGTGCTTGCCAAGATGATCGGGCTTGATGTGGGTCCTGAAGTTCGCTGCCTGATTTGTGAAACTTCGTTCGGACATCCGTTTGTGCAAACCGAACTGATGATGCCGATTCTGCCAATCGTTCGTGTGGCAGATATTGAAGAGGCAATTGATCTTGCGGTTCAGGCTGAGCACGGCAACCGCCATACTGCTCACATGCATTCCAAGAATGTGGATCACCTGTCCCGCTTTGCCAAGGCAGTGGAGACCACCATCTTCGTCAAAAATGCTCCGTCCTATGCAGGTATCGGCTTTGGCGGCGAAGGTCACACCACCTTTACGATTGCAGGGCCTACCGGCGAAGGATTAACCTCTGCCCGCAGCTATACCCGCAAGCGTCGCTGCGTGCTTTCCGATGGCTTCCGCATTATCTAAGAAGAAATCTTCTGCTGCCAATCAGCAGTCAATTCATTCATACGGTTTTTTCTTGATCCTATTGATGCAATTTCTGTGTCGCTTCCGGCTTACCGGAATCACGGTTGTTTTGACTGTAAAGATGCAGATTTGTCGTTTGAAAGATTCCTCTTTCAAGCTTATGTCCACAATACTGATTTCAGATCCCGTGGAATTGGTATCAATTTTAAATCGAGGTGTTTATATTGGAATTCAATGCAAGTCAAATTGAAAGCGTAGTCCGTCAGATCCTCGATCAGATGACAGACAAAGGTGAAGCAACCGCAGCTCCCGCAGCTAAGGCTGTCTCTGCAGAAGTCCCAAAGACTGCTCACGTTGCAATGCTCACCGCTGTCCGCAAGATCGAAGTTAAGGAGTACCCGATTCCGGCAATCGGCGATGACGAGATTCTCGTCCGCGTTGAGGGCTGCGGCGTTTGCGGTACCGATGTCCATGAATGGAAGGGCGATCCGTTCGGCTATATTCCGGTTGTGCTCGGTCACGAAGGAACCGGCGAGGTTGTTGCAATGGGTAAGAATGTCAAGTGTGACACCGCCGGCAAACCGCTCAAGGTTGGCGACAAAATCGTTACCTCCGTCACCAAGTGCGGCGAATGCGGAATTTGCCGCAATCACCCGGGCAACACAAACCTTTGCGATAAGCAGGGCATTTTCGGCTTGATTCCGGACAGCAGCGAGTGTCATCTCAACGGCTGGTTCTCCGATTATCTGCTGATTCACGGTACCGGGGCAACCTACTTTAACGTGAACGGTCTGGATGTTCAGGAAAGAATGCTGCTCGAGCTTGCCACCGTTTGTGTGCATGCGCTCATCCGTGGTCAGTCCACCGGCTTGCTCAAGTTTAACAGCAAGGTTCTGCTGCAGGGCTGCGGCCCGGTTGGTCTGATGATGCTCTGCGTGCTGCGTGCTGCCGGTATCAATCACATCATCGCAATCGATGGCTCCGAATCCCGTCTGGCTCTTGCCAAGGAAATCGGCTGCAAAACAATTATCAACTTTAAGGATGCCAATGCCGATACGCTGGAAAAACGCGTCGCGCTCGTCAAGGCTGTTACCGATGGCATGGGTGCTGATTTTGCGTACCAGTGCACCGGTGCTCCGGCAGCTGCTGCGGATGTTTACAGCTACATTCGCCGCGGCGGCGGACTTTGCGAGATGGGCTTCTTCACCAACAACGGTGACTGCACGATCAACCCGCATCTTGCCCTTTGCAACAAGGAAATCAATCTGGTCGGTTCCTGGGATTACACCGCTCAGGATTACCTCACCACAATCGCTTTCCTCAAGCAGTGCCGCGAAATGAATATTCCGATCAAGAAGCTGATTACACACAGCTTCCCGCTGGATAAGCTCAACGAGGCCATGGAAGTCAACATTGCTCAGCAGGGTATCAAGGTCTGCTACGTCCCAAATTGTTAAAGAGCAAAACCCTTTTAACAATGACAGCATGAATGAAACCATGAAGGGATGATACCATGGCAGCACTTGGAATGATTGAGGTGTTCGGCTTTACCACCGCGGTTGTGGTGGCAGATGCCGCAGCCAAAGCCGGCAATGTCACAATTGTGGCGCTGGATCGCAACAAACCCGCCAATGCGGAAAAATGCGAAGTCCCGATTGTGCTGGTGGTCAAAATGGAGGGCGAGGTTGCCGAGGTGGAAAGCGCAATGCAGGCAGGAATTGATGCCGCAAAGGCGCGCAATTTGTACATCACCTCCTACGTGATTACCCGTCAGGAGGAAGACACCAAAAAGCTCGCAAAGCTCAATGCGCTGGGACATGACAAAATTTCCGGCGTGAGAGAAAACTCAAGCCCAATCTAAAACTGATCTGTAAAGCGGTTTGCTCCGCAGACAGTGCAAAAATTATAATTTTAAAATTATTTTAAGGAGATTGATTGTTATGATGGAAGCTCTTGGTATGGTTGAAACCCGCGGTCTGGTTGCCGCAATCGAAGCCGCCGATGCAATGGCAAAGGCTGCAAATGTCGCTCTGATCGGTTCCGAAAAAATCGGTTCCGGCTTGGTGACCATCATGGTGCGCGGCGATGTCGGCGCTGTGAAGGCTGCTGTTGAAGCGGGCGGTGCTGCTGCCGGCCGTCTGGGCGAGGTTGTTGCAACACATGTTATTCCGCGTCCGCACAACGATGTTGAGAAGCTGCTCCCGGCTGCGAAATAATTCGAAGCCCTTTGCCCTCGCAAAATCGCCGGAAAGGCACGGTATCACATGATGCAGAAAGAACAAAACTTGCCGAACAAGGCAATCGCCCTGCTGGAGGTTGAAGCGTTCACCGCAGCAGTCACCGGACTTGACGCAATGCTCAAAGCAGCAGATGTTCGGTTGATTCATGTGGAACGCAGACTGGGCGGACGGCTCGTCACCGTTGTGGTCGATGGTACGGTTTCCGCAGTGGAAGCTGCCGCCGAGGCCGGAAAAGTGGCTGCGGCACAAATCGGAAAGGTAAAGCTGTGCGAGGTAATTCCCCGCCCGCATTCCGAAATTGCCAAGTTCCTTTACACGGACGATCTGGATTCAGAATAACAGTTCCGCAAGGAGGCGTCTGCAATGGCAGAAGCAAAGAAACCCGCCGCGTCTCGTGCGGCTGCTCCAAAGAAACCGGCTGCTCCAAAGGCTGCAGCTACAACAAATGAAAACACCATAAAGGAGAGTATTCACATGATGGAAGCATTAGGAATGGTTGAAACCCGCGGTTTGGTTGCCGCAATCGAGGCTGCCGATGCAATGGCAAAGGCTGCAAACGTTACACTGGTCGGTTCCGAGAAAATCGGTTCCGGTTTGGTAAGCATCATGGTGCGCGGCGATGTCGGGGCTGTGAAGGCTGCGGTTGAAGCTGGCGGCGCTGCTGCCGGTCGTCTGGGCGAGGTTGTCGCTACTCATGTTATCCCGCGTCCGCACAACGATGTTGAGAAGCTGCTCCCCGCTGCGAAATAAGTTCAATTCTCATTTGATTCAAACAAAGGAGGCTTTGCAATGGAAGCTCTGGGTATGGTTGAAACCCGCGGTCTGGTTGCTGCAATTGAAGCTGCCGATGCCATGGCAAAAGCTGCAAATGTCAGACTCATCGGTTCCGAGAAAATCGGTTCCGGTTTGGTAAGCATCATGGTGCGCGGCGATGTCGGTGCTGTGAAGGCTGCCGTTGAAGCCGGAGGCTTTGCCGCCGGTCGTTTGGGCGAAGTCGTTGCGACGCATGTCATTCCCGCGCCGCACGGTGATGTGGAAAAGCTGCTGCCCGCAGCAAAATAATCGCGTCACGTTTTTTGTTTCCGGTGCATTGGTACCATTTATCCGGTGCACCGGCTTGATTGGAAAATAACCGGGAATTATCCCGATCATCATATTAATTTTGTTTCAGGCAATCGCTTAACACTCCTGTTTTTAACTTTGCGATGGCGGTTCTATGAGCTTTTCTGCCACCTGCGGCGGGAGAAAAGTGAATATCAAAGGGTATGCTTAAAATTTCTGGTTTGGAAGACACGTCATTTTGAAAGGAATGAATTTTAATATGGAACTGAATGCATCAATGGTAGAACAAATTGTGCGGCAGATTGTTGCACAGAACGGCGGTGTGGTTGCCGACGAAAAAAAGGCACCCGCAGAGGCAAAAAAAGAGGACGGCGCAATTCCCGTGGGTGTTTCCAACCGTCATATCCATCTTACTGCTTCCGATGTGGAAGTATTATTCGGCAAAGGGTATGAATTGCAGCCGATGAAGGATCTTTCGCAGCCGGGGCAGTTTGCCTGCAAGGAAACGCTGACGATTGTTGGCCCCTCCATGCGCCCGATTGAAAAAGTGCGTGTGCTTGGTCCGCTGCGCAGCAAAACGCAGGTCGAAATTTCCCGCACCGATTCCTATACGCTCAAGGTTAAGGCACCGGTTCGTGAATCCGGCAATGTGGCAGGCAGTGCGCCCGTGGCAATCATTGGCCCAAAGGGGATTCTCACAATCAAGGAAGGCTGCATTATTGCGAACCGCCATATCCATATGAGCCCGGCCGATGCCGCAAAGTTTGCCGTTAAAGACGGCGATTTTGTGACGGTGGATGCAAATACCGAACGCCGCACACGCTTTTTTGATGTTCAGATTCGGGTAAGCGATCAGTTCCGTCTGGAAATGCATCTGGACACCGACGATGCCAATGCAGCAGCACTTGGCAATGGCTCAACCGTGAGCATTCACACCTGCAAATGCGGCGGTGCCTGCGGAAAATGATTCCGGTGAACGGAATATTGCCTTTGTGAAAGGATGAATTGCCATGTTGATGGGCAAAGTGGTGGGAAATATTGTTTCCACGCGCAAAAATGACAATATTGTCGGATCGAAAATCTTTGAGGTTCGGCTGATTGAAAACGGACAGGATACCGACCGTTACATAGTCGCAATTGATAGCGTTGGCGCCGGCATCGGAGAGCGCGTTTTGATTACGACGGGCAGCAGTGCGCGCCTTGCGCTGCAAAATACAAACACACCGGTAGATGCGGTTGTGGTTGGTATTATTGACGATTGATTCTTCTGCGAAAGGACTCTCCAAAATGGAATTAAGCGAATTGAAAGAACGCGTTGCGGCAGCCGGAATTATCGGCGCGGGCGGCGCAGGATTCCCCACAGCGGTTAAAATTGCACCGGGCGCTGATACGCTGTTGATTAATGCGTCGGAATGTGAGCCGCTGCTGTTTACCGATTATCACCTGGTGCGCAAGCATCTGGATGAAATTTTGACCGGCGCGGAAGAAGTCATGGCTGCCGCCGGAATTAACAACGGATACATCGCAATTAAAAAGCATAATATTCAGCGCCTTGGGTTAGAGCCCGGGCAGCAGGTTTCAGCGCACATCAAGGTTGCGCTGCTGCCAAACGCTTACCCGATCGGTGACGAGGTCATTCTCACCTATCAGGTGCTGCGCAGAGTGATTCGTCCTGGTGCGCTTCCGCTTTCGGCAGGCGTGCTGATTTTCAATGCGGAAACCATGTATAATGTTCACCGTGCCATTGATGAAAATGCCCCGGTGACAGAAAAATGGGTCACAGTTGCGGGTAAGGTGAAAAACCACGTTACGATGCGTGTTCCAGTCGGAATGAATGTCGCCGAGCTGATTGCAGCAACGGGAAACACAATTCCCGACGGCTGCGTTGTCATTGATGGCGGCCCCGCAATGGGTTCTATTATTAATCCGGAGCATTCATTTGTCAAAAAGACGACCAAGGGAATTTTAGTTTTGCCAGAGGACATTCCGGCAATTACCAGCAAGCTGACACCCAATCGTGCGGTTAATGTGCATGCAGCATCCAACTGCTGCCAGTGCACCCTGTGTACCGATCTTTGCCCCCGCGCATTGATCGGCTATCCGCTGCACCCGCACAAAATTGTGCGAACCTCCATGGAGATGGTGGAGGAAATGCCGGAGCTGTTTACAGAAGCACAGCTTTGCAGCGGATGCGGTGTGTGCGAAATGACTTCTTGCTGTCAGGGAATCAGCCCTGCCCGTGTTTATGCGCAGGTCAAGGGGATTCTGGCAAAGAACAAGCTGCGTTATCAGGCAACCTCCGATCCTGAGCCGGATCCGGAGCGTGATTACAGAATTTTGCCGTCCGGCCGGTTCAAGAGCAGAATCGGTGTGATGGAGCTTGACAAAATGACCGAGCTTACCGAGCGCGAGCCGGAAGCAAAAACGCTCACCCTGCTGCTCAAGCAGCACGCAGGCGCACCGGCAACCCCGGTTGTCAGCCAGGGCGATTCCGTTGCGGCAGGTCAGCTGATTGCGCAGGCAAACGGCGCAATCTCGGCAAATATCCATGCTCCGCGCGCGGGTGTGGTTGCATCCGTTGCGCCGGACAAAATTGTAATCTCCGTCCGATAATCCAGCTTAGAGAAAGGCGTGACAAGCTATGCTGTACGCAGTAGGCGTTATTGAAATCAAAAGCATTGCAAAAGGCGTGGAGGCGTGCGATGAAGCGTTAAAATCGGCTGATATCCGGCTGATTACGGCACATTCCTCCTGCCCCGGAAAATATGAAATTTTAATCACCGGAGAGCTTTCGTCGGTTCAGGCAGCACTCGACCGTGTGAATATGAATTACAGAGCATACATTATCGATACCGTTCTGCTTGGCAGAATTGATGAAATGGTCATCAAAGCACTGCTCGGCGGCGGTTTGGAGGCTCCCAAGGGTGCGCTCGGTGTGATTGAAACCTTCTCGGCAGCCAGCGCGATTAAAGCTGCCGATACCGCTGTGAAAACCGCCAAGGTGGATGTGCTCGACCTGCGAATTTCCCGCGGAATGGGCGGCAAAGGCGTTGCAATCATCACCGGAACCATCGGTGCCGTGCAGGCTTCCGTGGAATCGGGCAGCGAATATGCCAAGCGGCAGGGTCTTTTTGCCGCCAGCTCGGTCATCCCCGCCCCGCACGATGATTTGTGGAAATACCTTTAATTTGCCATCATAATAATTTATCTCTATAAACCAAAAGACCGCCGTGCTTCAGTTTGGAGCAGGGCGGTCTTTTGGCATGATACTGTTTTTATCCAAAGTCGTGCCGATTTCCGCACGAAACGCCAGATTTTTCAAACAGACAAACTATTTCTTCAATCTTCATAAAACATTCAGCGTCATTCAAATTATCATCTTTAAGGATGGAATGAATTTTTTGCAGTATCTGAAAGCATTGCATTTCCACAATATGATTTAAGCTGGATTCCAACCCGGAAAAAGAAACGGTAAGTTTGTAACGGGATAGAATCCCTGCAAGCAGCTCTGTTTCAAAGTCCATTTTATTCAATCCTTCCATAATACGTTTATGTAACGTATTATAGCGCAAAATATTTGATAAAGTCAAGTAAAATACGCTATATAAACGTGGGGATTGCTATGAAAAAGATTCTTTATTTCAGCAATAAAAACTTAATCTCGCAATCGCTGCACAAGGCTCGTGTGGAAGCGCAGCTTTCCCAAGGTGAGCTTGCAGCTAAAATGCAGACAATGGGAGTCAATATTGACCAGCAGATGATTAGCAAAATCGAGCACAATACGCGGTTTGTCACGGATTATGAGCTTGCCTGTTTTTGCGAAATCCTTGGTGTCAGCCTGCGGGATATGCTGAGTGAATTTTACGAAAAATATGCAAACTAAAAGACCGCCTTGCTTCATTTGGAGCAGGGCGGTCTTTTGGTCTAGTTCATAGCCAGCGGAGCTTTTTCTGGTTCGGTCGGAAAATACGAAGGGTATTTCTGGGCTTTATCCTTGACCGAATCGTAAAGCGCGCGAAACTTAGCCGCAAGCTCTGTATCGTCAACGCTGAAAATCCAACCGTTGTATTCGACTTGGTTGCTGCCCAGATAAGAAAGTTGAAGCTTGCTGCGGTCGCGTAAGGTAAAAGCGTAACAGGGGTCAATGCCGCCTGCTGCCGACGGAACGCCATGGCTTGCGGCAGAGAGCGTGGCATGAAATCCGGCGTTTCGAATCCAGCCGACCGCGTCTTTCATTTGTTCCGCGTCCTCGGTGCCATAGAACCCAAAGCTCGGCGTGTCAGTGTATGACATGCTGACGAAGATCACATCCTCTGCCGTGATGCGTGCAAGGTCTGCGTCAAGCGCCGACTGGGCAGCAAGCGCGTCTTGTGCGGCTTTGGCTTCCTGCGCTGCGCGTGTTTCCCGTGCCGTTTTGCAATAAAACCAAACTCCCGCGCCGATCAGCAGACAAACGCCAAGCACAACCGTGATAAGGATAATCACCTTTTTTGTGCGTAGTTTTTCTCGATTTGTCATGATTTCAAACGCCTTTCTTCGTGTAAAAATGATTCCGCGACAAAGGATTTTATGCTATTCAACAAAGACACGATGGTATATTTTTGCGGTTGCACCATTCATATTGAGTGGTCACTTTTTTGTTAATACATAATCTGTAAAATATGTTCCTAATTCATTATTGGTTGAATAATATTTATTTTTATATTGGACGCCACCGTCAGCAAGAGTTTCGATTGTAACGCTTTTATTGTTTGAAAACGAAAAAGTCACTTGAACATTTGTAGAACCTGTGGAGAGCTGCCGGTTGTTTTTTCGACAAAAGGTTTGTAATACAAGCTCTTCAAAGCGTTCTATCTCTGCGGTATCATCAACTACTATTTTTTTAATATTCCCGGAACCGGATGATGTCAGGTCTTGGTATTGCAACTCGATTTTACTGCATTCCATGCTTCTGATACCGTGCAAACTTTCCACAACGTCAGAGATGGGAACAAAGGTGCGCGATGAGATTGTATACAGGCTCCCGATGAACAGCGCAAGAACGATGATGATAATGATTGAGATATATAATATTTTTCTTTTCACGAAACCCGCCTCACATTTTAATGGCAATCCCACTAATTGAGTCATAGTAATTATTAAAATAGACATATTTAACTTCACGTGATCATCCGGTTTAAACCTGTAAATACTTAAAATGCAAGTTTCCGTAACGCTTCATATACCATCCTACAGTCACAACAGAGTGGCCTTTATTCCCGACGTGAAAAAACGTATGTATGGGTAACCATTATCTATATCTCTTGTAAAATCAGACCAAAAACTAAACCAATAACTGTCTACAGTAACACCGGTGGTATATCCTTGCCCTCTGAGATAATTTCTATATGCCCCCGCTACCTTATTATTGTATGTGCTGGTTGTTGGACTAGTAGGTTGTAAAGCTCATTAGTGCTTGTAATTTGTAAGATGCTGCTATTATAAAAGTCCGACGTTACACTTTCCGTAAGAGCTTCAGCCGTTTCTCCATTAATATAGCTTTTACTTGATTTCAACCGATGCGTTCGTTTGGGCAGGAACAGAAGGTACAAAAGAGATAACATAACACAAAGAATTAACAAAATGACAATGCTCTGTGATTTTTTTCATTTTGGTACTCACCGCGTTATTTGTGTCATAATAGAAACAAATAACGTAATGCATTAGAAACACCCCAGTTATATTTATTTTTCCAACAATTCCATAATATAACATGAATACAAATATTGCAATAAAAATTTATATTATATTAAATTTTTGTATTTATTGCGAAACGCACGGCTTGCTCGTTCACATTCTCACAGGAAAGCGACTATGTGACAGCGGTTCGAATGGAGAACCTGATACAATTTATGTAATATATATCCTATGCTTTATATTTATATAAAATTCTCCGAAAAAAACAGCCGGAACATCCTTGCGAATGCTCCGGCTGTTCAAAAGTTCAGAATCGAGCTATGCTGCGGGTGGGGAAATCAGACCTTTTCCACGCCCATCGTGGCGGCTTCGCCGTTGATGTCCCATTCCTTCACATAGCCCTTGGGCTCTGCAGAGGAAAGGCTTTCGGCAAGCACGTCACGCAGGATGGAGGATTTGTTTTCCTCCGCAACGGCGAGGATGGTTTCGCTGCCGGAAATGGTGACGTTGATGTGGTCGGTGACCTCAAACCCAGCTTCCTTGCGCATCGTCTGCAGCTTGCTGACAATCTCGCGCAGATACCCCTCGCGGATCAGCTCCGGGGTAAGCGTTGTGTTGAGAGCAACCGTAACGCCGCCGTCGCTGAGGGTAAAGTAGCCTTCCTTTTGCTGTGCTTCAATCAGCAAATCCTCGGCGGAAAGCTGTGCGGCACCGGTGGAAAGCTGCAGCATTATAAATCCGGTGGAATCAAGCTCCTTTTTGGCGGCAGAGCCGTCCAGAGCGGAAAGCTGCGTGCGGATTTCGCCAAGCTGCTTGCCAAACTTCGGCCCAAGCGTTTTCAGCTGCGGCTTGAAGGTGTAGGAAACAAGATTCTCCACATCCTCGGCAAACTCGACTGCCTTTACATTGAGCTCATCCTCGATGACCTCGACGTAATATTCCGGCAAAGCCTCGCCCGCTTTGACGATCATTTCGGAAAGCGGCTGGCGGTTTTTCAGGTTGGAGCCATTGCGCGCTGCACGACCGAGGGTGACGATCTTGAGCACGGTTTCCATGTTTGCCTCAAGCGTTTTATCGATGCGGCTTTCATCGACTGCGGGGAAATCGCACAGATGGACGCTTTCGGGTGCATTGGCATCAATGGAGCAGACCAGATTACGGTAGATATCCTCCGCCATGAACGGAATCATCGGAGCGGCTGCCTTGGCGGTGGTGACAAGAGCCGTGTAAAGCGTCAGGTATGCGTTAATCTTATCCGCCTCCATGCCCTTTGCCCAGTAGCGCGCACGGCCGCGGCGGACATACCAGTTGCTCATGTCGTCCACAAAATCCTGCAAAGCGCGGGCGGCTTCCGGAATGCGGTAGTTGGCAAGATTGCTGTCCACATCACCAACCATGGTGTTAAGGCGGGAAAGCAGCCATTTGTCCATCACAGTGAGGCGGCTTTCATCGAGCGTATATTTGGTGGCATCAAAATCATCAATATTGGCGTAAAGCACAAAGAATGCATAGGTGTTCCAGAGCGTGCCCATGAATTTGCGCTGACCTTCCACGACAGCCTTGCCATGGAAGCGGTTTGGCAGCCACGGTGCAGAGTTTGTGTAGAAATACCAGCGGATGGCATCGGCACCGTAGGTTTGGAGTGCGTCCATCGGGTCAACGGCGTTGCCCTTGGATTTGCTCATCTTCTGACCGTTTTCGTCCTGCACATGACCAAGCACGATAACGTTTTTATACGGTGCTTTGTTGAAGAGCAGCGTCGAAATCGCAAGCAGAGAATAGAACCAGCCGCGTGTCTGGTCAACTGCCTCGCTGATGAAATCGGCGGGGAACTGCTGTTCAAACAAATCCTTGTTTTCGAACGGATAATGATGCTGCGCAAAAGGCATGGAGCCGGAATCGAACCAGCAGTCAATCACCTCGGGAACGCGCTTCATCGTGCCGCTGCAATGCGGGCATTTGATAGTGACCGCATCAATAAAGGGGCGATGCAGTTCAATATTTTCCGGGCAATTATCCGAAAGCTCCTTCAGCTCGGCAATGCTGCCAATGCTGTGACGGTGACCGCAGTCCGGGCATTCCCAGATGTTCAGCGGCGTACCCCAATAGCGGTTGCGGCTGACGCCCCAGTCCTGCACATTTTCCAGCCAGTCGCCGAAACGACCCTTGCCGATACTTTCCGGAATCCAGTTGACGGTGTTGTTATTGGCAATCAGGTCATCCTTCACGTCCGTCATCTTGATAAACCACTCTTCACGGGCGTAGTAAATCAGGGGTGTGTCGCAGCGCCAGCAATGCGGGTAGCTGTGCTCAAACTTCGGCGCATCAAAAAGCAATCCGCGCTGGCGAAGATCATCGAGCACGAGCGGATCGGCCTTTTTCACGAAGACACCGCCGAACGGGGTATCCTCGGTCATGTCACCCTTGGAATCGACGAGCTGCACAAACGGCATATCGTATTTACGGCCGACGCGTGCGTCATCTTCACCAAAGGCGGGAGCCTGATGCACCACGCCGGTACCGTCGGTCAGCGTGACATAGCCGTCGCATACCACATAGAACGCCTTTTTGTGCTGCTTTTCCGCAAGCTTGGCGGCGCAGTCGTAAAGCGGCTCATACTCCATGCCCTCCATCTGCTTGCCGGGGAAGGTTTCCAGCACGGTGTAGGCTGCTTCGCCTTCCTCATGATTCAGCTTGCCGAGCACCGTATCGAGCAGCGCGCTTGCCATATAATAGGTGTAACCGTCGCAGGCGGTTACCTTGGAATATTCCTCTTCCGGGTTTACGCAGAGCGCAACGTTGGAGGGAAGTGTCCACGGCGTGGTGGTCCAGGCGAGAATATAGGCATCCTCGTTTTTGAGCTTGAAGCGCACCACCGCGGAACGCTCTTTCACGTCCTTATATCCCTGTGCAACCTCGTGAGACGAAAGCGGAGTTCCGCAACGGGGGCAGTACGGCACAACCTTAAAGCCCTTGTAAAGAAGCCCTTTGTCGTAAATCTGCTTGAGTGCCCACCATTCAGATTCGATGAAATCATTGTGATAGGTGACGTAGGGATTGTCCATGTCCGCCCAAAAGCCGACCACGCCGGAGAAA
The DNA here is from genome assembly GCA_934875675.1 of uncultured bacterium. Taxonomy (GTDB): domain Bacteria; phylum Bacillota; class Clostridia; order Oscillospirales; family Acutalibacteraceae; genus CAKXIK01. The sequence goes on from CAKXIK010000007.1 coordinate 68,812, forward strand.
TCCTCCCACATTCCCTTGTATTTCCAGACGCTTTCCTTGCATTTTTCAATGAACGGTTCCAGTCCGTATTGTTCAATCTGCTCTTTGCCGTCCAGCCCGAGCAGCTTTTCAACTTCGAGTTCCACCGGCAGACCGTGGGTGTCCCAACCGGCTTTGCGCGGAACCATGCAGCCCTTCATCGTGCGGTAGCGCGGAATCATATCCTTGATTACGCGGGTCAGCACATGACCGATATGCGGCTTTCCGTTTGCAGTGGGCGGGCCGTCATAAAAGACATAGGGCTCCCCCTCCGCGCGGGTTTCGATGCTTTTTTCAAAAATCTTGTTTTCCTGCCAGAATTTTTCGATGTCGTGCTCTCTGGCGACAAAGTCCATGTTGGTCGGCACTTTGCGATACATATTTCATTCCATCCTTTCACGGCGCGCGTTTCTCGTCCGCCTGCCGGTTCAAAATAAAAAAGCCTTCGTCCATAACAGGACGAAGGCTTGCATTGCAAAACGATTCGTGATACCACCCATTACGGCATACCGGCTTGATATGCGTTCCCGCTAACGGAGGAAACCCGGCGAGATTTACTTCTGCCCTGCTCCGGCAGCAACCGAAAAGCAGAATCAGGTTCAACCTGCAACTCTGGAGTGATCTTCCCCACCGGCTACTCGCACCGGGCTTGCACTCTCCCCGGCTCGCTCTGCCTTTTACACAGCGGCTACTCTCTCCATCACAGTTTTTGATGCTGTTTAATTAAAATTATCATAGCACAGATATTTTTAAATTGCAAGCGGCAAAAACGGCAGAGCGCAGCAGGAAAAAAGATATTTTGCCAATGGAACGATATCCTGCAAAAAACGCGGAAGTCAAACCGCATTGACCACCGCGTTAATTCAAAAATAAATATTATTTTGCAAAAAAGGCCTCTGCGTTTTCAGAATAAAGCTTTTTCTGAATTTCTTCGCTCAGACCGGTTTCTTCCACGTTCATGACCTGTGTTCTCATCACATAGAACGGATAGGAAGAGCCGAAGAGAAGGCGGTCAGCGGGGAACTGTTCCAGTCCATAAGGCATCCAGCCTACACCGTTTTTAAACAGAGACATCTCAAAGTAAACATTCGGGCATTCCTTGCAGAGAGGTGCAAACGGCAGCATCTCCCATCCGCTAAATCCGCAGAAGAGCAGCTTGACGTCCGGCATTGCCTTGGCAAGCGCAGTAAACTCATCGTTGTCGGGTTCGCGAGGGAGAACGAGGTAGTTCAGACGAACATCCTCAATCCGGCGGACGACATAAAGCGGAAGATGATGATTAACCAGAACCTTATGCAGCGTTTCCATGCAGTCGTCGGTTAAACGATAGCCATGGTATCCGGGCACAATTTTCACAGCGGCAACGTCAAACCGTTCCACCGCTTCGTCAATCATTTCATCAAAGGCAGGCAGTGTGGGGTTGACGGTAATTACCTGACGATATTCCGTTCCCGCAAGCTCAGCAGCAAGGCGCTCTTCGCTTTCCATCGGATCGTTGTAAAAAACGCTCTCCAGGGACGCAACACAGCCGCCGGTTATTCCGTAACGCTGGTGCATTGCTTTTAAATCGGCAACGGTATGGTTTGGAATGAGTCGGAACGGCCAGTTTCCCCAAAGTCCGCAGGCATCAAATTTTTTCATAGGGTTTTCCTCCTCCTTACAGCTTAAACAGCTTTTGCGCGTTGCCGCTGAGAATCTGTGATTTTTCGGCATCGGTCAGATTGGCTTCCAACACCTGCGAATAGCTGACGGCAAAGTCAATACCGGGCATATCGGTGCCAAAAAGCACGCGGTCAATGCCGAGCATTTTAATTGCATACGGAAGGTCATTCGCATGGTTAATGGAGCCGGAAAAATCCGCCCATACATTCTTGCAGTTTTTTACCGCACGCAGCTCGCGAACACAGTTTGCGCCAATGTGTGCCATCAGCAGCTTGGATTCGGGGTAGCGGCGGGAAAGGTTTGCCATGTGCTCGCCGAGTGATTCATAAGGAAGCTGGTCAACCGCTTTGTAAAAGGTATGAACCAGAATCGGAATATCATAATCAATGCATTTTTCAACAATGGGGTTCACCAACGGATCATCACAAAACGTGGAGGTCCACAACTTTACACCGCAGAATCCGCGGTCTTCCACACAGGTGCGCAGTTCGCTGAGGGCGTCCGGATTGCGCGGGTTCAGGTAGCAGTATCCCATAATCAGGTCGGGCTGCTCTTTCATAAATTCCCACGTAAGCTGGTTGTCGTGCTTAACTTCCTCCACGGAGGGAATATAAGTGTTCAGTGTGGAGATCATTACCTTGTCTACGCCAAACTGATTCACAGCCTGCAAAATTTCTCGCTTGTCCTGGTCGGGACGTGACTCCCACAAGTGCGCATGTACATCAACGATCATTCAAATCACCTCTGCTATCAATTGTGTAACTGTTTTGTTACGCTTTTATTCTATTGTCTTTTGACGGAAATTTCAATTGCTTTCTTTATATTTTTTGGAAAAGTCAATTTCCTAACAGAATCCGCACAGACAAGCCGCTATCCCGTTTGAATTTCAAACAAAAGCATGATACAATATATAAAAAACAAATCGGAGTATGTATAATTTTGTCGTTGGATGGGGAGATTTCATGAAACGGTTTCGACAAATGCCGATTGCGTATCAGCTTTGGATTCTTGCAGCTTTTGTGCTGGTAATTTTAAGCAGCTGCATGTGTATTGCTTATTATATGATTGCGGGAACGCTGGTGCAGAACAATATTTCGTATACCACAGATGTTTTTTCTCAAATGAAAACCTCATTGGAAAAGCAGTGTGACCGGATGGAAAGCCTTTTGCAGCGGACAGGGTATAACCGCTCGGTGTTCAATTACCTTGCTGCTAAAGATAACAATGATCGTTATCAGCCGGCAAAGGAGCTCGATTCGCTGGCGCTGAGCGCCAATCAGATTGACCAGAATGTGCAGGAGTTTATTGTAACGGGTTATAATGACGTTGATTACTTTTCCAATGGGCGTACAGCAGAGGTTTTGGCGGCACTTGAGGAGATTCCCGCCGAGACGGAAAATTATTATCATCTGACCAATATTTTTAATTACAAGAGCTCTCGGACGCGGCGCTGTTTTTTGCTGACCACACAGCTCAAGGATGTTTATAATCTAACCGGTGTGCCGGATTCCGGTCAGATTTCATTTGTTGTCCAGATTGATTTTCTGGGTGTCAGTGATTTTCAGGATCAGTTCAATACAGGAATTTTTATTCTGAATTCTGAACATAAGGTTTGTGCGCAGAACCGTTCCACGGATATTAAGGAAGAGCTTGATGTGATGGAACAGTGGCTCAGTCATCAGGAAGAAGCCACCCAGACCCAGATGAACATCGAGGATGCTGAGTATTTGATTAATTTTGACAAGCTGCCCTCCATCCAAGGATATATTGTAAGCGTAACCTCAAAAAAAGCAATTGTCAGCAATGTATACTGGGTGCGGGATCTGACGATTATTCTGGTTGTGGTGGCAGCAATTCTGCTGGTACTGTTTTTCTTCGTGTTCAGCCGCAGTCTTACGGTTCCGCTTTCGCAATTTTCACATCATATGGAGCGGGTCAAAACCGGCAGTGTGGATATGATGCGTCAACCGGTAGAACTGGATGGTTGCCGCGAAATCATGGAGATCTCAGACCAGTTTAACGGCATGATCGGTGAAATTGACCGGCTCAACCACAGCTTGTTTAATACGATGGAAACACTTTACGATGCAGAAATTCAGAAAAAGCAAACGGAACTGCTGTACCTGAAAAGCCAGATCAACCCGCATTTTCTTCACAACACGCTGGAGGTTATTCTGGGCATTGCATATACCGAAAATGCACCGGAGACTGCGCGCATGATCAAAGCACTTTCCCGTATTTTCCGTTACAGTATCCGCGGTGCCGATACGGTTACGGTTGCGGATGAGCTGAAAATTGCGCAGGCGTATGTCGATATTCAGCAAATTCGGTTTTACGATAAATTTCGCGTGGAATATGATTTTGACGAAACGGTGCTGCAAAATCGAATTCCGAAAATGGTAATGCAGCCTTTGATTGAAAACGCTATTACCCACGGACTGGAGGAATGCACACACGACGGACTGCTCAAAGTTGGAGGATCATTTGAAGGCGATGCGATGACGCGGCTTTGGGTGGAGGATAACGGTGCAGGCATCAATGAGGAACAGCTTACCAAGATGCGCAGTGTGATTGCGCAGAAAAGCATCTTCCGTTCGGAAAGCATCGGGTTTGAAAATGTGGTATACCGGCTGAAGCTGCTTTACGGAGACCGATGCCGCATTGAGGTGACCAGTGAACTGAACCATGGTACGCGTGTGGAACTGTGGATTCCGTGGATGGAGTAAACACAGCCAAACGCTTTGCAGAGGCAGAAAGGATGAATTTTCATGTATCGTGTCGTCTTAATCGATGATGAGCGTTTTGTGCTTGCCAGCCTGGAAGGACGAATCGAGTGGGAAGAACACGGATTTAAGGTCGTGGGAAAAGCAATGAGCGCAGCAGAAGGAATTGCGCTGATTCGCAGCGAGCGTCCCGACATCGTTTTTACGGATATTAAAATGCCGGGCATGAGTGGGCTGGAGATGATTCATGAACTGGTGGATGAATTTCCCCAGATTAAATTTGTAATCATCAGCGGCTATAACGAGTTTCAGTATGCCAAGCAGGCGATGGAATACGGTGTGCTCGGTTTTTGTGTCAAGCCGTTTGATGAAGAAGAAATTTACAGCATTCTTGCCCGTGCAAGCCATCAGATTGAAAGTAATCCAAGCAAAACGAAGGAGAAGGCGCTCTCTTTGCGCATGGGAGCCGATCTTTCGCCCGAGGAGGCAGAACGGTTCCTTTCGGAATTTGGATTTGCGGCGGATACTTCCCGCGCAGTTGTGCTGTGTGAGAAGGATACGCAGCTGATTTTACCCAAGCGCCTGCCCCATATAGAATTTTCAGACCTTCCCCTGCGACACGGCTTTTTAATTGCGGCATCATCCGAGGAAGCGATTCAGCCGTTTTTACCATCAGGAAAACAGATTGGCATCAGCAGAATTTTTGCGCGCAGCGGTGATTTTTCTGCCGCCTGCAAAGAGGCGACACTTGCCTATTTTCAAAAATTTATCAACGCAAAAAACTGCAATATGTTTTCCGGACAGGTATCGGTGGAGCAGTCGGTCGCATTGATTCAGGATCTGCAAAGCCGCTATTATTGCCGCGATCTGGCGGGAGCCCATGAACTTTTTGTGCAGCTAAAGGCGCTGTTCGCTTCGGACGTACTCACGATTCGGTCGGCACACCGGTTGTATCAGTCCATGCTGTTTGTGTTTTCCGGCAGTGCAAAAGACTGCGAAACATACGATCAGCTCTGCCAGCAATATCCCAATGTGGATGCAATGCTGCAGGATATTGAGCAGCATCTGATTGCCGACATTGCTGAAACTCACACCTTTTCAGAACGCAGATCCGCAATCGGAAATATTCTTTGTTATGTCAACGAGCATTACTTTGATTATGACCTGACGATGCAGACGCTTTCCGAACAGTTTGACCTGAATGCCAATTACATTAGCCAGTTGTTCCGCAAAAGCCCAGCGGAAAGCTTTACGAAATATCTTACGTCTGTCAGAATGGATCACGCAAAGAATTTATTGGAAAAAAGCGAAGATCCGATTAAGGCAGTTGGCGAAAAGGTGGGCTATGCGGATTATTTTTATTTTGCCAAGGTGTTTAAGAAAACCGTTCACCAGACTCCCGGTGAATATCGTGCCGCACATCAGCAGACAGAGCAACAGGAGGAAACTTCTGCCGCACAGGAAACATAACAGAAACCCCGATGCACCTTTTTCACAAAGTGCACCGGGGTTTTGCAAAAGCGAAATAAAAATTAATAATTTGCAAGGTCGGCAGCGTTTTCTACCATTACAATCCGGGTGTTGGCATCAACGGTTTTCAGCAGCTGCACCACCAATTCATCCGGAAGTGCAACACAGCCTCCCGTGGAACCGGCAGTCAGGCAGTGCAGAAAAATAGCAGACCCTTTGCCCGGTGTGCAGTCGGTATTGTAGTTAATGGAAAGCGCATAGTCGTAGCAGGAAACAGCCATCAGATGTTCCGCAGAATTCCAGTCTTTTTCTACTTTATCCGCGGAAACGAATTGATTGTAGTATTTGGAATTGGAGTCGTCTACCCAAAAGTTATTCTCGTTTAGCTTGTGATATGCAATTACCGAGCCGGGGTCGTCTTGACGGCCGAATGCTATACCGAAGGTGTAGGCGCCGGTTGGTGTTTTTGCGTCTCCCTCCTGTTTTTCTGCGGTCATACCATTCTTGCCGATATAACAATCAGTGGAAAAAACCTCGTTCCAGACATCCTGATCTCCTTTTTGAAAAAGGGTTGCCGTTGCAAGAGAGCTGCGCTGCCACACAACCGTTAAAATTTTGTCTGTTTCCCCGGCAAGTTTGATGGAAGAAACACGTTCCGCCAGAGGAACAGAATCGGGTTGGGTGGAGACGGCAGAAGAGACTTGAACAGAGGAAACTTTTTCTTCCGCAGAGGAATCAGACGAAGAGGCAGCATCTTTGCTTTCAGCGGAGGAACCGGTAGTGGCGGCGCATCCCGCAACACCGGTCAGCACCAATAGCACAGAGCAGAAACAAAGCAGCATTTTTTTCATTCAAATCATTCCTTTCTCAAATTCCGGAACACCAACCGGACACAACAAATTAATTTAATTCTATCATATCAAGACCCAAAACACTTGCCGGTTTTTCTAAAAAAATGCACAGCTTTTGTGGACCCCAATAGCCTTAAAAAAGGTTCGGTTGCAAATTTATGGCCGCAATGATACAATCAAATCGGAATTTATTCGGTAAATTTTCGCGGGAAATTGCAGAAAGGTCAGGTTAGTTCATGAGCAAATGGATCAAGCGCCATGCAGGAACGGTTGCGTTTGCAGCGGGCGGGCTGCTGGTTGCCGCAGCGATGGTCATTTGGGCAACAGGCGGATTTGGCGCAATTCTGCCGCGTTACAATACGGCGCAGGCGACAAAAAAGACGACGGTTGCAATGGGCTCAGTGGTGAGCCAGACCGTTTACGGCAAAACAGAGGAAGAGCAGCAGGCAGCGACCGCTGCCAATGCGGCGATTGCACAGCTTGAGCAGAAAATTTCGTGGCGGATTGAATCCTCTGCCGTGGCAAAGGTGAATGCGGCAGCAGGGATTTCCGGCGCGGAGTGCGATGCGGCAACGCTGCAGCTGATTGCGCAATGTCTTGATGTGGCACAAAAAAGCGACGGTGCCTTTGACCCTTGTATTCTGCCGGTTTCCAGGCTGTGGGACTTTGATGCGGAATCCTTTTCTCCGCCGGCAGATTCTGCAGTGCAGCAAGGTCTTGCCGTTTGCTCGTGGCAACAGCTTTCTGTTAAGGATAAAACAGTGTCGCTTGCCCAGTCGGGAGCCGGAATTGATCTGGGCGGTGTGGGAAAAGGAGCAGCATGTGACGAGGCATTGAAGATTTATGCCCAAAGAGGCGTTTCCGGTGCGGTAGTTGCAGTGGGCGGCAGTGTCGGTGTATTTGGTGCAAAACCAGACGGTTCTGCCTGGAGCATTGGCGTGCGGGACCCCGAAGGAGGAGAAACGGATTCGCTCGGGACGCTTACGGTCACTTCAGGCTGCGTTTCCACTTCGGGAACCTATGAAAAAAAGAGAGAATTTGATGGCACAATCTATCATCATATTCTTGATCCGCGCACGGGATATCCGGCGAAAAGTGAGTTGGTTTCTGCAACGGTAATCTGTGATTCGGGTGCTCTTTCGGATGCACTGGCAACGGCTTGTGTGGTGCTTGGAAGAGAAAAGGCAGAAAAGCTTTTGGCGCAGTATTCTGCGGCTTATCTGTTAATTGATCAGAATCATGTAATCTATTCCGGCGGTGGAGCAGAAAAACTGTTTGCACTCAGCAGCGCAAAGTATACGCTGCAAACGCCATGAGTGGGCGCCGAAAAATGTTTACTGCCTGGGATGCAGTGGTTTTTGCGGTCATTGCGCTTCTTTGTGCGGTATTGTTTTGGGCAGCGCAGCATCAGAGCGCCGGAGCAGTGGCAGTGGTGGAGCAAAACGGAACGGTGATTTGCAGAATCCCACTTTCTTCCGGACAGCAGAAAACAACGTTTTGCGTACCGGGTGAAGAGCATGTGGTCATTGCAGCGGAGAATGGTGCGGCATGGTTTGAATCCTCGGATTGTCCCGATCAGATTTGCGTGCGTTCCGGCAAGTTGAGCAAAACCGGGGAAACCGCCGCTTGTCTGCCTGCACGTGTGGTGCTGCGCATTGAGGGAGATGCGGTGCAAAACGATGCTCAGACCGGATAATAGGAATCCCCGCCAAGAAGATGCGCAAAGCCTGTGCAAAAACCTATGAAGTTAAAACCGTTTACTTGTTTTTCTGCTGCTTTGTCATTGCGGTTTGATGTGAAAAAGCGTGTCTCTGAAAATAAAAATGAATTCCCGAAGATTTGCAAAAAAATTGCATTTTAAGAGCAAATATGGTACGCTAACGACGAGAGGGTTTTCAAAAAGAGGAGGCGTTTTTCTTGCGGTCAGACGGTAAACGAGTAAAAAACACAGAGCCGATGTACGCCCTGATTCCGTACATCATGCCCCAGCGCTACGATGCGCTCAATTCCGTTACGGTGCATCTTCCCTACCGGCCTATTCATGAATATCTGATTCAAAAGCGCAAGGATGGCATCAGGCTGAGTCACATGAGTCTGATTATTGCTGCTTATCTGCGGTGTGCGGCGGAATTCCCGTACTTAAACCGGTTTATTATGAAGAAAAAGATCTATGCACATAATGATTTTACGGTGAGCATGGTCGTACTGCGTCCCGGTGATATGGACGGCACCATGACGAAGGTACGTTTTGATCTGGGAGATACCGTTTTTGACGTGAACCGAAAAATCATGGAGTTTTTGGAGAAAAACAAAGCGGCACAGGAAACGAATGCAACCGATACCTTAATGCGGAGACTGCTTGCAGTACCAGGACTGGTCAGCGCAGCGGTGGGACTGATTAAATTTGCAGACCGCCATGGTTTGTTACCCCAAAAGCTGATTGATGCCAGTCCGTTTCATTGCAGCCTGCTAATTTCCAATCTGGCAAGCATTCGCACCAATCATATCTATCACCATATTTATGAATTCGGTACTGCCGGTGTTTTTATCACCATGGGAAACAGCATCGAAAAACCGGAGTATGATAAAAACGGCGTGGTTCAATTGAGCAGGCATATTCCCTGCGGCGTGGTGATGGATGAACGCATTTGTTCGGGAAGCTATTTTTCCCGCGTATTCCGCCGTCTGCAGCAATATCTGAATGACCCGTCACTGCTGGAGCTGCCTCCGGAGAAAATTGTTGTCGACGAATAACTCAGGGCATTGGCGATATTGTAATTTTGTTAATCAACACCGCCTACGGTTTGATTGAAAAAACAAAGAACCACTGTTTTGCATCTGCATATGATGAAACGGGACGGAAAACATCATAAAATCGCGCAAAAAAGCAAGATTTACTGCTATTAGACTATTTTGCTAAATAAAACAATAAAATTACCCAAACAAAATCAAAAATTTTATTTGAAAATCTGAAAAACAGGGAAAAATCGGGCTTGCAGTTGACGATTGTATGAAGTAGAGGTATACTAAACTAAATTAAATTAAAATTAAATTGCAATAATCAGCCGCCGTGCGGAAAGTTTTCTGTGGGCGGCAATTTTCTTCTGTCTGTTTCAGGCAGAATTAAGGTGGTTGTATTATGCCAGAGCAAAATCCCTGTGCAGAAGTTGATTACGTGGTTCACAACGTTGGTTATCCCGGCAGAATTGTGCAATGCAAGCCATTCGGTGACGGACATATTAACGATACTTTTGCGGTCGTCTGCCGCAACGATGACAATAGAGAAACGCGTTATGTGTTGCAGCGGATTAATCATGAGATTTTCAAAAGTCCCAGGCAGGTAATGGAAAACGTGGTCTATATCACGCAGTTCCTGCGGGAAAAACTTTGTGCAGCAGGAGAAAACCCCGACCGCGGCACCATCAGCTATCTGCGGATGCCGGGCGGCGACTACTGTTTCTGTGATGCCATCGGTTCCTACTGGCGCAGTTATCGCTTCATTGAAGATGCAACCAGCTTTGACACGGTGCAGTGTCCCGAGGATTTTTATCAGAGTGCCGTGGCATTCGGAAGATTTCAGCAGCTGCTTGCCGATTTTGATGCATCCCATCTGCATGAAACGATTCCCGATTTTCACAATACGCCGGTTCGCTTTGAACGCTTTTGCCATGCTGTGGAGCAGGATGCCTGCGGGCGGGCAAAGTCGGTTGCAAAGGAAATTGCATTCGTCAAAGAGCGGGCAGAGTTTATGCATACGCTTACCGATCTTTTGCAGAAGAATGAGATTCCGCTGCGCGTGACGCATAATGATACAAAACTGAACAACGTGTTGTTTGACCAGAAAACCCGCAAAGCCATTTGCGTGATTGATTTGGATACCGTCATGCCTGGGCTTTCGGTGTATGATTTTGGTGACTCCATCCGTTTTGGCGCAACAACTGCCGCCGAGGATGAGCCGGATTTGTCCAAGGTGAATTTTGACCTGAACTTGTTTGAGCTATACACCAAGGGATATTTGGAGGGGTGCAACGGCAGCCTGACCCAAACAGAACGCGCCATGATGCCTGAGGGTGCTAAGATGATGACACTGGAATGCGGGATGCGTTTTCTGACGGATTATCTGGAGGGTGACCATTACTTTAAAATCAGCCGGCCAAACCAGAACCTTGACCGTGCGCACACGCAGTTCAAGCTCGTTGCCGATATGGAAGCCTGCTGGGACGAAATGCATCACATCGTGGAACAGTACTAAACAAAAAAATCGCCCCGGTTTTCGCTGTTCAGGAAGCCGGGGCGTGCCTTTGCCTGTTTTTCTGACTCTTTTTTTGCCTTGGTGGAAAAAGTTATGGAAAATGTGGATAATATATGCAAATGTGTGCAAAAATATGACTGTCCCGTGGTAGAACCCAAATCCTTTTTCTGCAAAAAGAGGTGCCTGCAGATTAAAACAGGAAAATTTCTGAAAAATTTTTGATTTGCAGATCTTAAAATTTGTTGTGGAAAAAATTTACTTGCTGTACAACCCCGGATTTTGTGCCGGAACGGCGCGGTTTGTGCATATTTAGTGGTTTGAACACTTAAAAAAGCCGGTGTACAATATGCATAAAAAAATTGCAAAAATTTCTTGCGAAAAAACGAAAAAAAGACTTGCATTCGACGCTGGAAAATGGTATTATAATCAAGCGTGACTGCACAAGATATGCGATGAAGCGGGAGGTTGCGGCTGAACAGGCCGGTTTTTCCGTGGAGTATGTCCGATTTCAAACCGGGCGAAAAATATTCGGTACACAGCCTTTTTCTGTGCAAACAGAGGATTGGTCTGCGTGCCTGACGTGATGAATGCCACCCGGATTTTGCTTTTCCTCAAAAAAGTGAATCCGGTTTTTAAATGTTCAGGGTGGAAACACCCGGAACGGTGTAAGGTTTTTCAACACGCCGCCCGCCAACTATTATTAAGGAGGCGATTCATGTGGCAGTCAAAGAGAAAATCAGAATCAGAATCAAAGGGTACGATCATCAGTTGGTCGATCAGTCGGCCGAGAAGATCGTAGCAACGGCGAAGCGCACAGGTGCCCGCGTGTCGGGTCCGGTTCCGCTCCCCACCGAGAAGCAGATCATCACGATCCTGCGCGCTGTTCATAAGTACAAGGACAGCCGTGAGCAGTTCGAGATGAGAACCCATAAGAGACTTATCGACATCCTGAGACCCAGCAACAAAACCGTTGAGGCGTTGATGGGCTTAGAGCTCCCCGCCGGTGTTGAGATC
>CAKXIK010000008.1:0-63045 GCA_934875675.1 uncultured bacterium
GGTAAATGCAGAAGGCGCGCTTGTTTCAGAACGAAATGTTCCGGCAACCGTGGCTTATATTGTGAAGGGGATTGCATTAGCCGCACTTGTATTTATCAGCACGGCAATGCTGGTCGGTAACACGTACCACCCGTTCATTTATTTCCGGTTTTAATGCGAGGCTGAAAGGAGGATTGTTGATATGAAGAAAAAGTATATCAAATATAAATCCGGTATTGCGTTGTTTTTTTCAGCGCTGCTGGTGGTCGGCATGATAAACCTGCTTGCAGTGAAGCCCACGTATTCCAACACGGAAAACCGTGAGCTTGCCACAATGCCCAAGTTTTCATTTGCTGCGCTGACGGACGGTAGCTATATCTCGGGGCTGTCCACCTATCTGAGTGATACGTTTCTGGGGCGTGAAAGTCTGGTGCGCTTTGCCGGAAAATTCAAGTCGCTGTATGGATTCACAGGAGATGATACCGATATCATTGTGAAGCCGAACCCAACGGCAAGCGATCAGGGAATTGCACAGGATACCTCCTCTGCCGCACCGGCACAATCCGGAACAGAAAGCGACCTGACTTCTTCTGCGGCAGGAACCAGCTCGGAAAGCGCAGTGTCCAGTAATTTTCACATTGAGGACGACAGTGCCCTGACCTCCAAGGGTCTTGTAATTGCGGGAACCACCGCGTTTCAGCTTTACGGGTATGCGCCAAAAGTCAATGAGCGCTATGCTGCGGCTGTCAGCAGCTTTGCGGCCAAATACCCCAACGTGAATACGATGTGTATGGTTGCGCCGTTGAATACAGAGTTTTATCTGCCGGAAAAATATAAAAAACAAACGGCGAACGAGAAGGAATCTATTGAGAAAATTTATTCCTTGATGAGTAATCAGGTGACGACCATCGATGCTTACAGCAAGCTTGCACAGCATCAGGGGGAATATATTTATTTCCGCACCGATCATCACTGGACGCAGCTCGGTGCCTATTACGGCTACACGGCTTTTGCAGAGAAGACAGGCATCGCCACCCCAAGCGACATTACAAAGCTGCGTACCATCACGTATGACAACTTCCTCGGTAGCTTATATTTGCAGCTGAAGGGAACGGCTGCCGCAGAAAAAGTTGCCAAAGAACCGGATGTTTTGACCGCATATATTCCAGATTTTAATTACGAACTTTACTATTACCCCAAGGAGAGCATTGAAAAACCGGCAAGTTACCTGGGTAAGGGAACACTGGTTGCAGAAAATGTTACGGTTGCCAATAAGTATATGTGCTTTATTCACGGTGATCAGCCGTTTGAGCGCATTGAAAATCTGGATAATCAAAACGGTAAGACGCTGCTGATTTTCAAGGAATCCTATGCAAACTCGTTTGTTCCGTTCGTTTGCCACGACTATCAGACGGTGCTGGTGGTTGACCCGCGTTACTTTACGCAGAGCTTGAGCAAGCTGATGAGTATGTATGAGGTTGACGATGCACTTTTCCTGAATTATATCATGGCGCCCGGTACCACACAGCGCGTGAGTGAAATTGAAAAGACCGTTGCAGGTTGATTTTACGCAGAGTCCGTGTATCTGCATAAGGTGAATCAGATTTTTGTCGAGAAGCTTTCCCCGCGAATTATGTTGTCATTCAGGCAGCATGAAATCGCAGGGAAAGCTTTTGGCATTCTCAAAAGAAAGGGATGTCGGTATGAGTGAAAAGAAAAAGATGATGATGGTTCGTATCGTTGCAGGGGTGATTGCCTTCCTGATGGTGGGGGGAATACTGCTTTCCGTGCTGGGCACGTGAATATTCGGCGGGAAATGCGGAGAAAAACAGCGGAAAGGTTGAATTTTCCGCTTGCATCGCGTATACTATATTTATTCTGCCTGCCGTTTCATTTGCGGCGCGGCGAAAGGAATGGTCATCAACATGGAGAAAGACAAGAAAACATTTTATATCACCACGCCGATTTATTATCCTTCGGGTAATCCTCATATCGGTCATTGCTACACCACGGTGGCATGTGATTCCATCGCGCGCTATAAGCGAATGCAAGGCTATGACGTGATGTTCCTGACCGGCACGGATGAGCATGGTCAGAAGATTGAGCAAAAGGCAAAGGAAAAGGGTGTCACGCCAAAGCAATACGTCGATGAGATCGTGGCAGTTTTTAAAAACCTTTGGAGCTATATGAATATCAGCTATGACCGCTATATCCGCACAACGGACGACTACCATGTGGAAGCGGTTCAGAAGATTTTTAAGGAGCTTTACGACCGCGGGTATATTTATAAGGGCGAGTATGCAGGCAAATACTGCACACCGTGTGAAAGCTTCTGGACAGAGACACAGTTGGTGGACGGCAAATGTCCCGATTGCGGCCGTGATGTAATTGACGCAAAGGAAGAGGCATATTTCTTCAAGCTTTCTCAGTTTGCAGACCGTTTGGAGGATTTGCTGCTCAATACGGATTATCTTCGCCCCAAAACGCGTGCGCAGGAGCTGGTGAATAACTTTATCCGTCCCGGTCTGGAGGATCTTTGCGTTTCCAGAACCTCTTTTACCTGGGGCGTTCCGGTATCCTTTGATCCCAAACATATTGTATATGTATGGGTGGATGCACTTTCCAACTATATTACCGCACTGGGTTACGAAAACGAAAAGTACGATGATTTCAAAAAATACTGGCCTGCCGATGTGCATATGGTAGCAAAGGATATCATGCGTTTTCATGCAATCATCTGGCCGGCAATTCTGATGGCACTTGACCTGCCACTGCCGCAGCATTTGGCGGTTCACGGCTGGATTACGTTCAACGGCAAAAAGATGAGCAAATCACTGGGCAATGTGGTGGATCCGCTGGTGCTTGGCGAGCGTTATGGTGCCGATGCCATCCGCTATCACATCCTGCGTGAAATGGCACTGGGCGCCGACAGCTCCTTCTCAAACGAGATCATGATTAACCGCATCAATTCCGATCTGGCCAACGATCTTGGCAATCTGGTGTCGCGTACGGTGGCGATGGTCATCAAGTATTTTGACGGAACCCTGCCCACAGAGCGGGAGACAGCCGACCCGGACAGCGAATTCATTTCCATGATTACCGGATTGCGTGCTACCGTGGATGATCTGATGGATCAAACCCAGCTGAGCAATGCGTTGGCGGAAATTTTGAAGGTGGTTTCCCGCGCGAATAAGTATATTGATGAAACAACGCCGTGGACACTTGCCAAGGATGAAGCGAACAAGGCTCGCCTTGCAACGGTTTTGTATAATCTTCTGGAGAGCATCCGTGTTACGGCTGCTCTGCTGGAACCGTTTATGCCAACTACAATGCCAAAGGCATTGCAGCAGATTGGTGCTTCTGCACAGGATACCGCTTACGACCGACTCAATCAGTTTGGTGTTCTGCCGGCGGATGTGACGGTGCAGAAGGGTGAAATCCTGTTCCAGCGTATTGATATGGATAAAGAAATCGCAGCGCTCAATGAGATGATTGCTGAGCAGCAAAAAGCCGCACAGCAGACCGCACCGGCAGCCGAAGAGCAACCGGCGGAAGAAAAGCCAGCGCAGATTTCCATTGATGATTTTGATAAAGTTGAGCTGCGTGTAGCAAAAATTATTGCATGTGAACCGGTGAAGCGCGCCAAAAAGCTGCTCAAAATCACCTTGAATGACGGAGAAGGTGAGCGTACCATTGTTTCCGGTATTGCAAAACATTATGCGCCGGAGCAGTTGATCGGCCATAATATCATTGTGATTGCAAACCTTGCACCGGCAACCCTTTGCGGAGTGGAAAGCAATGGAATGCTGATTGCAGGAGATACGCCGGATGGCAGCGTTAAAGTTGTTTTTGCCGATGAGCTGCCTGCGGGTGCACGGCTGCATTAATTACGGAATAACGAACAAGAGCATGATGCGATACGGAAGAAAATCCGTATCGCATTTTTGGTAAAACTTCGAAGAAGATTTCCTGATTATGTAAGGGGGATAGCTTGGTTCATGGATTGGAAAGAACGTGCAGCAGAACTCAAGCGAGATATTCCGGCAATTTATCTGGCAATCAGGGACCCGCAAACACCATGGTATGCCAAAGTTATGGCGGCGTTTATCGTTGTCTATGCACTGTCACCAATTGATTTGATTCCGGATTTCATTCCCGTGTTGGGGTATCTGGATGATTTGATTCTTTTGCCTGCGTTGGTTGCAATCACAATCCGCATGCTTCCGCCCAAGGTGCTTTCCCGCTGCAGGGAGGAGGCTGCACTGCTCTGGCAGGAAGATAAAGCAAAACGCTGGTATTTTGCGGTGCCGTTTGTGCTTCTTTGGATTCTGATTCTGTTTTTGATTCTGAAAGCAATTTTTTGAGAATAGAGATGCATCACACAAAGGAAGACTTTCTATGAAGATTCGAGTGGTACAAAAACAAGATGCAGCACAAATCAGCGAAATTTATTCACCTTATGTGCAGAATACTACCATTACATTTGAAACGGAATCGCCGGATGCAGAGGAGTTTTGCCGGCGAATTGAGAAAGTGACAAGGGATTTACCTTGGCTTGTCTGTGAGGAGAAAGGGAAAATCCTGGGTTATGCTTACGCATCACATTACCATGAGCGAGCGGCTTATGCCTGGGATGCGGAATGTTCTGTCTATGTTCGGCAGGAGATGTGTGCAAAAGGAATCGGTTCTGCACTTTACCGTACATTACTGCAGATTTTGCGTGTGCAAGGCTATTATACTGCTTATGCCCTGATTTCGGTTCCCAATAAACCGAGTGAGTCAATGCACCGAAAGCTGGGATTTCAGTCACAGGGAATCTGGAAAAATACCGGATTCAAGCTTGGAAGGTGGTGTAATTTGGAATGTCTGGCAGTTGTCCTGCAAAGTTATGCCAAACTGCCAAAGCGTGTGCCACGCCCGTTTACGGAATGTTTTCCGGACGGAAAGCTGCCAAATTCCATATTTTTTACACCGTCATGTTAGAATGAAACAAAGGAATGATTCAATGTTAACCGGAATTTTTGATTCGCACGCGCATTATGATGATGAGGCATTTGACGCAGACCGCAGAGAATTGCTGGAAGGGCTGCGTCAAAAAGGCGTATGCGGAGTCATCAATGCGGCAAGCAATCTGAAAAGTGCTCGCAAATGCATGGAACTTGCCGAGCAGTATGATTTTATCTATGCTGCAGCAGGAATTCACGGATTGGATGTGGACACCGTGGAACCGGATTCCATGGAGCGGCTGGCAGAGCTTCTGCCGCAAAAAAAGGTAGTGGCAATCGGTGAGATCGGTCTGGATTATCATTATGAAACGCCGCGCGATGAACAGATGAAGCTGATTCGTGCGCAGCTTGCATTAGCAAAGGATTTTGATCTGCCGGTGATTTTGCACGACCGTGAAGCGCACGGGCCGATGCTGGAACTGCTGCGTGAATTTCGCCCCAGGGGTGTGGTGCACTGTTTTTCGGGCAGCGTGGAAATGATGCGCGAAGTGGTGTCTCTGGGGTTGTTCATCGGTTTGGGTGGTGCTGTCACGTTCAAAAACGCAGTGCAGCCGGTCCGGGTGGCATGTGAAGTGCCATCCGACCGGCTGTTGCTGGAAACCGATGCGCCGTATATGACGCCGGTACCGATGCGAGGAAAACGAAATGAGTCATCATTGATTGCGTATACTGCACAGAAGATTGCGGATGTTCGCAACGAGGATGCACAGGCATTGATCGATTATACCCGGGAAAACACATGCAGATTGTTTTCCATTCCAAATTAAATAAATAGCTGCTCCATAGAGAATTTATTCCTCATCATCTGCGGTTTGGGTGTCCTCCACGGGAGAGAAAATAGTTTCAATTTTGCGCGGAGAGCAGTCAGGAGAATAAGTAAAGCGTTCCATATGATTTCCGGTAAAAAAGTATTCCGGCGCGGCGGGCGAATAATCATAGCGGAAGGTGTCAATCACAATCAGCTTGATTTTCATTTTTTCCGGCAGAAGGCTTTTAATGTATACGCTTGCTTGCTGACCGGGCAGAACGCCCTCTTTTGGCTCTGCAAGCCCGGCAAGGTTTGGTGTCAGCTCCACAAAAATGCCGTAATCCTCAACAGAGCGTACAACACCTGCAACGGTTTCTCCCGGAGCAAACATCGAGGCGTTTTCCTCCCAGGTTCCCAGCAACTCCTTGTGCGAAAGGCAAATCCGTCCTTCTGCATCGATGGAACGCACTACTGCGCGAATGTCCATTCCCGGGGAAAAACGTTCCCGCGGATGATCGATACGCGAAACAGAGATTGCGTCAATCGGAATCAAAGAAGGAATTCCGCAGCCGATATCGGCAAATGCACCGAATGGCTCCAGATGAGTGATTCTTGCATCAATCACATCGCCGGGGCAAAGAGCAGAAAGAAATTCCTGCTTGCATTCTTCCTGTGCCATCCGTCGGGAAAGTGTGGCATAGGGGCGGCCGTTCATAGTGGTAAACCCGGTTACAAAAAAGCTGACAGGTTTGTTGACGCGGGAAATCATCGCAATATCCTTTACCGTACCTTCTGCAATGCCGAGCGCACCTTCCTCGCGCGGAATGATGCCTTTCATGCATCCCAAGTCAACAATCAAGTTGTGTGCGCTGTCACAAACGGCAGCGCGAGCCTCCAAAAGCTGGTGCAGACGCATCGCTTCGGTGAGTGTTGCCTGCGAACGCAGTGCAGCGCGATTTTCGGCGGTATCAATCAGGCGGCCCTCCGGTCTGAATTCTTTCATTTTCAACTCAATCCTTTCCGTTTTCCTCCGCGCTTTTGTTTGCCTTGCGGGGGATTCCGAGCCATTATTATGCGCCGGAACGGAAGGGTATGACATTCAATAGGAAAATCTTGTATTCTGCAAATTGAGATTACAAATTTGTGCACAGGGATGTTTTTTGTGCCAAAATGTGATAAAATAAAAATAATACCGTTTCAAAGGAGGAACCGCACGATGGATGTCCGTGTCGGCGATATTCTGGAAATGAAAAAAGAGCATCCCTGTGGTGCACACCGTTTTGTGGTGTTGCGTTCAGGAATGGATTTTCGTCTGCGGTGTGAAGGCTGCGGAAGAGAACTGATGGCTCCGCGCTCAAAAATTGAAAAAAATATCCGTAAAATTATTCGTCCGCAGGAACAGCCCGGGGAGGGACAAAATACCTGATGTTTGAAAAAGTCCGTGCAATTGAAGAAAAATACGAACAGCTTTCCCAGCAGCTTTATGACCCGTCGGTTACAGCAGATGCCGAACGCTATGCAGCGATTATCAAGGAGTACAAATCGATTGAACCGATTGTGCTCAAGTTTCGCGAATATTGTGCGGCACAACAGCAGGCGGCCGATGCGCGCGCTATGCTGGAGGATTCCGCAATGGAGCGGGAACTGCGAGAGCTTGCCGCAGAGGAGCTTGCCGATGCGCGAAGCAAGGAGGAAGAAACAGCAGCCCAATTGCGAGTGTTGCTGCTGCCCAAAGACCCCAATGACGAAAAAAATGTGATTGTGGAAATTCGAGGCGGTGCAGGAGGGGAAGAGGCTGCGCTTTTTTCCGCTGTGCTGTACCGTATGTACTCCATGTATGCCGCAGCACGCGGTTGGCAGACAGAATTGATGAACGTTAACGAAACCGAGTTGGGCGGATTCAAGGAAGTCAGCTTTATGATTACCGGTGCGGGTGCCTATTCCCGCTTGAAGTTTGAAAGCGGCGTTCACCGTGTGCAGCGTGTGCCGGAAACTGAAACACAGGGACGCATCCATACCTCTACCGTGACGGTTGCCGTTTTGCCGGAAGCTGAAGAAGTGGAATTTGAACTTGATCCTAAGGATTTACAGATTGATACCTTCCGTTCCAGCGGAGCGGGCGGTCAGCATATCAATAAAACCTCTTCTGCCATTCGCGTAACGCACCTGCCCACCGGAACCGTGGTGGAATGTCAGGATGAACGCAGCCAGTACAAAAATAAGGATAAGGCGCTCCGGGTGCTTCGTTCGCGTCTGTTTGATGCAAAACGGCGCGAGCAGGAGTCGCAGATTGCGGGGGAACGCAGATCTCAGGTTGGCACGGGCGACCGATCCGAGCGCATTAGGACATACAATTATCCTCAGAGCCGTTTGACAGATCATCGCATCGGACTGACGCTTTACCGCTTGGATGATGTGCTCAATGGCGATCTGGATGAAATCATTGATGCACTGATTACGGCATCCCGCACGGAAGAGCTGGGCGCAGAGCAGGAGTAAATCTCTATAAAATTCGTATCAGGATTCGAGGAACGATATTTTATGAAAACAGAACGGCTTCAAGCCGATGAAAAAGGAATTGCCCGCGCGGGGGAACTGCTGCGGGTGGGTAAGCTGGTTGCGATTCCAACCGAGACCGTCTATGGTTTGGCGGCAAATGCATTGGACGGTAAAGCAGTGGCAAACATATTTGCTGCAAAAGGACGTCCGATGGATAATCCGCTGATTGTACACATCGCTCATCTGAATGAAATTTTGCCGTTGGTGAAGGAATTTCCCGATCGAGCGCGTGCCTTGGCAGAGGCCTATTGGCCGGGACCGATGACGATAATTTTGCCCAAGGCAGATTGTATTCCCAACGAAGTCAGCGCAGGACTTTCCACTGTGGCGGTCCGGTTCCCCTCTCATCCAGCTGCACAGGCAGTGATTCGTGTAGCGGGTGTTCCGCTTGCAGCCCCCTCGGCAAACAGCTCCGGCAAGCCGAGCCCAACCTGTGCCGAGCACGTTTTGCTGGATCTGGACGGCAAAATTGACGCCGTTTTGGATGGCGGAGATTGCGGCGTCGGCGTGGAATCCACCGTAGTGACGCTGGCTGCAGAGCACCCCAGACTGCTGCGTCCGGGTGGAGTTACCCCCGAGCAGCTGCGCTGTGTACTGGGTGATCTGGAGATTGATCCCGCGGTGACACATCGCCTTGCCGAAGGGCAAAAAGCAATTTCACCGGGCATGAAATATAAGCATTATGCTCCTTCTGCTAATGTTACGATTCTGCGCGGCACAGCGAAGGCATATCTTGATTATGTGAACGCCCATGCTGCAGAAGGAACGTTCGCGCTTTGTTTTGAAGAAGACGAGGAAAAACTGCAGGTGCCTTTTGTATCTTATGGCAAGGAATCAGACAGTGCATCTCAAGCACATTTGCTGTTCGATGCGCTTCGATTGCTGGATGAACGTGGTGCAAAAATCGTTTATGCCCGCTGTCCATCACAGGAAGGTGTTGGCTTGGCTGTCTATAACCGTTTAATCCGGGCGGCAGGTTTTTCATTTTTGAATTTGTAATCCAGATTTCTCCGGGAACCGTAGATAAAGTTTTCAAAAACAGCGCATGGATCCAGTTTTTTTGAAAATATATACTATTTGTAATCTGTAATTACAACAATACAAGATGTTTTGATTGTTGCAGGAGTTTTGTATCAAGAAAGGAATTTGCGTCATGCAAAAACGCGTTCTTGGTCTTACAGGACCAACAGGAGCAGGAAAGAGTGAAGCTGCAAAAATTTTTGCACAGGAAGGCTGTACCATAATCGATTGTGACCGTGTGGCGCGTGAAGTGACGAATACAGATTGCGATTGTTTGGAAAAGCTCAGACAGGCGTTCGGCGGGGAAATTTTTTCTTCGGATGGAAGCCTTAACCGCCGCAAGCTTGCTGCCATCGCATTTGCAACACGCGAAAATGAACTGCGGCTCAATGCGATTACCCATCCGCCGATTATGCGTCGTGTGCGGGCAGCAATCAATCAAGCAGACACACAAGCGGTTGTACTCGATGCACCGCTGCTGTTTGAAAGCGGTGCCGATGCACTTTGCAGTCAAACCATTGCCGTAACGGCAGATCAGGAAATTCGCTGCGCACGGATTATGGCGCGCGACGGCATTACAGAAGAAGAAGCTTTACGCCGAATTTCGGCACAACAGCCAGAGGCGTTTTATCAAAAAAAAGCCGGTGTTGTGCTCAAAAATAATGGTGATGCAGTCGCATTTGAAGTGGCAGCGCGGAACTGGATCCGCACATTTCTCCATAAATAAAGCCGTCAAGGAAGGAGTTTGCCTCTTGCAACATGCAAAAAAAGAAAAAAAACACGGTGCAATTGCAGCACTGATTAGTGTCGCAGTTCTGATTTGCGTTGCGATCGGGCTGTTTTTTGCCTATCAAGCGTATCAAAAGGTCAATTATCCAAAAAAATATTCCGAATATGTTGAAAAGTATGCCACAGAATATGACATAGACCCTGCATTTGTTTACGCAATGATTAAAACGGAAAGTGATTTTCGGCCGGATGCCGTTTCGATCAATGATGCATGTGGTTTGATGCAGCTGTTGCCGTCCACTCTGGAATGGCTGCAGACACTCACGCCTGAAGACGATGCTTATGTACGTGCGGATTTGTTTGATCCGGAAATCAATGTCCGATATGGTGTCTATTTTCTTTCGGTTTTGTTTGACAAGTTTGGAAACCTTGATACCGTTGCGGCAGCGTATCACGCTGGGATGAACGGAGTGCAAAAGTGGCTGCAAAACGAGGAATATTCCACTGATGGCGTAACGCTGAGCAAGATTCCCTATGCAGATACACAACAGTACGTCGAACGCATTCATCAGCGTTACGAAATTTATCGTAAACTTTATGAATCATAAAATAATGTGAAGAAGGGAAGTTTTACAATGGAAGAGAAATTAACTTTGGAGCAGATGAAGGAAAAACTGCTCCGGAACAAAAAAAGCGGAATTATCCGTGCCGGTGCAGAGGTTGTGAAGCAGGCGGACGATTATTGTGAGGCATATAAAGCGTTCTTGAATGATGCAAAAACGGAACGGGAAGCAGTTTCTTACGCAATCAAACATGCGGAGGATGCGGGATTTGTTCCGTTTGATTCCGGCGCACAGTATCATCCGGGCGATAAGGTTTATCTGAACAACCGCAACAAAGCAATTATTCTTGCGGTATTTGGCAAAAAACCTTGTGCTGAGGGCGTTCGAATCGCTGCGGCACACGTCGATTCCCCTCGTCTGGATCTTAAACCGAATCCTCTCTATGAAAAAACAGGCCTGGCATTTTTTGATACACACTATTATGGCGGAATCAAGAAGTATCAGTGGACAGCCATTCCACTTGCTTTGCACGGTCGTGTTGTGAAAAAAGACGGAACCTCTGTTGATATTCGCATCGGCGAAGATGCAGCAGATCCGCAGTTCTGCGTTACAGATTTGTTGCCGCACCTGGCGTCTGAACAGATGCAGAAGACAATGGCAAAAGCAATTGACGGCGAAAATCTGGATATTTTGATTGGCAGCCGTCCTTTGAGTGATGAGGAGGGCGCGGATTCCGTCAAGACCAATATCATGCGCTTGCTGAACGAGAAGTACGGCATTACAGAGGATGATTTTGTTTCAGCAGATTTGACGATGGTTCCTGCCTTTCGCGCCACGGATATCGGATTTGACCGCAGCATGATCGGCTCCTATGGTCACGACGACCGTGTTTGTGCCTACACCAGCTTTACGGCAGCGCTTGCCGTAAACCAGCCGGAACACACGACTGTTACGGTGCTTACAGATAAGGAAGAAATCGGAAGCGAAGGAAATACCGGCTTGCAGTGTGATTATCTCCGTCACTTTATTGAGGATCTTGCTGCAATGGAAAACGTGCCTGCACGTGAGGTATTCCGCCATTCCACCTGCTTTTCGGCAGATGTGAATGCTGCGTATGATCCTGCATATGCATCTGCTTATGAGGAGAACAACTCAGCATATTGCAACGGAGGCGTTGTGATTACAAAGTATACGGGTTCGCGCGGAAAATCGGGCACCTCCGATGCAACTGCCGAGTATATGGGTTCTGTGCGTAAGATTCTGGATGATGCCGGTGTCGTGTGGCAGACCGGAGAGCTTGGTCGTGTGGATATGGGTGGCGGCGGAACCGTTGCTATGTATATTGCAAATCTGAATGTTGATGTTGTGGATGTCGGTGTTCCGGTTCTCTCCATGCATGCGCCACTCGAAGTCGTTTCAAAGTTGGATGTTTATATGACCTTCCGTGCGTTCGAGGCATTTTATCAAAGCTGATTTTCTATGTTTTGCTTGCTCGTATCAGCTGCTGTATCACAGTAATTTGATTTATTCCAAGCTTCGTCGGCTAAAAAACCGGTGGAATGTGATTGTACTTCACGTTCCACCGGTTTTGCTATTTTATGAAATTGAGAATTTGTGTTCAACATGCGCAGAAATGTTCGGATACAATTGCACTATCCATGCAATCGATCGTTTTTAAAATGTGTTCCGGGAAAAGGAAATCAATTTCAGAAAGCCGCTGCCTAGCAGAGGCAAGGTCTTTTCTGGAAAAAAATCTGTTCCAAAGCCCGGTGGAGTCTAATAAATAGCATAGGGAAGAAACTTGGTCAGAAATTGGTGCAGCGCACAGGATTAACTGCTTCAGGTAATCTATCGTCCGAAGCAGGATCGATTGATTCGGCGGAAATAAAATTTTGTTTTTGTGGCAAATCTCGTCAACAATGCCTTGCTGACAAAGACTTTGCCCCAAAGAAACATTTAATTCCGGCAGCACGGTGGGGAAGGGAGCGGAAAAGAAGATATCATCCAGCAAAAGCTGCAGCTTTCCGGTTTCATATTGCTTCAAAAAATTATAAAGCGGCAAAAGATATTTTTTTGGTGTTTGTTGCGATAAGGAAAATGTGTCATTATTTCCAATCATCAATATACCGTCAAAATAAAGTTCTGACAAAGAGGCAGAAAGGATGCAGGCTTCCTTGCGAATTCCGATTGCGGAAATTGAGTTTCCACGCCGTGAGAGTGAAAAAAGGAATGCACTTTGTGCCAAAGAGATGGTATTGCCGGAGGTATTCCAAGAGAGACAGAAACCTGAATTCATCGCCAATCGCTCCTTTACTGTAAGCATAACGGAGAAGAGATAAGATTGATATAAAAGCATACGATTACAGTTTTAGAATACTGTATTTGAGTAAAAAAATCAAAGGAATTTGTGTAAAGTCTGCGTAAAATTTCTAAATTTATTCAAGAACAGATTCAAAATCACTTTTTTAGTTTTGCGCAACTTTTCATAAAAATTGAAGAGAAAGCTTGCTAATATTCAGAATTTTAAAAAAGTGATTGACTTTTGCCTGTATTTTGTAGCTTAATATAAGAGCAGACACTCAATTGTGCAAGCATAATGCAAAAATTATTCATGTAAGAAGGGAACGGATTTATGAAAAAACTAAATGTTGCCATTATCGGTCAGGGCAGAAGCGGTCGCGATATTCATGGAGCGTATTTCCTCAGTGAGGCGAATACGCTGTTCAACGTTGTGGCTATCGTTGATCAGATCGAGTTCCGCCGCGAACGTGCAAGAAAAGATTTTGGCTGCGATGTTTACAGTGATTACAAAGACCTGTTCAACCGCAGTGATCTGGACATAGTGATTAATTCGACGTTTTCCCATGAACATTATCCGATTACAATGGATTTACTGAAGCATGGACTGAATGTAGTTGTGGAAAAGCCATTTTCGGCACATGCAGAAGAATGCCAGAACATGATCGATGCTGCCAAAGAGAACCATGCAATGTTGACAGTTTTCCAGCAGTCTCACTTTGCACCCGCATATAAGCGTGTGAAAGAGATCATCAACAGCGGTGTTCTCGGCGAAATCAAGCAGATTAGTGTGGCATTTTCTGGATTTTCCCGCCGTTGGGACTGGCAGTGCAGCCAGCGTTTTTATGGTGGAAGCCTGCGCAATACCGGCCCGCATCCGATGGAGCAGGTGCTCGATTTGATGGATATCGATTATAATCAGCTTCCGGAAACGATTGTTTCCCGCCTTGGGCAGGCAAATACCTTTGGCGATGCAGAAGACTATGTTAAGATTTTGCTGATGCATCCAGGACGCCCTGTTTTTGATGTAGAAATTAATTCTTGCGACGCATATTCGGATTACAATTACAAGGTGCAGGGAACACGCGGCGGAATTAAATCAACGCTTACCCATTTGCAGTACAAGTATTTTAAAGAGGAAGAAGCCCCAGAACAGAAATTGATTTTGGAGCCGCTCAGCCACGAGGATGGTTCGCCTGCCTATTGCGGTGAACAGTTGAAATGGTATGAGTTCGATGAGGATCTTTCTGGCAGTGCCTTTACCTCTGCCGTGGATGAGTATTACACAATGGTTTACAACCATTTGGTTAATGGCGGCGAACTGGTGATTACGCCGGAGAAGATCAAACAGGAAATTGCACTGATGGAAAAAATTCATGAAGAAAACCCACTTCCGGTGAAATTCTAAGATAAAATAAAAGGGCAGTATAGAGCAGTACAGCGTAACAGCTGTACTGCTCTTTTTTGGTATAATGTATGATAGCGTATTGTAGAAGCAAAAAAATTGCCTTTTTTTCTTGTGTAGAGTAAAAATCAGGAAAGTAAATAAGAAATTTTAAGAAATACAAGAAAATTAAACCAAAATACTAATTTTGCATACTTTATTACCAAAAAACACTTATTTTTAAAGATATATCTGTAAATTCGAACAGACCAATAGTTTTTTGATTTTGAACGCATAAATTATTAAAAAAGTGCGCCAGAAAGCCAAAAACAAAGAAAAATCAGAAAAAAGTAAACAAAAAGTTACTTATTTCTTGAATAGATTTGCGCATACTTTCAAGTTCGTTTTGCATTCAATTTTGCGAATTTTCAGAAATTTGACGAAAGTTGTTTACAAAATCGAAACGAACTGATATGATAATACCGTAATATCAACAAAAAACAGAAGATGCATTATTCGATTTTGCAAAACTTGTAAGGCTGATGAAAAAAGGGAGTGAAGAGAATCCATCCAGAAGAAATAATCAGAAAGTAAAAAAACAAAAGAGTTATCACGAACTTGAAAGTGAACATTAAATGTTCAAAAAATTTTGTGTTTTTGTTTTCTGTATTTTTTTGTTCCACACAATAAATTTGAATCAGGCGGTGAGAAGATGAATGCAAAAATCTTAAAAGGGGATCGGCAGACAACACTGAAAAACGGACTGAAACATGACGCGGCTCTTTACATAATGCTGTTGCTTCCTTTGACAATCGCAATCATTTTTCGGTATCTTCCAATTGGATATCTGGGGATTGCATTTGAAGACTACAACTTTGTCGACGGATTGTTCGGTAGCGAATGGGTTGGTTTCAAGTGGTTTGAAAAGTTTTTCGGATATCGTAATTTTGGGCTGTTGCTGGGAAATACGCTAAAGATTAGCTTTGCAACCTTGATCTTCGGTTTCCCGTGTCCGATTATTTTCGCTTTGATGCTTAACGAAGTGAAGAATGATCGCTTTAAGCGTGTTATTCAAACAGCAAGCTACCTTCCGTACTTTGTTTCCACAGTTATTGTCATCGGCATGATGAACCAGATTCTTTCGCCGACCACCGGTGTTGTCAACGATATCATCAAGGCCCTGGGTGGCGATGCAATTAATTTCAACACCGAACCTAAGTACTTCCTGCCTATGTATGTGCTTTCCGGTATCTGGTCAACACTGGGATATAGCTCAATTTTGTATCTTTCGGCATTGAGCGGTATCAGCCAGGAGTTGTACGAAGCGGCAGAGGTTGACGGTGCAGGCCGTTGGCGCAAGATTTGGCACATCACCCTGCCAGGTATTTTGCCCACAATTCTGATTTTGTTGTTGATGAACCTTGGTTCTATTCTTTCCGTCGGATTTGAAAAAGCATACTTGATGCAGAATGATTTGAACCTTTCGGCTTCAGAAATTATTGGTACTTATGTTTATAAACAAGGTATTATTAAAATGAATTACTCTTATTCCGCTGCAGTTGATTTGTTCCAAGGCGTTTTGAACCTGACACTGGTTACCGTCTTTAATACAATCAGCCGCAAGACAGCAGACATCAGCTTGTGGTAATTCAGAAAGAAAATGCTTCGGAAAGAGGGTATTGTAACTATGGTTAAACACAAAAGTGTAGGTGACAGAGTTTTTACCATTATTAATGTAACTTTGCTTACACTGCTTGGAATTTTATTTTTCTACCCCATGCTGTATCAGCTGGCAATTTCGCTTTCCAGTGCGCAGGCAGTTTCCGCACATAAGGTCTTTTTATGGCCGGTGGAGTTTTCACTTACCTCGTATGGTAAAGTATTTGAAACCGGAAAAATTGTAAGAGCATATGGAAATACGCTTTATTACACCGCTCTGGGCACCGTTTTGCAGTTGATCGGTACCACGTTTTTGGCCTATCCGCTTTCCAAGCGGAGATTGGTGGGAAGAAGATTTTTCTCATTCTTCTTTTATTTCACAAATATTTTTAACGGCGGGTTGATCCCGACCTTCCTCGTTGTAAAAAACTTTGGAATGATCAATACCGTTTGGGCGCTCGTTATTCCGGGATGTATTTCGGTTTATTATGCAATTATCTTGCGTACAAACTTTGAAAGTATTCCTGGGGATTTGGAGGAAGCAGCAAAAATTGATGGTCTTGGAAACTGGGGAATCATGTTCAAGATTTATGTCCCGTTGAGCAAGGCAATTTATGCAGCGTTGGCATTGTTCTTTGCCATTGGCTTCTGGAACTCTTATGTTCAGCCTTTGATCTATTTGAATGATGATACCAAATTCACCCTGCAGATGCTGCTAAGAAACATTGTTCTTCAGGGACAAATGACCGATCTCGGCGGAGGCTCCTCTTCTGCGCAGGATATTATAACCAATACCGATACGCTCAAGGCAGCTTGCATCATGGTTGTTATGATTCCCGTTATGTGTATCTATCCGTTTGTACAAAAGTATTTCGTCAAGGGCATCATGATCGGTGCGGTTAAGGGTTGATTTATTTAGGAGCAAAGCGAAAGTCGGAAAGGATTTTCGCTTCTCAAATAAAGCTCTCTCAGAAAAGAGAATTGTTTAGGAGGTAAATTAGAGATGAAAGCATCAAGAAAAGTTCTGACCATGCTTCTGGCCGCAGTTTTCGTAGCGTCCGCTTTTGCCGGATGCAAAGGCAACCCCACCACAAGCAGTACGGGTGGAACCGATTCTACCGCGTCCACCGCAAGCCAGGGGACCAATTCCATCGACACTTCAGAAGAAGTGAAATTCACACTTATGTTTGGTGAGCATGCCACTGAGCTTTACCACGAGGATACGTGGGTCATTACTCCCTGGGTTAAAGAAAAGTATAACGTAAAACTGGACATCACGGCTGTTCCTGCAACAGACTGGGAAACCAAGCGCAACACGACGATCGCTGGCGGCGACCTGCCTGATCTGCTGATGGGTGTTGACAGAAGCATTGCCAACGACTACGGCTCCAAGGGCACCTTCCTCAATATTCATGATTACCTGGACTATATGCCAAACCTGCAGAAGTGCATGGAAGACTTCCCGCTGCTGAAAACCTGGATGACTTATTCGGATACGGAAATGTATTCTCAGCCAACCACTCTGGCAACAGACGGCGCTGTGAACATGACCGCTTATTACATCCAGTTCATCCGCAAGGATATCATGGAGGAATGCGGAATTACCGAAATGCCGAAAACCTTTGATGATCTGTATAACATCCTCAAAGCAATGAAGGCAAAATATCCGAATTCCTATCCGTGGATCAATCGTCAGAAATTTAATATGATTGTTAACGTCTTTGCTCCGGGTCTTGGAATTGATGTTTCTCCGATGGCTGCCAATAACACCGGTTGGGGCGTCTGGAATGAAGACAGCAAACAATTCACTTCCATCATGGATGAAGAAAACTTCAAGTGGTTCCTGCAGTGGATGAATCAGCTGTACTCCGAAGGTCTGATCGATCCGAACTATGCAGTGGATGACACCAGCACATGGCAGGATAAGCTGACCAACAGCCAGGGATTCTTCTCTGTTGACTACTTCTCCCGTCCGGATACCATGAACCTCGCCGGCAAAAAGGTTAATGACAAATTTGATCTGGAAGCAATGCTGACCCCTGCAAAAGAGGGCGGCGAGCAGAAGATTTTTGCAAACGTCGGTGTTGGCGGTTCCAATGCGTTCAGCGGCAAATGTGCAAATCCGGAACGCCTTGCAGCGATGGTCGATGGTTGGTATTACAGCGAAGAAGGCTGCCTGCTGATGACTTATGGTACAGAAGGCAAGACTTATACCAAGAATGCTGACAAGACTCTGTCCAAGATCTATACAGACGAAATTGCTACTTCTTTGGATTTCGACGCCGCTTATGGTGTTAACTATCTGACATTCTATGCATTCAAGCCGGACTTCTTTGGCTATGATCTGTACGATGCCAATCAGTCTGCAACCTATAACAATACTTGGAATCTGTTTAAAGATGAGCAGATCGACCTGCCTCCGACCATCATTTATGATGAAGGTGAGACCGAAGCTTATACTGACATCGCAACAGATGTTGGCCCGACCGGTACAGCGATTCTGAACGTTTTCAATGAGTTTATCATTGGTCGCCGCGACTTCAGCGATGCAACTTGGGAAGCTGCGAAGAAAGAACTGGATGCGGCTGGCTATCAGGATTTCCTGGATAACCTGAATGCTGCTTACAGCAGAATGAACGGCTAAGTTTAATTTTTAGCGAAAAAGGAGGGTGCAATAGCGCACCCCCCTTTTTTCTTATTTTTGGTCTTTAAAAAAATAATCGTACGGAACATTCAGTGCGTTACAAATCAACGCATATTCTTCAACATTGATTTTGCGCAATCCGCGAAGAGCCAGACTAAGACATCTGCGCGAAAGGCCGGTTCTTCTGCTTAAGGTGGCTTGCTTAATGCCGTGTTCCGTTAAGTAATCCGCAATAGATTCCGCGATCATTTGTTACCTCCCGTTATCCGCCGCCAGTTTTTGATATCAAGCACAGGCAGAAAGTTAAAAAACAAAATGGATTACCCAATTAATCTTACTAAGTATTGGATTAATTAAATATTAATTTTATCATATTATAATTTAGAATATCTTAATTGTCAATGTATAACATATTATAAACGGATAAATATTAAGAAATACTTGATTAGTTAGTCAAAAAATTGATATGATAGGTATTATTAATTAAGAAAGCAGGAGTGGAAAGTGGGAAGAATCAGAGAACAGGTTCAGCATAACTTGGGATATTTTTTATCATTGCGCCAAATTACTCAAAAAGATTTGGCGGAAGCTTTGGGTGTCTCTCAATCCGCAGTTACGAATTGGATTAAAGGTAAAAATTCACCGGATATTGAAACGGTGGCAAAAATTTGCACGATCTTAAAAATTTCAGTTGTGGAGTTGTTTGGCATTTCGGAAGGGATTTGCGTAACAGACCGTGAAGAGATATTAATTCAGCGTTATCGGGAATGTACAGAAATGCAGCCTGCGATCGATCGATTGCTTGGGTTGTCGCCCCAAAGCGAAAATGATGAGACAAAATCGTCAAGATAAGTGTTTTGGAACCGTGGACATGCTTCAACAAAGTTTACAAATATGCAAATATGCAATTTATTTTCAAGAGAAGATGCAAAGCGAATGAACTCAGGAAGACTTGCTGCTAAAGTAAAGCATGGGATCAACCCATTCTCCGTCAATGTTAAGTGAGAGGTGAACATGAATTCCGGTTGATGATAAACCGGTGCGGCCAAGTGTGCAAAGCTGCATACCGGCAGAAATGTTTTGTCCCTGTGAGACTGAAACGTTGTCTACATGCTGGTATTCCATATAAACGCTCTCAGAATGGCGCACGCGGATTACATTTCCGTAAAGCTGATGATAGCTGACCGACTCAACAACACCGTCGAACGAAGCAACAACCGGCTGTGATGCTACAGCAGTGCACGTACCGTTTTCCTCCTCATAAAGCACTGTCATGTCAACCGCATTATGCATGGTGGAAAATGTTACACTGCGGCCAAACGGTTGAGTAATTGTTTGTGTGGTGCCATTCAGTTGGGGCAGCGGCCATGTTAACTGAAGTCCGTCGACTGGAGCAGAAGGGGAGACGGATGGTGCCGGCAATTCGGAAGAAACGGTTTCTTCCTTTGCTGCAGAAGAGGAGGAAATGATAGATTTAGAGACGGTATTCCCCAAAGAATCAGGCGGGGCAACGGGGGCCGGTGCAGGTTCTGCAGAGGGAGCAGCAGTACTTGGGGAATCCGAACAATCGCGAGAAGATGTCAGAATATCCTGCGATACAGTAGAAGCAGGTTCTGAAATGCACGAGGAAAGCGAGAGAGGCTCCGGGGCGGAATGAACAGAAGAAGTTTCAGATGATTTGCTGGGGGAAGTTGCAAAAACGGTCAGGATTCCGCCAGCGAGGATCAAAGAAACAGTAATGGCGGTAATTCCTGTTTTTTCGTATTTCATAATAGCATAAATCCTTTCTTTTCCGGTGTGATATCCAAATTCGCCGGCAAGCGGGAGAGTAGGCGCTTTTTCTTGAGAAAGGCGGAGTAAGGTTCGTGCATAGCCGGCTCGGATATCTTCGGGATGTCGGCGGAGGACAGCCTCATCACAGGCAAGCTCCATCATATGATTGGAACAGAAATACATGAGCCACACAAAGGGATTAAACCAATGAATGCTTAATGCGAACAGAAGAAACAGTTTCATCCAAAGGTCACCTCTGCGGATATGTTCCGTTTCATGGAAGATAATGTTGGATTGTGTTTCAAGATCATAACAAACGTTTGGCAGTACAATCACCGGGCGAAACAGTCCGTAGCTGATTGGCGTGTGTACAAAGGAATTTCGATACAATGCATAACAGCCATGAACGGAGAGACCTTTCGCATTTATTGGAATGTTGTTTTTGCAAAGCTGCAGCCGGTGCAGCAGGTGGTTGAGTAAAACAGAAGCAAGCAACAGGATTGCGCCGCAAATCCAAATAATTGTTAATGGGGAATCTTGCGGCGCGGCAGATACAGCGACTGATTGGGGAGGGGGATTGTTTTGAGTCCAAACACCGTTTGTTACACCGGAAGGCACGGCAATGCCGGACGGTATCACCGCTGGGCTTGTAAAAAGATTCTGCCAGCTCCAGCTGCAAGAAAAAGAAAATGACAGCAGAAGATAAAGCGCCGAAAACTTCCAAAATACGTCAAACAACCATTTCGGGAGCCGGTACAGCAGAATTTTCTGACAAATCCATATGATGAGAATCAGCACGGAACCGCAGATGCTCATACGCAGGAGATCCATGTTTTTCACTCCAAATCGTCAATGATTTTTTTCAACTCTGCGATTTGCGCTGACGACAGGGAGCCGTTGCCGAGAATAGAGGCAACCAGATGATCCGCTTTGCCGTCAAACAGCTTTTCCACCAATTCTCCGGTTTCAGACTGTTGCGCTTCTTTGCGGGAAATCAATGCATGACAAATAAATTCAGGCTCACGGCGTTCAATTGCGCCTTTATCAATACATTTTTTAATGACGGTGTAAGTGGTTGTTTTGCTCCAACCAGTTTGATTCGCCATCAATTCAGCAATATGTTTTGCAGGAGTATCGCCTTCTTTCCAAAGAATTTGCATAATATGCAATTCACTGTCAAAAAGCTTGTTTTTCATTTAAATTCACGTCCCTTTCTGCAGTTGGGGTGCAGATTTCTTTTACACTATTCTGCAGAAATCATGCAATTAAGAAACCTGTAAGGAAATGTTCTATTGCAATAGAATGAGCTCTTTTTCATTCTATCACAATAGAACGAAAAGTCAATACTTTTGAAAAATATATAAATCCGGTTAGACTGCGGAATTGTTGGAAAATAGAAATGCGAATTATGGCCGGTAATCTGCATTGTGAAAACAAAAATCGCGAAAAAGCACATTCGTCAAGGCTTTTCCGCGATTTTGAAATAGATGTATGTATGTTTTGTCTGGATTTACCCGTTTACTTCAGACACGGCAACTTCGTCGCTTTTCTTGGAAATCAGCTTACGAATTCCCTGAACAGCAACCACAACGCCGAGTGCAAACAGAAGAACTGCAAAGACCAACTGAAGCATTGCTCCCCAAGCCGTCATTACAGACTTGCCGTCAATCATCTGCGTAATCCCGGAGACCCATGCATAGGTGGTTCCCATTTTTTTCACAAGACCGATAATTTGCATGGTAAGGGCAGTTCCGGTGACAGCCAGCATAATGACCATCGGAAGCCAGAGCATCCATCCCTGGCGCTTGGTGCGTTTAAGATAGACCGCACAGGCTAACAATGCCAAAGCGCTGAGCAGCTGATTTGCCGAACCGAACAGTGGCCAGATTGCTGCATAACCGGCCTTGGCCAGTGCATAGGCAAGAACAAGTGTCAGAATTGTAGCAAAGTATTTATTTGTCAACACCTTGCGCCAACCTTTAATATCCTCATCCTTAATGCTTTCGTCCAGAAACAACTCTTGAAAGCTGAGGCGGCCAACGCGCGCCACGCTGTCAAGGCTGGTGAGCGCAAAGGCAGATACGGCAAGGTTAATCAGAGTAAATACCACATTGTGCGGCAACCCGATTTGAGTAAGAAAATTTGCAACACCGCCCGAAAAAATCAAGGACGGCGTGGTATAACCTGCTTGGGCAGCCTCACCTGCCACAAAGCTTGCTGCAGCGATCAACGCGATTACAGCCAGCATGCTTTCCATCAGCATTGCCCCAAAAGAAACCGGAAGCATATTTGTTTCATTTTTAATTTGTTTTGAAGCAGTTCCGGAAGAGACCAGCGAATGGAAGCCGGAAACCGCACCGCATGCGATGGTAACAAAGAGAATCGGGAACAGGCTTCCGGTGCCTTCCACATAAAACGTGGTGAACGCAGGAAGGTTGATGGAGGGATTCGCTACAAAAATACCGACTACCGATGCCAAAATCATCGCGACCAGCAGATAACTGTTCAGGTAATCACGCGGCTGCAGCAATGCCCAAACCGGCGTGACAGATGCGATCAGGATGTACACAAAAATGATCAGATGCCAGGTGCTTCCTGCAACAAACATCGGCATATTCAAACCGAAAAGAATTGCAAAGACAAGGAACACAATTGCAATGGTCGTATTCAGCCATTTTGGAAGCTTAGCGTATCGCAGAATAAATCCAAGCGCAACCGCCAAACCGATAAACAACATTGAAGTGGTTGCAACCGAACCGTTTGCAATATTCACGGAGCTCGAATTACCGACACCGTTAAAGGTTTTTGCTACAACGTCTGCAAAAGCGGCAACAACCAGAATACAAAACAGCCAGCAAAACAACAAAAACAGTTTTTTGCCGGTTTTCCCGATATAACGCTCAATGATATAACCAATCGAACGTCCTTTGTTTTTTACCGATGCATACATAGAAACAAAGTCCTGCACTGCGCCAAAAAACACGCCGCCAATCAGAATCCAGAGCAGCACCGGAACCCAGCCAAACACGGCTGCCTGAATGGGACCGGTGATTGGTCCTGCCCCCGCAATTGACGCAAACTGGTGACCAAATACCACATTGGTATCCGCGGGAACATAGTCAACACCGTCCTCAAGCTCATAGGCAGGTGTTTTTGCCTTGGGATCGATTCCCCATTTTTTTGCAAGCCATCGACCATAGAGCAAGTACGCGCCGCCCAGAACGACAATTGCGATCAACATTATTGTCAATCCGTTCATTTTAACCCCGACCTTTCGCTGAGAAGCATCCGAAAAAGCCACGAAAACATTGCATTGCAGCCAACTGTCAACCTCTCTAATGTATATTTTCATCTTAGCACTGTACCATGATAAAGTCAATTCAATATTGTAATATTGAATTAATTTCAGAAGATGCTACAATTTTTGATGTTTATGTGAATAAATTGTTGCGTAATTATGAATACCTTTGAAACGCACAGAGGGTATTTTGTCTATAAAATTCCAGCCTGCAGCATGAATATCGCTATTCTTTACATGCGCAAAACTCAGGAAACAAAACAAACGCTCCACAAACCAACTTTTAAGGTTGTTTGCGAAGCGTTCAATATTTGTATAATTTTCATTATATTATGGTACTTATGATTCCCGTGCGCAACGACGGATTGCCTCAAAACTTTCTTCACTAATCACGTGCTCGATTCGACATGCATCTTCAACGGCCACTTTGGGATCCACACCCAGAGAGGTGAGCCAACGAGAAATTTCCTGATGACGTTCATACATCGTATTTGCAATTTTAGCGCCTTTTTCCGTCAGTGTGATAGCGCCGTCTGAAGCCACCTGTACATAACCGTTTTCACGCAAATTCTTCATGGCTACACTGACACTTGGTTTGGAAAATTCCAATTCATTTCCAATATCCACAGCCCGAACCATCGGATGACGTTGGCTCAAAATCAAAATTGTTTCCAAGTAATTTTCAGCGGACTCCTGAATTTTCAAGTGATCACCTCCTAACGATGTGAATAATCAGAAAATTTTACATCCATCACAAGGGAAAAGTTTTACCGGTTTGGAATGGAAACGGCGATTATATCAAAAAAATTCAAATGGATATATTTCTCAAAAGACTGATATTCGCCGGATAAAAAGATTAAAATGATATGATGTTATTATAACATCTTTTGCAGAGAACCGCAATTAAAAAACGGCGGCGGAAAAATGCTCCGCTGCCGTTTTTGCTTCGTTTTAAACCCGTTGCTTAAGGAAGAAGACGCGTAGTGGTGCCTTTCAGATATACTTGGCACTGGCGGAATCCTTCTGCATATGCAGCACCGCACTGATAACCACGATAGCGAGAGCATGTTTTTACCATATCGGCAAAATCGATTCCATCATGCTCTTTCATCCAAACAAGCTGGCTTTCATGGCATTCCAGCATCTTAATTTTCAGATCGATTTCATCGGAAATATCAACAAATTCGGTTGGGTTGAATTCTACACCGGCAAGCGTATCCATGTAAAAGATCGGAACGAGCTTAGCCGGAGCTCCGTCTTTGGCACTGTAGCGATGGGTGTAATTCGTGTAATTGGGAAGTGTTGCGGTAAAGCTTGCATCAAAAACAAGTCGGGCAACAGCTGTATGGTCAGGCATATAATCGTCGGGATTGTGTGTGATGATGAAGTCTGGATTTGCATAGCGGATCACGTCCACGATCTTGTCGCGTGCCTCTTTGTTATTGTCGTAGATTTCCAGGTCATCAAATCCTCCGGAAATTACTTCAATTCCGGCAAGGCTTCCGGCTTTTTTTGCTTCGTTTTCACGGATGATGGTCAGTTCATCCGGTGGGATAATGACATGGCCAAGATTACCGGTGGAGGCGTGACACACAATTACCTTGTCGCCGCGCTTCACACACTTTGCTAATGTACCGGCGCATGCAATTTCTACGTCGTCCGGATGACATCCAATCGCTAAAACGTTCATTGAAGAACACTCCCTTTAATGTAGAATTCAGAGCAATACGGATTGTATCGCTTTTTTCAATCTGATGTTAAAATAAATTTGCCGAAATATTCAGGAGCATGGAAATCCGGCTGGGGAGTTCCCACGGGGTTCCAGCTGCCATAGTGCGGGTGAATGGTTTCGTCACCGCATTTGTAAAGATTGCCGAAAAACTCGTTGCTCCAGTTGCCGTAAACCTCCTGCAAAAACGCAAACGGAATGTAAAGCAGATGTTGCCAGACTCCTCCGCAGATTCGATCCTCCAAAGCAAAGCGGGCGGCATCAAAGGAAAGTAATTTTCGGTTAGGGCGACCTTCACCCAAGCCGATCATCATCATTCCGGTACAGTTCATTTCAAAATTGAGGTACCGTGCGTCCTGTTCCGGGCGCAGAAAAAATTCCATGCAGCTATCGCGGCAAATGGCTCCATTGTGCTGGCTGCAAACACTGCGCAGAGGAAATTCATCCGTGGAAAACAATACGGTAATGCCGCCGCAGCTTTTTAGCAGTCGGGCTGTGGTGTGGGGACGGTAACCCTTGTTTTCATCCCAGGCAAAACTGTCGATTGCAGCTTCTGCTGCGTGTTGCCAAAGTGTGCTGTCAAATGGTACAGCCCCGGGAAGCTCAACCGATGCAATCTGATATGTTTTCATGCTGTCAGCATTCCTTTCGCAATCATATTCAATCAGAGTTTTTGCAGATATTGTGTGAATTTACAAAATCAATCTTGCGTCAGCATAAAAGTACCAAAGAACTGAGAAAGATGAAATTGCGGTTCGGGCCATGTTATCGGGCTCCAGCTGCCAAAATGAGGATGTTCGGTTTCATCGCCGCATTTGAAAAGATTCCCGCGGAATGCAGGTTCAATCTTTTCAAAATGCTGACGCAGAAAATCAAACGGAACATAAAGGCGATGAGTCCAGACACCGTTTTGGACCTTTGGCTGAATACGAAAGCGCTTTGCGTCAAAATCCAGCAGAGTGCGGTCGTCGGTATGCGTGCCAAGTCCCAACAAAAGCGCTCCGCGAGAATTCATTTCAAAATTCAGATAACGGGGGTCTTCTGGATTCGGCTGAATAAAAAACTCGACGCAGCTGTCACACCAAACATCCTCGTTATTCTGTGTATATCTGGCAGTCAAAGGTGCTTCATCTGTGGTAAAAAGAACAGAAATTCCGCCACGGCTTGCAAGCAAACGGGCAGTAGTGTGGGGACGGTAACCCGTCCCGTTATCCCAGGCAAACTGGTCAATTGCGGCTTCCTCAGCTTTTTGCCACAAAGGGCTTTCGGCAGGAACATCCTCAGGAAGACAGACATGTCGAATTTGATACGTTTTCAAAGGGTCAAACATCCTTTCCACGGGTGCTGTAGATTCTGAATAAACGCAGGAAACCGGGGAAACCGCAGAGTTTCCCCGATTTAAAAAAAGCATTTTTTATTTTACAGATACGTATTTTCTCTCTTCGCTGGCAATATAAGCAGCTTCCACAATCTTCTGTACCTGAATGGCATCGTCACCGGTCACAGGCGGAACGGTATCATTGAGGATTGCATTGCCAAATCCTTCAATTTCCTTCGTATACATGTTTCCGAAGGTTACATCAAGATCTACCGGAGCAACATCTACTCGATCCTGTGCAGCATCATAACCCAGCGCATCGTCTGAAATCAGCACTTCCACTTTGCCGGCTTCAATCTGGCTAATGGTGCCTTCGGCAAGAATGCTGCC
The DNA here is from genome assembly GCA_934875675.1 of uncultured bacterium. Classification (GTDB taxonomy): domain Bacteria; phylum Bacillota; class Clostridia; order Oscillospirales; family Acutalibacteraceae; genus CAKXIK01. Next base: position 27,098 of record CAKXIK010000008.1, read on the forward strand.
GCGTGTTCCGTAGATTTCCATTCTGCAGCGGGCGGCAGCGTCAGGAATGTTAAAGTTTGCATCCACATAAGCCGTTGCGCCGTTGTCCATCTTCATAATCACATTGGCGGAATCGTCAGCGGAGTAGTTGAAGGTTTCGTTTCCGACAAATGCAGCAACTTCGGTTGCCTTGCTGCCGGTGATGTATTGCAGCAGATCAATGCAATGGATACCCATATCCATCAAAGCACCGCCGCCGGAACGTTTTTTGTCCTGACGCCAGTTGCCCGGAATTTCGGGGTACCAGCAGGTCAGCTGTGCGCGCATCGAAACGATCTGACCAAGCTTCTTTTCGGCAAGGAGATCCTTCATTGCCTGATGATAGGCATGATAGCGCATCATCAGTCCGGCACCCAGCTTGACGCCTTGCTTTTTGCACTCATCTGCAATTTCCTGCGACTCCGCAGCAGTCAGTGCAAGCGGCTTTTCGCAGAGAATGTGTTTTTTTGCCTTAGCTGCGGCGAATGCCTGTGTCTTGTGGCAAAACACAGGGGATGCGATATATACGGCGTCGATCTCATCAAGAGCGAGGAGATCGGCTTCGTTTGTAAAGGAGTACTTTGCGCCGTATTTCTCCTGAACTTTCTTAGCAAAGTCCGGGTTGGTGTCCATTACAGCTACCAGCTCGGCGTTTTCTGCCAGCATCATGCCCGGCAGAGTTCTGCGGTCGGCAATTCCACCGCATCCAATGACGCCCCATTTGATTTTCATCTCAAAGACCAATCCTTTCGTGCGGCAGGTGAATTTGTTTTGGAATAAAACCTGTACCGCTTTCTGAAAACAAAAAACGCGGTTTTTTAATCGCGTTCTTTTTCGAAGAACGGAAAATGCAAAAAATAGAGAAAACCCCTGTGTAATTCTAAACGATCAAAACGACACAGGGGTCGTTCACTGCAAAGAGTGAAGTGGAAAATTCAGATTATTTGCCAACCTTTTTTGCAGCGTTGCGGATGCCGGCAATAATCATATCACAATCGTCCTTGGTCAGACGCGGATGCTGCGGGGTATTAAACTCTCTGCGATAGAAGAAGTTTTCTGCGTTCGGGCAGTGGGAAACAGCCTTGTACTGCTGGAATGCCTGCAGGTCATAAGTCGGCTGATAATGCAGAATACCCTGAACGCCTTCTTCTTTATAGAGGCAGCGCAGGAAATCATCACGGGATGCACCGAGTTCCTGTTCCTCAATGCAAACGGTGTAAAGATGATAAATATGTCTGCAGTTCGGGTCTTCGTAAACCGGAGTGACACCCTTAATACCGCTGATGCCTTCGGTGATGTAACGGCCGATCTCGATGCGTTTTTCGTTGAGCATTTCGAGCTTCTTCATCTGCTCCACGCCAACAGCACCCTGAGCTTCGTTCATGCGGTAGTTGTTGCCCCATTTGCCGCCAACCAGTCTGTTGTCAAAATGGGAAGGAATCCAGTAATCGGTCTGTTTTTCCCAGTTGAAGTTACCCATGCAGCGGAGCTTATCAATCGCTTCGGCATACATATCGTTGTTGCAGGTAACCATGCCGCCTTCGCCCAGTGTGGTGATGTTTTTCAGCGAATGGAAGCTGAAGCTTGCAAAATCGCCGATGGAACCGGCCTGACGACCCTTATAAGTTGCGCCCGGTGCATGTGCGCAGTCTTCCACCACGATGAGGTGATAACGCTTCGCAATGTCCATAATCGGATCCATATCGACCATCTGTCCGCCGTAATGAACCACATAGATTGCCTTGGTGCGGTTGGTGACCAGTTTTTCCACCTGAGCCGGGTCAATGTTGAAAGTTCGGGGATCAATATCCGCATAAACTGGGGTTGCACCTTCCTTAACGATGACCAAGGAAGTGGCAACAAAGGTGTTCGGCGTTACGATGACTTCATCACCGGGGCGCAGACCGATTGCCTGAGAAATAACATGCAGACCGGTGGTGCAGTTGGAAACAGCCAGTGCGTGCTTAACGCCGAGCTTCTCCTTGAACATATGCTGAAATTCCTGAACCTTCGGGCCCATGGTCAGGGAGTCCTTATGCATAGTGCCAAGGACTGCTTTTTCTTCGGCCTCGTCATAGATGCTGCCAAAGAAAGAATACGGAACTTTCAGCTGTACATCTTCGTCAACGGCATAGCTGCTGGTGATACCGCCTTCGGTTTCTTTGCCGACACTGAGGTTGGTTGATTTGCTGGTTTCACTCATTGGAATTGCCTCCTTAATGAATATTATACTGATTCTGAAAAAGCGGTATAAAAATCAGGGAAAAAGCTTTTGTATATGCGATTTTCCGAAATTTTATCTGCCGTTTTTATAGAGATCAGTATTGAATACACCGCGGTTGGTGAACCGGGCGTATTAACCGGGAATTAAAGGGGAAATACCGATTCAAAAATGCTGTCGCACAAGCGGACTGCGATTCCGCGGCAAGAATCACTATCATCAATACAAACCTGCTCCACCGTAAGCTTACGAGTCAATTCAGAGTAAGCACGTTGCTTCATGCAATGAATCGCCGAGGAGAAAAATTCATTGCATCCGGTATAGGTTCCGCTGTTGAGAATAATTTTTTCCGGATGAAAAATATTGATGACGCTTGCAAGGCCGATGCCTAAATATTCACCGCACTCATCAATAATCCGGATTGCATCTGGGTCTTTGCGCTGGCAGGCTTCCACCACATTTGCAAAGGTGGCATCCGGACATTCCGGATGAGCTTCGCGATAAAGCCGTGCAATCCGCAGCGGAGAACACATCGCTTCCAGACAGCCATGATTTCCGCAAAAACAAAGATCACCTTTGCGTTCCACTGTTGTATGGCCAATTTCGCCAATCAGGGAACGGTTGAGCTTTCCGTTGATAAACTGAACCGCGCCGACACCATTGTCCAGGTCCAGAAAGATCACGTTGCGTTCATGCAGTCCTTTTTCGTGGCTCAACTGCCAGACCGCGCGCGTAATCGAAATATTTTCAATAAAGACAGGCTTGTTAAAATATTGCTCCAGTTCTTCGCGGACATTATATGCTTTCCAGTGCAGGCTGATGGAAAGAACATAGTTGCTGTCCTCCAAAACCAGACCAGAAACCGCGATTCCGATACCCAGAACATTTGAATCCTGATTGCGGTTCAGCATTGGCATCACCGCATCACGGATGCACTGCAAGATTTGCCGGGAACCAGATTCATCTTCAGCGAAAACAGGCAAAGCCACCGAATCCTGATCATAAATTGTGCCAGTCAGATCAGTGCAGCAGACCGTAATTTTTTCGCTTTCCAGATAAACGCAAATCAGCCGGTATGCACGGCCGTTAAAACGCAGTAATGTTGCCTTGCGGCCAACGCGGCTCATGTTTTCCACACCGGTTTCGGCAACGACGCGCTGCTCCATCAAATAATTGACAATATTCGTGATGGACGAAAGTGAAAGGCCGGTTGCTTCTGCTACTGCAGGGCGAGAAACAGGCGCGTTGTTTCGAATGCAGTCCAGTACCTGCAAACGGTTCATTTTTTGCATCAATTGCGCGTTTCCAACTGTTTTTTTTGCCGCCATTGTCATACTCCCGTCAATTTATTTATTCACTAAATAAATTATAATCATTCCATTTTAAAAAGTCAACTGCTTTTAAAATAAAAAACAAATTACCTGACCAATGTTCACCACATTTTAAAGAAACAAAAAAGGTTTTATGTGAAATATTTATCATGCATGCAACTTTTACACTCAAAAATGAGCTCAATTTACATTGTTTTTTGTCCTGTGTTTTGATACAATCAAAATAAGTTTATCCGCATTGAGCAACAAATTGGTTTTCATGACAATCGCGGTCATTTGTTGCTGTGAACGCGGAATTTATTCTTGATTAATCTGTAAAAAACGGAGCCGCAGAGCGGTGGCTTCGCAGTGAAAGGAAGATGAGATCGTGCTGGAAATTTGTGGGGAACAGTTTTATCTCAACGGAGAGGAATTTAAAATCCATGCGGGTGCGATTCACTATTTTCGTACGCTGCCGGAATACTGGGAGGATCGTCTGCTTAAGCTGAAGTTGGCGGGATTTAATACGGTGGAAACTTATGTGTGCTGGAATATGCATGAGCCGCAAAAAGGAACCTTCGATTTTTCAGGTATTTTGGATGTAGAGCGTTTTTTGAGCATTGCGCAGAAACTGGGGCTTTATGCGATTGTACGCCCGGCGCCATATATTTGTGCAGAGTGGGATTTTGGCGGGCTGCCGGCTTGGCTGCTGCGTGAACCAAATCTGCATGTACGTTGTGCGGATCCTGCATATCTTGCACATGTGGAGGATTTTTACCGTGAGCTTCTGCCGCGTTTTGTTCCGCACCAATTGAATTGCGGCGGAAATATTATCATGATGCAGGTGGAAAACGAATACGGAAGCTTTGGCAATGACAAAGAATATCTGCGTGCCATGGAACGCATCATGCGCGAAAACGGCATTACGGTACCGCTCTTTACATCGGATGGCCCGGATGACGGCATGTTAACAGGCGGTACACTGCCGGATATGCTCAAGGTGGTCAACTTTGGTTCCCGCACGCGGGAGGCACTTGAAAAGCTGCGCGAGTTTGATCCGGGTAAACCGTTGATGTGCGGTGAGTTTTGGAACGGATGGTTTGATCATTGGGGAGAGAAGCACCACACGCAGAAGGTTGAAAATGTGGAAAAAGAATTAAAGACCTTTCTGGAGATGGGCGCAAGTTTTAGCTTTTATATGTTCCATGGCGGTACCAACTTTGGCTTCACCGCCGGAGCAAACTACGACGATCAGTACGATCCCACCGTTACCAGCTATGATGACGATGCTCTTTTGACCGAATGGGGCGACTATACACCCAAATACCATGCAGTGCGCAAAATACTGCACGAAGCGGCAAACCGTCCGCTGGAACCGCTGCCCGAATCACCGGCACTGCAGAATATCGGCAAGGTTCGCCTCACACAATCCGCTTCACTTCTGGAACAGGCGGAGACAGTTGGCGAGCGCCATACATCGGTTTTTCCCAAAACCATGGAACAGCTGGGACAAAACAGTGGCATGATGCTGTATCGCACAAGGATTGCAGGCCCTTACAACTGGGAAGAACTGTTCATTGACGGGCTGCATGACCGCGCACACGTTTTTCTGGATGGAAAGCTGATGGGAATCGTGTATCGCAACGAAAAAGAACAGATGGTGCGCATTCCCAAAATCCCAAAGGAGGGCGCAACGCTGGAAATTCTGGTGGAAGCCATGGGACGTGTTAATTATGGGCCCCACCTGATGGACAGCAAAGGCATCACAGGATGTGTGCGCCTTTGGAATCAGCAGCTGTCTCACTGGGAAATTTTCACCCTGCCGCTGGATAATCTGGATCAGCTCAAATTCAGCGAGGGGACAGACGCGCTGAAACCGGCAATTTTGCAGGGAACTTTTTCCGCTTCCTCCAAGGCGGATTGCTTTGCCCATTTAGTGGGATTCACGAAGGGAATTGTCTTTGTGAATGGGTTCAACCTTGGCCGATATTGGAAAATCGGGCCGCAGCAGTCGCTGTATTTGCCGGGCGTTCTGCTCAAGGAAGAAAATGAAATTCTTGTTCTCGAGCTCGACGGAACGGACACCGATACCATTACAATTACGGATCATCACACGCTTGGTTAAAATGATTATATAAAGAAAAGCTGCCGCAGTTTCTGCAAAAGAGAAAACTGCGGTAGCTTTTCCTGTTCAGTAAATTATTTTAAAAAAACCATTGACACCACAAACTGTACATGATATGATTACAGTATCAAATGAAACAAAAATAATTACAGTAAGAATTTGCTGTATGCATTAAAAAAGAAGGTGGAAACAGTTGAAAAGCGATTTTTGCGTTGCGGTGCATCTGCTGGTTTTTTTGAATCATAAGGGGCGGTCGCTTTCCAGTGAAGAGCTGGCGGAAAATATTTGCACCAATGCAGCAAGGGTGCGCAAGGTGGCGGCAAAGCTGAAAACAGCAGGGCTTATTGAGACCAAAGAAGGAGTGGAGGGCGGTTACCGCTTTGTTGGCGACGCTGCAAAAGTGACACTGGAACAAGTTCGGGCGGCACTGGGGCTGCGCGTGGTGGAAACTAACTGGTTGAGTGGTGACATGGATCAGCCATGTCTGGTTTCATCGGGTATGGCAGGAATTATGCAGGAAATTCTGGATCATTTGGATGATTGTTGTCGCAGAGAGCTTGAACAAAAAACAATTGCAGATATCGATCGTCAGATTTTTAAAAATTTACATGCGTAATGGATTGCAATATGATGCAGTCAAATAACATCGGAGCAACGTCTCCACGAAAGGAAGATTTATGATGAAAAAATATGATCATTTGGTAATTGGGTTTGGTAAGGCGGGAAAAACACTTGCCGTAACGCTGGCAAAAGCAGGGCAGAAGGTTGCTCTGGTAGAACGTTCTGCCGCAATGTATGGAGGAACCTGTATCAATGTGGCATGCATCCCCACTAAATCACTGGAAAACAGTGCCCGCTTTTCTGCCGCGCAGGGAGGAGATTTTGAAGCAAAGGCAGATCGATACCGTTCAGCAATTGCGGAAAAGCGCAGACTGACCCAAATGCTGCGCAAAAAAAATTACGATAAAGTAATTTCTGCCGGTGTCGAGGTATTTACAGGCGAAGCGTCATTTCTTAATGCGCATCAGGTGCAGGTGTCGCTTGCGGGCGGGGATAACGAGATGATTGATGCAGAAAATATTTATATCAACACCGGTGCACGGCCGATCGTTCCTTCCATTCCGGGAATCGGGAACAACCGATTTGTTTATACGAGTGAAACACTGATGGAGCGGGAAGAGCTTCCTGCCCGACTGGTCATCATAGGCGGAGGATATATTGGACTGGAGTTTGCGTCCTATTTTGCAAACTTTGGTTCTGCAGTGACGGTTTTGCAGGATGGGGAACACTTTCTTCCTCGTGAAGACAGCGAAATTGCCGATGCAGTCCTGCAAAACCTTTCCGCAAGAGGAATCGGGATCCTGCGCTCTGTCAAGGTTATAGCGGTGCAGCAACTGGCAGACGGTGCCCAGGTGCAGATCGAAAGCAACGGAGTAAAGCAGGTTCTGGAAGCCGATGCAGTGCTAATTGCTACCGGGCGTCGCCCCAATCTGGATGGGCTGCATCCCGAAGCAGCCGGTTTGAAGGTAACCCCGCGCGGTGCAATTCAAACAGATGAGCATCTGCGTACCAATGTGCCGCACATTTGGGCAATGGGTGATGTTGCCGGCGGATTGCAGTTTACCTATATTTCTCTGGATGATTTCCGTATTGTGAAAAGCCAGCTTTTGGGGGATGGCAGCAGAACCACACAAAACCGTGGTGCGGTACCCTACAGCGTTTTTTTGGATCCGCCGTTTTCGCGTGTCGGTCTTTCCGAGGAGGAAGCGCGTGCAAAGGGCTACGAGGTAAAAATTGCCCGGCTTCCCGTTGCTGCCGTGCCAAAAGCGCAGGTGCTCCGCAAGCCGGAGGGAATTCTCAAAGCAGTGATCGATGGAAAAACAGGACAGCTGCTGGGCGCGCATCTGTTCTGTGCGGAGTCACATGAAATGATTAATCTACTCAAGCTTTCTATGGATGCAAAAATTGCGTATCCAGTGCTGCGTGACGCAATTTTTACCCATCCCACCATGAGTGAAGCACTCAATGATTTATTTGCTGCCGTTGAATAAGAAACGAAGAGGTGACTTATGGGTTTTTCAATTGAAACAGGCGTTTCGGCGCTGACCGTTTTTTTGCAGGGCTTGCTCAGCTTTTTTTCGCCCTGTGTGTTGCCGCTGGTCCCGCTCTATATCAGTTATCTTGCAGGTGGTGCAAAGGAGACGGATGCGCACGGAAATATTCGGTATCCACGGCGCAAGGTGCTCTTTAATACGGTGTTTTTTGTGCTTGGAGTCAGCTTTGCATTTTTTACACTGGGATTTGGCTTTACCGCTCTGGGCAAATTTTTCAGTGGTAACCGCATCTGGTTTGCGCGCATCAGCGGAATCATTATGATTCTGTTCGGATTGTATCAGCTTGGGGTATTTGGCAAGCAGGGAGCACTCAGCAGAGAACATCGCATCCCGTTTCAGCTGAATCGTTGGGCAATGGGACCGCTGCCTGCGCTGCTGCTCGGATTTACCTTCAGCTTTGCGTGGACGCCCTGCGTTGGCCCAACTTTGGGCAGTGTACTGCTGATGGCAGGCTCCTCCGGGTCTGCTGCCAAAGGTTTTCTGTTGATTGGTGTTTATACGCTCGGGTTTGTGCTGCCGTTTCTTGCAGTAGGCTTATTCACCGGCGCGGTGCTTAGCTTTTTCAAGGCGCATCAAAAGGTTGTCCGCTACACCGTCAAGGCAGGAGCAATGTTGTTGATTTTAATGGGCATCATGACGCTGACCGGGTGGATGAACGGTGTGACCAATTATCTTTCTGCACCAAACTCGGGTTCGGAGAGCAGTACTTCTTCCAATGTTTCTTCCGTGGAATCGGGTTCGGTATCCTCTCAGCCTGCTTTGTCCGAATCAATGGCTGCAAGCGAGGAGAGAACATCCTCGGCAGAGGCATCCGGCGCAGCGGAGGAGAAGGTTTACCCTGCGCCTGATTTTACCTTGGTTGATCAATTTGGCAACACACATAAGCTTTCCGATTACCGCGGTAAAACCGTATTTTTAAACTTCTGGGCAACGTGGTGCCCGCCTTGCCGCGGTGAAATGCCGGATATACAGGCACTCTATGAAAAATACGGAAAAAACAACGATGACTTGATTGTGCTGGGTGTTGCTGGACCAAATGTGGGCAGCGAGGGAGATCGTGACGATATTGCCGCGTTTCTTTCCCAAAACGGATACAGCTTCCCCGTGGTAATGGACGAGGGCGGTCAGATTCAGGCGCAGTATGGCATCAGCGCCTTTCCAACCACATTTATGATCGATAAGGATGGTAATATATTCGGGTATGTGGCAAGTGCGCTTTCCAGTGATATCATGGAAAGTATTGTTCAGCAGACCATGAGCGGCAAGCGCGCGGAATAACAGGGAGAGATAATCAATCTGCCGGTTGGATTGGTTCTCCCTGCGCCCGTTCCCGATATTGCCGCGGAGTGCAGCCAAGGCTTTTTTTGAATTGGCGTGCAAAGCTGCTTGCGTCGGGAAAGCCGGATTTTTCTCCGATGTCAGAAATGGTCTCATCCGTCTGCGAGAGCAGCTCGCATGCCACGGAAAGCTTGACCATCAGGCGGTATTGCAATACCCCGTATCCGGTAATTTCTTTAAAGCTGTGAGAAAGATAAAAGACACTCAGATGAAACTGCTCGGCAAGCTCGCCGAGCAGTATTTTTTCGCTCAAATTTTGTTCCAGCGCATATTGCACGCGGCGAACCGTTTGTGCAGTGCTGCTGCCGGAGGGAAAAAACTCGGGTGCGTTGCGGTAAAGCAGCAGGAGAAGTGATTGCAGAAGCCAGATTCCGCCGTCTGCCGGTTCTTCCCGGTGCTGAGCCTCGGCAAGCAGAAGCTCAAATAGGGTTTGCATCGGCTGCAAAAAATCGCTCACATCAATCACCTGAAATTGCGGTGCAAAAAACAGCTGCAGCCGTTCGCTTCCCGTGGAGAGCATCTCAGGACGCAAGGTCAGCACATATCGTTCATATTCTCCCGATGCGGTGACGGCGTGTTTTTCCAGATGACCGATGGAGACGAGCGCCGGTGCCGCAATCCGGTGTTCCCCGGTAGAATTTTTCAGGATTGCCGTGCCGGAAACAATCAGAATCAATTCATGCTCGTCGTGCTCATGGATGGAAAACCCCTGTGGAAGGATGCTGTAGGAAACACTGGTGATGCAGTTCATGGTAAACACTCCATTTCAGCAAGATTTGCATAGTTTGCAGCAAGAAGCATATAGAAAAACAGAATAATTACATTATATAATGAATTTGAAAAGTTGCAACCATTTGCATATTCTTGTTCCTGTATGTTCAAACCCCAAGAACAATATTTGCATATCTTGTGCAATCAACCGGAAAGGAAAGATCATCATGGCACATAATGTTCCAACAACACCGGAGCAGTTTCAAGCTGACTGCGCCGGGCAAAACATCTCGCTTCCGTTTGAATCGGATACCGCTGTGCTGGGCAGCAAAATCACCGTGAAGAAAACGGATTTTGCCAACCGGATTGTTTATCAGGCGATGGAGGGCTGTGACGGAACACCGGAAGGGATTCCCGGCGAGCTGACCCGCAGACGTTATCTTCGTTTTGCCGAGGGCGGAGCGGGATTAATCTGGTTTGAAGCCACCGCAGTTGTCAGGGAAGGCCGCGCCAATCCGCGCCAAATGTTCCTCGATGAAAACACACTGGACGCATACCGCCGCATCGTGGAGGAAATCAAGGAAACCGGAATGAAGGCGAACGGCTTTGAGCCTGTCGTGTTCTGTCAGCTGACCCATTCAGGACGCTATAGCAAGCCCAACGGCACACCTGACCCGATTATTGCCTATCACAATCCCGTGCTGGAGGAAAAAGCTCCGGTGGATGATTCCCACATTATTACGGATGACCAGCTCGACCGGGTCAGCGAGAAGCTGGCTGCCGGTGCGGTTCTGGCACAAAAGGCAGGCTTTGACGGTGCCGATATTAAATCCTGCCACCGTTATCTGCTCAGCGAACTGCTTTCGGGCTATCAGCGCGACGGAAAATACGGCGGAAGCTTTGAAAACCGCACCAGAATGCTGCGCCAGACAGCAGCCGATGCCATTGCCCGATGCCCGCAGGATTTTATTATTACATCCCGCCTCAATGCCTACGACGGTCTTGCCTATCCGAATGGCTTTGGCGTTACCCCAGAAAGCGGAACTACACCGGATTTCACCGAGGCAATTGCACTGGTGCAGGCACTGGAAGAAATTGGCATGACAATGATTGATATCACCATGGGGAACCCCTATTTCAATCCGCACATTAACCGCCCGTTTGCAAGCGGAACGTATGTCCCGCCCGAGCATCCGCTCTGCGGCGTGAACCGTATGCTTGCCGGAACGGCACAGATTCGCAAAAACGTCAAGATTCCGGTCATCTGCTCCGGAATCAGCTGGCTGGGTGCGGTTTCTCCCAACGTTATGGCAGGCTGCATCCAGAACAATTGGTTCGAGTTTGCAGGCTACGGCCGTGAATCTATCGCATATCCCGATGCGGCAAAGGATATTTGCACAACGGGTGCGCTGAATCCGAAAAAGCTTTGCATCACATGTGGAAAATGCACCGAAATTATGCGTGCGGGCGGAACTCCCGGCTGCGTGATTCGCGACAGTGCAACGTATCTTCCGATTTATAAAGAGCGCTGCATGAAACCGTAATTTTGAAGGCTTGGTTCACAATTAATCATAAAAAAGGAGCGATTCTTATGAAAAAGACTGCACTTGTTACCGGAGCTGCCGGTGGAATTGGCTTTGCAACCGTACAAAAGCTGCTGGAAAAAGGATTTTTTGTATTTGGCATGGATGTTCTGCCGGAGGAAACTGCCGCACCAAAATTTTCCGGGCTGTCCGATGTTCGCTATCTGCAGGGCAACCTGAGCGATGCTGCCGACCGCGAGCGGTTGGTTGCTACCGTCGTGCAGGAGGGCGGCAGGCTGGATGTGCTGGTCAACGTTGCCGGTGTCGCGCCGAAGGTTCGTCGCGATCTGCTGGAAATGACCGAGGAAAGCTATGATTTCGTTATGAATATTAACACCAAGGGTACGCTGTTTTTGACACAGCTCGTGGCACGTCAGATGCTGCAGCAGGAAAAAACCGACGGCATCCGCGGATATATTGTCAATATTTCCTCCTGCTCAGCATACACAAGCTCCATCAGCCGCGGTGAATACTGCATTTCCAAAGCAGGTCTTTCCATGGTGACGATGCTGTTTGCCGACCGCCTTGCCGGAGAGGGAATCCCGGTCAATGAAATCTGCCCCGGTGTTATCCGCACCGGAATGACTGCCACCGTGCAGGAAAAGTATGACCGTCTGATTGAGGGCGGCTTGATTCCGATTGCCCGCTGGGGTGAGCCGGAGGATATTGCCAAGGCGGTTGATGTGCTGTGCAGCGGTGCTTTGGGATATACAACCGGTCAGTCTATTTTGGTGGATGGCGGTATGCATATCCGCAAGCTGTAAAAACCGGCAGAAAGGGTGCAACGCAAATGAAATGGGATGTTTTTGAAATAGACGGGCTGAAAATCCCGCTCGCAACACTGAATACGGTTGTGGTCGGCACCGGAGCGGCAGGCTATAATGCAGCATTGCGCCTGGCTGACTGCGGCGTTGAGGATATTGCAATCATAACCGAGGGCGTCACAGCCGGAACCTCGCGCAACACAGGCTCGGATAAGCAAACCTATTACAAGCTCAGCCTGAGCGGCGACTGCCCCGATTCTCCCCATGCAATGGCAGAGGATCTTTTTGCGGGCAAATGTGTGGATGGCGACATTGCCTATGCGGAGGCTGCGCTTTCAGTGCGCTGCTTCCTGCATCTTTCAGAGCTGGGCGTGCCGTTTCCGGTGAACCGCTTCGGCGAATATGTGGGCTACAAAACCGACCACGACCCGCGCACCAGAGCCACCTCCGCCGGACCGCTGACCTCCAAGCTGATGACAGAATGCTTGCAGAATGCAGTGGAAGAGAAAAAAATTCCGGTGCTGGATCGTATGCTTGTCATCAAGGTTCTCAAAGCGGGCGAAAGGGTTTGTGGTCTGCTTGCGCTGAACCTGAACGGCTGCAAGAAGGAAACCGAGCGTTTTGTGCTGCTGCGCTGCAGCAATGTGATTTTTGCCACCGGTGGTCCTGCGGGAATTTATGCCGATACGGTGTATCCCTGCGGTCATTTTGGCAGCAGCGGTGTGATGTTTGAAGCAGGGGTCAAGGGCAAAAACCTGACCGAATGGCAGTATGGGCTTGCCTCCAAAGCACCCCGATGGAATGTGTCCGGTACCTATATGCAGGTGCTTCCCACCTTCGTTTCAGTAGATCCGGATGGCACGGAGCATGAGTTTTTGACGGAGTATTATCCCGATTTGGGAAGCTGCCTTTCTGCGGTGTTCAAAAAGGGCTACGAATGGCCGTTCGACAGCCGTAAAGCCCAAAACGGCTCTTCGGTGGTTGATTTGTTGGTTTACCGCGAAACGGTTGTGCTTGGCAGAAAGGTTTTCCTCGATTTCCGCCGCAATCCGTATGGACTGAAGGAGTTGCCGTTTGAGCAGCTTACCGCCGAGGCGGAGGAATATCTGCGCAATGCCGAGGCATGCTTCGGTACGCCGATTGAACGCCTGTTCCACATGAACGAGCCGGCGGTTGCACTTTATCGTTCCAAGGGTGTCGATCTGGAAACCGAACGGTTGGAAATCGCACTTTGCGCACAGCATAACAACGGCGGTGTGTCGGCAGATCTCTGGTGGCAGACGGAGGTTCCCGGCTTGTTTGCAGCAGGAGAAGCAGTTGGCAGCCACGGCGTTTATCGTCCGGGCGGCAGTGCGCTCAATGCAGGGCAGGTCGGTTCAACCCGTGCTGCAGAATATATTGCACATCACAATGATGCGGCCCTTTGCTCCAGCGAAGAGTTTGCCGCCGTGAGCGAACCGGTTATGCGGGAAAATATTGATTTTTGCCGCGCGGTATATGGCGAGAAGGAAAATGTGGGTACCATTCTGCGCAGCACACAGGCAGAAATGAGCCGGGTAGGCGGTGCTATCCGTGATCCGGAGGGCTTTGCAGAGGTGATTGAGAAAAACCGCAGGCTGTTGGCGAATCTGCGGGAAAAAATCCGCGTCTCCAGCTCCGGCGGTCTTGCAAACACGTATCGTCTGCGGGATATCCTGATTTCTCAAATCATGTATCTCTCCGCCATGCAGGATTATGCCGCAAGGGGCGGAAAATCGCGTGGTTCTGCGATTTATCGTTCTGCCACTGGCATTGCACCGCAGGGTTTGGAGCAATTCTGTTTTGAGCCGGATGGCGGAGAGCTGGACAGCCTTGTGCAAGAGGTTGTTTTTGCGCAGCCGCAATGCAAAAGCAGTGTCCGCCCGGTGAGACCCTTGCCGGAGGGCGGCGGATTTTTTGAAAATGTGTGGCGCAGATTCCGCGAAGACGGAAACGTTTATTAAGGAGGGACACAAATGTTTCGGACAGGATTAGTGTCAATCTCGTTTCGTCAGAATACGGTGGAGGAAATTGTTGCAGCAGTGCGGGAAGCCGGCTTGCAGGAAATTGAATGGGGCAGCGATGTGCACGTTTTGCCGGGAAATGAGCAAAGGACAGCCGCTGTCCGCGAGCTGATGGAGCAAAACGGACTGCGCACGGCAGCCTACGGCAGCTATTATGAGCTGGGTAAGTCAACCAATCCGCAAGCGGACTTTGCACCGTATCTGCAAACCGCAATATGGCTCGGTGCACCGGTAATCCGCATTTGGGCGGGGAACAAGGACAGCGCACAGCTTAGTGAAGCGGAGTGGGATGCATTGGCAAATGAGGCGCGGTTGCTTGCAAGGATGGCTTTGGAGCAGGGAGTTAAGATTTCCCTCGAATGTCACCCCTATACGCTGACAGATGATTATGAGGCATCGCTGCGCTTTTTGCAGCTGGTGGATTGTGAAGGCTTGACGATGTATTGGCAGCCGAACCAGAACTGCTCCTTTGCATATAATTTGCTTGCAGCAAAAGCACTTGCACCGGATACGACCAATCTGCACGTTTTTTCGTGGGATATGGTGAACGGAGTGCTGGAGCGTTATCCGTTGAGCAGGCATCAGGAGCGCTGGAAAGAATACCTGAATATTTTTGCTTCGACAGGCGGCAGTCATGCGTTGCTGCTTGAATTTATGCACGACGACAGATTGGAAACGCTTAAAGAAACGGCAGCAACCCTTCTTGAGTGGACAAATGCCGAATAAAAATTTTTTTTAAAAACAAATGAACAGGAGTGAGCTTGATGAAGAGTATCCTTGTAGGCGCAGATGTAATTTGGCAGGTTTATCCGTCTGACACATTAAAACAGCTGGAACAGTGTGCAGGGTTGGATTCCTCGTTTGTAATCAATGCAGAAAACTGGAAAAATTATACGAAGCAAATGCAGGAGGCAGAACTCATTTTCTCCACTTGGGGAATGGTGGAATTTACGAAGGAAGAAATCCGCGAGTATCTGCCAAATCTCAAGGCAGTATATTACGCGGCAGGTTCGGTTCAGTATTTTGCACGGCCGTTTTTGGAATGTGGTGTGCGGGTGTTCAGCGCATGGGCTGCCAATGCGGTTCCAGTGGCAGAGTTTACATTGGCTCAGATTGTTCTGGCAAACACTGGATATTTTCAGGCGGCAAAGTATCACAGCAAGGGTGATACAGAACTTTCTTATCCGTATGCTCATCGTTTTCCCGGCAATTATGGCTGCAAAATCGGTATTCTGGGAGCGGGGCAGATTGGTACGCTTGTCATCAACATGATGAAAAACTATCATCTTGAAACGCTTGTTTTTGACCCATTCCTTTCTGATGAGCGCGCCGCACAGCTTGGCGTGACAAAAGCCTCGCTGGAGAAAATTTTTGCAGAATGTCAGACGATTTCCAATCACCTTGCGAACAATGAGCAGACGGTCGGAATGCTGAACTATGATCGCTGCTTTTCCCGCATGAAGGATACCGCAACCTTTATCAACACAGGGCGCGGTGCGCAGGTGGTGGAGGCGGATCTGGTGCGTGCGCTGCAGGAAAAGCCTGACGCAACTGCCCTGCTCGATGTCACCTTCCCCGAACCGCCCGAAAAAGGTCATCCGTTCTATTCCATGCCAAACGTGCTGCTGACTCCTCATATTGCGGGCAGCAAGGGAGATGAAGTGCAGCGTATGTCGCTGTTTATGCTGCAGGAATACGAGCGTGTCACTTCCGGCGTAGCCCCTCTTTACGAAGTGACCACTGAAATGCTTGCACATATGGCATAACACGAAGTTCAGGTTCTTTGAGTGGGAAGTTGTACGCTCCTTTTTGCGGCGCAGAACGAAATCCATTGCGGCAGAGCGGCATAAGGATTTTTGTTCCAATCCGATTTTTCGTCCCATTCCTCCGGTTGCCACCACGTCGCGCCCAGGGTGCTGCGGTTGGCAAAAAGCTCGTCCATGTGTGTGATGGTGAAGCCGCTTCCAATCAGAGAATTGACAAAGTCCTGAACGCGCCAGTCGTTATCGCGCGTGTCATCGTAGCGCTTTTTGATTCGAAGCTGATTGGTTTCATCATCAAACGGACGGTTGAACGGATGGGTTTCAAAGAAAATGTAACAGCCGTTGTCCTTGAGCACCCGGCAAAACTGACGGTGCATGGTCGGCAGGTCGCAAATCCAGGTATGAACTCCGTTGGAGGTATAGACCAAATCAAAACTGCTGTTTGGTAATCCATTCAGCTCCATAGAATCGCAGACATGAAAGGTGAGATTCCAACCTTCCTGTTCTGCGATTTTTTTTGCATTTTGCAGCTGCCGTTCTGCAATATCGCAGGAGGTGACGTCTGCGCCAAGCAAAAAAAACGCAAATGCCGCCAGATTGTCGCCGCTTGACGGTACGCAAACCTTTTTGCCGTGCAGATCCGGAAAATTGGCATCGATGCACCTCCACACCTCCCGCGGAAAAACACGGGTAGGGTCTGATTTGAGCAGATTCAGCGTTTCGGGGCTGCCGTATTCCATGGCAAAATAGTCATCCGAGCAGGCATTCCAACTGTCTTTGACAGAATCATTGATTTTCATAACATTGTCCCTTTCTTTATAACGCGGCAGTGAAAAATGTAAAGTGCTATAAAATCTGCAGAAGCATGCGTTTTGCGGTTTCCGAAAATTTTATCTACCGTTTCAATAAAAATTAATATTGGTACTACTATAGCAAATTCCGAAAGTAAAATCAAACAGCGGACAAATACGAGAATCATCTCTGCGTATTTGTCCGCTGTTCTGATCGCAGGCTCAATTGAAAAACGATGATTTATCCGCTTTTGAAGCTTTTTATCAGTTGCCAAAGGCGTGTTTCGGTCAGTTAGATTCCGGAGAATCAGCGGGAGAACTTCCTGAATCAAACGATTGGTTATCAAGCCGGAAGGGAATAATCAACTGTTGAATTTCGGCATTCATCAAATAATCCCGGTGTACCACCACACTGTCCGTATAAGTGATGGCATCCACAGATTGGCGGTTGAGCAGTTTTACCGTGTTTGCAACACTGAGATATCCCATGCTGAAGGGATTTTGCACCACGCATGCGCGGATGGTTCCATTTTCCAGAAATTGAATCTGTTTCTCGGAGCTGTCGCACACAACCAGAGGAATTTGGTCGGCAAGCCCAAGTTCATTCAAAGCAGCAGCAATCCCCAGTGCAGAGCTTTCATTCAGCCCGACCATGCATTTGATTTCAGGATGTTCCTGCAGCATACGGATGGTAAGCTGCTTAGCATATACCTCGAATCCGTTGCAATAAGAAAGGGCAGCCATGCGGGAGGAGGCATTCGGTGTGTTGTCCAGCAATCCGTCCAGCCGCTGTGCGGCGGTAGAGGTTCCTTCAACGTGTGAAATAACGCCGAAAGCATTTTCACTGCCGGCTTCTTCTTGCAGCAAACCGGCAAGCTTCTTGCCCATTTCATAGTTATCAGTACCAACAAATGCACGGCGCCCATCAAAATTAACGTCACTGTCCAGTGTAACAAGCAAAATGCCGGCATCGGTTGCTTCTTTGCACACGGGGGTCATTTTTTCATAATCACATGCGGCAAGTATAATTGCATCCGGCTTTTTGGCAATTGCCTCGCGCACCAGTTCAATCTGTCGTTCCAGATCACTTTCGGAATCCGGTGCATTGATTTCACAATTGACACCGAATTCTGTCTCTGCTGCATCGATTCCCTGACTTACAACGCGCCAAAACGTGGGAGGCTGATGATACGCTTTTAGAATCACTTGAATTTGATAGGGTTGCCGAGAAGGAGAAGTGTTGCTCTTATTGCTCTCATTCCACCAAAAGGCAGAAAATAAAAGAACACAAAGTGAAATACAGCCCAAAAGCACGAAATAATGAAGCTTACGCATCGTTTTTTTCGCCTCCTTCCCCCTCATCATTCCGCACGACCGGTAAACGGATTTCCACACGAGTTCCGGTTCCGGGAACGCTGAAGTAAAACAGACCGTAGGTCTCTCCGTAACAAAGCTGAATGCGGTTGTGTACGTTCGTCACACCAATACCGCGGTGACTGTTTTCGTCAACGGAAAACATCTTTTTGAGCTGTTCTTCATTCATTCCAACGCCGTTATCGCTTACCGTCAGAATTAAGGTCCCGTCTTTTTCCAGTGCGCCGATGCGGATGACACCATCCTGCGGGCTCGGTTTGATTCCGTGATAGAGCGCATTTTCCACAATCGGCTGTAAAATCAGCTTTGGAACCGTAAAATCAAGAAATTTTTCGTCCACTTCCATCGTGTATTTGAGCTTGTCGCCGTAGCGGAACATTTGAATGGTCAGATAGCTTTGGATGTTCTCAATCTCATTGCGCAGCGTCACATAGGTTTCGCCGCGGCTGATACTAGTGCGGAACAACTTTGCCAGAGCAGCGGTCACTTCGGTGACTTCTTCATTTTTTCCTCCTGCTGCCAGCCAGATGATTGTATCCAACGTATTGTAAAGAAAATGCGGGTTAATCTGCGCTTGCAGCGCCCGGATTTCACTGGTGCGTTTCGCCTGTTCGTTGGCGACCGTTTCCTCCATCAACCCGCCGATTCGGGCAATCATTGTGTTAAAGGTTTTTCCCAGATGACCGATTTCATTGTTGATTTGTGTATTTGCCTGCACATTAAGGTCGCCATCTTCTACGCGGTGCATGGTGTTCTCCAATTGCTTAACCGGCTTGGTGATAGATTTTGAGATGAGTACTGCCGCGGCGCTTGCAAGCAGCAGACTAATTCCCCCCAGTGTGAAGTAAAAATTAATCATCTGTGTGCGGTCATGAATCAACTCGCTGCCATTGATGACACCTACTGTAGTCCAGCCGGTCAATTCAGAGGTGGTTTTGGTGTAGATTTTGTTTTCGGTTGTGCGCAGTACCGCAGAATCCATTTTAAGAATGTCTTCCAAGGGGTCTACTTTGATGCCGGAGTAAATTAACTGCTGCTGCGGATGATAAATCAAATTGCCATCACGGTCGATAATGTAGGTATAACCGTTTTTGCCAAGCTGCGCTTTTTCGCAGATTTCGCCAATTGCATAAAAGTTCAAATCTATTACCATCACGCCGGTTACCTGACCTGTGCTTCGGTCAATTACCGCCCGGGAAACGGAGATTACCCACCGGTATTCTCCGTTGACAAGGTTCTGCACATGCGGCGGTGAAACGAGGATATTGTCCTTATAAGAAAGCGGCTTCAAAAACCAGTCAGTCAGATTGTACTGAGAGTCTGGATTGGCCTGTTTTTTCAAATCGCTGAATAAGACGTCATGATATTTGGAGATGACTGCAATATTTGTAATTTCGCTGCGAGTCCCGGCTACGATATTCATATGTTGTGCAGCCGCTTCCCGTAAAGATTGCAGATTTTGCTTTTCGTCCTCAGAAAGTTTGCCGCCACGGCAAGAGTCGTAAAGCTGAAGTACCGCCTGCACATCTTTGTTATTGCACACAACAGCGGACATGCTCTTGATGTTATCAATGTAGGAGTCGATACCGGCATTGATTTCGGAAATCAGATTTTGGGTGTAATTAATCGAGAGACCCTCGGAATTCTTAATGGAAAAAGAGTAGGAGAGAATTGAAACCAAAAGAATAACAAGGGAGATCAGCAGAACAAAATAGAGCAGAATACTGGTCCCGATGCTGAAAAAGCGACGATTCAGCTTTTTTTTCCAGATAGCGTTCACAGTTGCGCCTGCCCTTCTGCCAAAGGAACTTCGCGGCTTTGAATGCGGTATTCACGCGGGGTCATGCCGATGATCCGTTTAAAGGTAATAGAAAAATAATGCGGATCCGCAAAACCCACCGCTTCCGCAATTTCTGCGGTGCGCTGCTCCGTTGCCCGCAGCAGCTGCTTTGCCTTGTCGATGCGCACCTGCGTTAAATATTCCACAAATGTGCTTCCTGTTCCTGCTTTAAAAATAGCGGAAAAATAGCTGATGCTGATGGAAAATTCCTCCTTGATGGTGTTTAACGAAAGCGTTTCATCATTGTAATGTGCATGAATATATGCCTGTGCTTTTCGGACGCGAAGAGCGGCATCATCGGCACTGGCAAGCTCAAAATCATCCAGTGCAGTGTCACACAGTGCAGAAAACATTTTGTGTAGCTCGGGCAGGGAAGAAACCTGATAAAAATTCGCATTTTCCCATGCAGACCGCAGCTTTTCCAGATTTTCGCGCGAAAGAAATTCACCCATCAGATCAATCAGCTGCAACACCAGCCTTTGCGCAATGCGCAGGCACTGATCATAGGGAACGCGGCACTGCATCAATTTTTGAAACAGGCGATCAGAAACCGCATACACCTCGCTGCGTTTTCCACTCCGCACGGCTTGTGCGAACTCCTTTTGAAGGGTATCGATATCAATTCCGTCGGCGGGCCGAGCCGCAACATCTTCAAATCGAATGCAGGGAATGGAGCCGTAAAAAAAGCGATAATGCAACGCCAGAACGGCTTGTAGATAGGAGTTGTGCAGCAGCAGCGTGGAATCAACGGTGCCTCCGATTCCACAGGTTGCCTCTGTATCCAGCTTGCGGCATGCCTCCGAAATCTCTGCAGACAGGGCTGCCGAAGCGAGCCCAAGAGCCCGCGCACTTTCGCCGTTGAGAATGATGCAGAAGGTATCCCGAACCGGCAGACAGCGCACGGTTTCGGAATGTTTAAGCGCCAGTTCTGCGGCAATATTTTCAAGCCCGTAGCGCAGCAGTTCATGGTTGCGGCTTTGCTCTGCCGTTACAGCAGGCTGCAAATTTAAATCCGCTGCCATCACCGTCCAGTAATTTCCGGTTGCGTGAATCTGGTGAACCCGCAAATTTTCCTCCACTGTTCCCGCATCCAGCTGTGTGGTCAGCAAATTGGAAAAGAACCGGTCACAAGCGAGCAAATCTGCTTTGTCAAGTTCCTTAATGCGTCGCTCATCCAGAACCTCACGCAGTTTTCCGCCAAGCTGGCGCAAATTTGCCGGTGTAATCGGTTTGAGAACGTAATCAAAAACCTTGAGCTTGATTGCCTTGTGTGCATAGGCAAAATCGTCATATCCGGTGAGGATGACCACCAGTGCGCCCGGTGCATGATCTGCAAGATATTCCGCCAGTCCGATGCCGTCCACAAAAGGCATGTTGATATCAGTAATTACGGCGTCGGGCAAAAATCCCTGTTCAATCCGATCAATTGCCTGCTGGCCGTGTGCACAAGAAACGGGTGGATGAAAACCTAAAGATTTCCAGTCTATGGTATTTGTCATGGCATCTAAAACCATAGGCTCGTCCTCGACAAGCATCATTTTATACATGGAAAGCCACTCCTTTGCACAAGAAATTACTGTTTTACCCAGTATAGCACAAAACAAAAAAGTATCCTATATACTTTCAAAAATAATAAAAAAATTGTAGATTGTTCTATCTCATTTTTGAAAACTTACAAAAAAGACAGTTGAATTTTAACCTTTTTACAGAAAATATTCAATAGGCAATTGATTCATCATACGATATAATGAAATCACAGAAAAACAGAGGCGGCAAAAAAATAAGATGTATCTGCATTGTGGCGGCACTGAAATATATCACAAATTTGGGCTTTCGGTGTCGGCCGAAACGGTTTCGTAATCCTAATTGGCCGCTTTTTAAAAGGACAGAGGTGATTTTGTGAACCAGACTTCCGTATCGCAGACTCCTGTGATTTTAAAGATGGAAGGCATTGACAAACGGTTTCAGGGCGTGCAAGCACTGAAAAAATGTCATCTGGAACTTAACCGAGGAGAGATTCATGCCCTTGTTGGTGAAAATGGCGCAGGAAAATCAACCATGATGAAGGTTCTTACAGGCATTTTTCAACCGGACGAAGGTACCGTCACTTACAACGGTGAGCAGGTTCAGTTCAAAAATCCAAAAGAGGCACAGACGGCAGGAATTTCTATTGTGCATCAGGAACTGAATTTGATGAACCATTTGACGGCGGCGCAAAACATTTTCATCGGGCGGGAGAGCAAGGGCTTTTTCCTGAACGACAAGGAAATTAATGACGAAACGCAAAAGCTGTTCGATCAGCTGCGGCTCACGATTAAACCGACCGACAAGGTTGGCAAGCTGACGGTTGGCAAGCAGCAGATGGTGGAAATTTCCAAAGCAATTTCATATGATTCCTCGGTATTGATTTTGGATGAACCAACTGCCGCCTTAACTGAAACCGAGGTTAATGAGTTGTTTGCAACCATGCGGCATCTCAAGGAAAAGGGCGTTACCATGGTTTACATTTCTCACCGGATGGATGAGATTATGGAAATTACAGATCGCATTACTGTCATGCGCGACGGAGAATACATCAAGACGCTGAACACACCGGAAACCTCGCTCGACGAAATTATTCAGGCGATGGTTGGCAGAACCATCTATGAAGAGCCAAAAACCTGTTCCGCGGTTGCAGAGGATGCGCCGGTCGTATTGGAAGTGAAAAATCTTTCCTCGCCGGAGGTTAAGAATGTGTCGTTTCAGCTGCACAAGGGAGAGATTCTCGGCTTTGCAGGGCTGATGGGTGCCGGAAGAACCGAAACCGCACGCTTGATTTTCGGTGCAGACCCCATGACGGGCGGAACGATTCTGCGCAATGGAAAGGAAATCAAGATCAAAACCCCGACCGATGCCGTTCAGGCAGGAATCGGGTATCTCTCGGAAGATCGTCGGAGATACGGGCTTGCTACAGGGCTTTCCGTTTCGGCAAATACAATTCTCGCGGACATGAAGAGCTTTTGCAGCAAGGGCTTTATCAATGACAAAAAAATCAACGAGACGACGCAGCGGTATATTGAGCGCATCAACATCAAAACGCCGTCTACGGCACAGTTGATCCGCAATCTCTCCGGAGGAAATCAGCAAAAGGTGATTATTGCAAAATGGCTGGTACGCGACTGTGACGTATTGATTTTTGATGAACCGACACGAGGAATTGATGTCGGCGCAAAGAGTGAAATCTACAAGTTGATGACAGAGCTGGCTGAAGAGGGAAAATCGATCATTATGATCAGCTCCGAACTGCAGGAGGTGCTCCGGATGAGCGACCGTGTTGCCTGTATGTGTGAAGGCCGTCTGACCAAGATTTTGGATATTCAGGATGCCTCACAGGAAACCATTATGAAATATGCAACCCAACGCGGCGGATGCCAATAAAA
Source organism: uncultured bacterium (assembly GCA_934875675.1). GTDB lineage: Bacteria > Bacillota > Clostridia > Oscillospirales > Acutalibacteraceae > CAKXIK01. Next base: position 50,511 of record CAKXIK010000008.1, read on the forward strand.
TTCCCGATTCGGTGAAAGGAATGATTATCAATGAATAAAAAACTTAATTTGCAGCGGTTGCTTGCACCCGCTGCACTGATAATTCTGTATATTTTCTTTGCAGTATTCGGCAAAAACTTTTTCTCCAAGGATACGCTGGTCAGTATTCTGGATAGTACTTATTACATCGGGCTGATGGCGTTCGGTATCACTTTTGTTATCATTACCGGCGGAATCGATCTTTCAATCGGTACCAATATGATGATGAGTGCTCTGCTCGGCGGCTATTTTTACACACTCGGAATCAATATCTGGATTTGTTTGGTGCTGGTGGTCATCATTGCAACGTTGGTTGGTCTGGTCAACGGTATTTTAATTGCAAAGCTAAATCTGCCTCCGTTTATCGCAACGCTGGGCATGATGATGATGACGCAGGGAATTGGTTCGATCGTGACCAAAGTGCAAACGATGCGCTATCCTTCGGGATTTGACGCCGACGGTGCCTACAAAGCAGTCTTTTACAAAACGGGAACGGGATTCCCGACCGGCATCATTTTTATGCTGGTACTGTTTGTTGTAGCAATTATTCTGCTGAATAAAACACGATTTGGTCGTTACACCTATGCGCTTGGCTCCAACGAAGAGGCGGCTCGCCTTTCGGGTGTGAATACAAAAAAATGGAAGATTCTTGTCTATGCAGTTTGCGGTATGTTCTGCGGTTTTGCAGCCATTGTTTACGCCGCAACCTACACCTCCATCATTCCAGGAACCGGCAACGGACAGGAAATGAATGCAATCGCAGCCGTTATTATTGGCGGAACCTCGATGGCAGGCGGAGTTGGTACCATGAGTGGCACCTTGATTGGCGCATTCCTGATGAGCGTGCTCAAAACCGGGTTGATGTCCATGGGATTGCAGGGGCATTTCCAGACGTTCTTTACAGGTCTTGTTGTTATCCTTGCGGTACTGCTGGATATTTACCGCAATAAGCGTGCAGCCAGTGTCAAAAAATAAGCGTTTTATTTGTTTCTTCCGGCGGGCAAGGTTGCCGGCCGTCAAAAATAATACAATAATCAGGAGGATGTTACCCATGAAAAAGATTCTTGCTCTCGCAATGGCGGCGCTCATGTCCACATCGTTGCTCGCCTGCAGCAACGGAAACACCGGTTCAACGGGCGGCACCAATTCCAAAACAGATTCCGTGTCCGGCGAAAAGCCATATGTCGCAATTGTTTCCAAGGGATTCCAGCATCAATTCTGGCAGGTGGTAAAAAAAGGTGCAGAACAGGCTGCTGCCGATTATGGTGTTGAAATCACCTTTGACGGACCGCCTACCGAATCCGATATCCAGGTTCAGGTTGATATGCTGAAGTCTGCAATTGCCAAAAAGCCCGCTGCAGTTTGCCTGGCAGCACTCGATACAGAATCGGTGAAAGAGCAACTGCAATCCCTCAAGGATGCCGGAATCCCGGTCGTCGGCTTTGACTCCGGTGTTCCGAATGCACCGGAAGGCTCGATTTACGCAACCGCATCCACGGATAATGCCGCTGCCGCAGCAATTGCTGCTCAAAAGCTGTTTGAAAACGAGCGCTTTAAGGCTGCACTGGAAAAGGCAACGAAAGATGCGCCAATTACCGTTGGCGTTCTCTCTCAGGATGCAACCTCGGAATCCATCATCTCCCGCACTTCCGGCTTTATTGATAAACTGGTCGAACTGGTGGGTAAGGACAATGTGAAGGTTATCGGTCATGATAAGTATGCAAAAGACGCTGCAGATGCAAAGGTGATTATTAATGTCAATGTTCCGGCAACGACTGCAACTGCAGATCAGAAAACCGGTGCGGAAGCACTCCTGGCGCAGAATCCGGTCGCCATTTACGGTTCGAATGAAAATGCTGCCGGCGGTATCCTTGCTGCTTCCAATGATGGAAAAGAATTTGACCAGAAGGACGGCAAATTCAAGGACATTATCGCAATTGGCTTTGATGCTGGTAAAACACAGCGCACTGCAGTGCAAAATGGCTGGTTCTATGGCTCTGTGACGCAAGATCCGTATCAGATCGGCTACAAGGCGGTGGAGCTTGCTGCAAAGGCTCTCAAGGGTGAAAAAGCCGAAAGCGCAATTATTGACACCGGTGCAAAGTGGTACAATTCCGAAAATCTGTCCGATTCCATGATTTCTGATCTTGTGTACGAATAAACAATTGCTGAACACATAAAAACTGCCGCTCCAAAGCCGTAGGGTTTTGAAGCGGCTTTTTCCGTTTTCGGCGGCAAAAGCGGGTTGACGTTCAGGCGCGAAAAAGGTATACTGTTACTGAAGAAAAGCGGGGGAGTTGCCATGCTGGAAAGTGTTTTTTCGCGTATATATACAAAATTTAAGCTTGAATTTTACCAAAATGTTTTTACAAGACTGGAAGACCGCGAAGCAAGCCTGACAACGGTGGAGGCTTTTTGTATGGAAACCATCGATGCGCTTGTCAGCCCGACAATCAATGAGTTTGCGACCTTTATGAAAATTTCGCCGTCAAACGCAGCATATAAGGTCAACAGCCTGATTCGCAAGGGTTTTGTTGAAAAGCGGCAGTCTCAGCGGGATAAACGGGAATATCATTTGCTTGCAACGCAGAAGTATCATGAATATTATGACGGTAACGATCAATACTTGCATGTAATTTCGGAACGAATGGGAAAGCGCTTTAAATCGCGTGAGTTGAGAAAGTTCACAGAAATGCTGCAGATCATTTCCGACGAACTGATGCCTGAGATTCAGCTGCCCGATGAAGTGGAGGAAATATCGAGAAAAAGACACAAAAAGTCGGAACCAACCCCCATCACGTCCATTTCCAAACGTTCCATGCGTGTCAAGAGGCTTACCGTTCCGCGCCGTGAGGATGAAAACTAATTGAATTTTAGTGCTTGATTTTTTAACAAAATTTGATACAATAATAATGCGGTTTGATTTCCGGGAATGCCGCGCCCGTTTTTGTTCATATAGTCAGAGTAGATTTTTGCGCGTTAAGTGTCATCCGAACGGGGAGTTGTCGGGTGAACGAAAAGAGAAATCTTGCGGTGCAAAAGTCGCATCCCGCTGCTACATACAGGAAATATGCTCCTTTTGTGTAGCCACAGGGTGGAATCGTTCCGCCGGCGTTAGCATGTGCGCCGCTGCATGAAAGGAGTTTTTTTATGCAGATTGAAAATGTGTTATACCGTTCTCCGTTTTCCGCAGATTATTGGAAAACATCTGCCCGCCAGCTGCATCACCTGCCGTCTTTGGTGCTTGCAGCACTGTTTGTTGCACTGCGCGTTGCAGTCAGCACGGTTCGAATTCCGGTTGCGGATAATTTGAACATTATGTTCAGCTTTTTAATCTCGTCTGCCGGCGCCATGATTTATGGCCCCATTCTGGGGTTGATTTCGGGTTTTGTCGGCGATATACTCGGGTACTTGCTGCATCCGGATGGAGCGTTTTTTATCGGCTATACTATCAGTGAAATGCTGGGTGCGCTGGTGTATGCGCTTTTTCTGTACCGGACACGGATCAGTGTGCTGCGCATTGTTCTTTGCCGTGGTGTGGTAAACGTGTTCCTCAATATCGGCTTAGGCTGCCTTTGGAGTTCAATGCTTTATGGCAAGGGATATTACTACTTCCTGGTGAAGAGTATTGCAAAAAATGCAATTCTTCTGCCGATTGAGATCATATTGATGATCGTGGTTTTACAGGCGATGATTCCATTGGCGGTCAGGGCGGGGATTATACCGGCTGCTACCCCCAAAAAGATCACATTTTGGAATCACCGTGCGGAAAAGAAAAACGTGGTTCCGCAAAAAGAGGTTTAATTGAAGTTGCAAAATAAAAGGCACCTGCCGCAATGAACGAAGCAATCAGCTCGTTTATGCGGCAGGTGCCTTTTTGATTTAAAAATCAATCGAAATATTTGTGACCAAGCTGGTCAGCAGCAAGCATGGCATCAAACAATTGTTCCGGTGTTACGTCGCCGGGCATATTGTGGATGGTTTCGCCTTCCGCACATGCTTTTTCTGCAGCAATCATCACACGGGAGGTATCGGTAATTCCCATTTGAGCCAGTGTGACAGGCAGTCCGACTTCGTGGCAGAAATCCATAACTTCCAGCAGTTCAGCCTTGGGAGCAGCCTCCAAAACCAACTGTGCAATGGTGCCGAACGCAACGCATTCACCGTGCATGGCGGTCAATTCGTCAAGTGCAGTCAAACCATTGTAAACAGAATGAGAAACAGCCAAACCGCCGTTATCGGCACCGACACCGGAAAGGTAAGTGTTTGCTTCCACAATCGCTTCCAAAGCAGGAGTAACAAGCTTTTTTTCACAGGCAAGTTTTGCCTGAAGACCGTATTCACGTAATGTTTTGTAGCAAAGCTCGCAAAGCGCCATGGCAGAACGGGTTACTCCGCCGTTTTCCAGGCTGGGGGAATCGTTAGCGGCGCAGACTCTGGCTTCAAAATAAGTTCCCAGTGCATCGCCCATGCCAGATACAAGAAAACGAACCGGGGAGGCGGCAATCACAGCCGTATCCACTACTACGCATTCCGGATTCTTGGGGTAAAACAGATAGCTGTTAAAGGTGTGATCGTCATTGTAAATAACGGAAAGCCCGGTGCAGGGTGCATCCGTTGCACAGACGGTAGGAACAATCGCGACCGGTTTGCCCTCATAATAAGCAGTTGCTTTCGCAGTATCGATTGCAGAACCGCCGCCTACACCAACGACAACGTCAATGCCATCCTGACGGACAATGGCACGCATTTTTTCAATTTCACCCACGGAGCTTACTCCGCCAAAAATTTCATAACGGCGAGTGGATTCCATGCCGGAAAAACTTTTTTCCAGTTTTTCGTTGCAGCTTTTAAAACCGCTGTTAGAACAGATAAACAGAAATTTTTTGCCCAGATCACTTGTTTCTTTGCCGAATGAGAGCAGACTGTCTTTTCCCTGAACGTATTTGAGAGGAGCTCTCATCAGTTTTGTTCTTGCCATGTTGACCAATCCCTTCCTGCTTGGTTGTACCCAAAGATGTATCATCATTGATGAATCTGTTATACCGCCAAATTACGTGCCTGTCAATTCAGAAAATTTCAATCCGAAAACACACTTTTTGTTACAATTTTAACAATAAAATAATATCGATAATGTAAAACTGAATAAATAATAGTGACTGGAATTGTGAGTTACTAATGAAATTATAAAAATAGCGCAAGACATTTGTGCAAATTAGTAATATTTTGATCCATAAAAAACCGTTTCAGCCGGCATAAGAGCAGACTGAAACGGTTTTTAATTCGAAAAGAAATTTTATCTTTTTGCAGTATTTTTTCGACATTCGGGGCAAAGACCATAAATCTGAAGATTATGACCGCGAACAGAGAAACCGGTTTCACGTTCCAGTTTTTTAGAAAGCTCCGAAAGCGGACATTCCTCAATACGTACTTTTCGATTACAGCCGGTGCAAATCAAATAATGGCCGTGTACCGCCCCGGGTGTTTCATAGCGGGCGATTCCATCCTCAAAAACAAGGCGGGTCACCTGGTTTGCCTCGCAGAGACGATCAAGGTTTCGATACACAGTGGAAAGCGCAATGCCGGGAACTGCACGGCATACCTTTTCGGCAAGCTCCTCGGCAGTAACCGGAAGTGGGCTTTGCTCCAGGGCTGCCATAATGGCGCAGCGCTGCTTTGTATTTTTCAATGCAGAACCCATGATATCACTTCCTGTTGTGTTCGATTTAAGCTATTTTCCGGCAGAATCATTTTTTGAATCCTGCTTCATCAATTCTTCAAATTCGCGCAAAGCTTTGGAATCTACAACCTGATTAACAGGCGGCCAAGATGTGTTGGCGGTACGGCGGTTCTCAATCGTACCAATCATTGCCTCCCGACCAGATTCCTTCTGTTCGCGAAGCTTTTGACGGTACAGCTTGTTGTTTTGCTCCATTTGCTTTTCCTGCTTTTTTTTGTTTACCGAATAAACAAGCCAAAAGCCAAGACCAGCCAGAACAGGAGCAAAATACGGAAACCCGGCGGCAGAAAGAGTGCCGCACAAAACCATAATAACGGTGCCCAAAATCGCGGTGCGTTTGATAATAGAGAAGATGAATGGTACTGCGCCGCAGACCATGCCGATGCCGGCAAGAAGAAGACGCGCCCAGAATTCGTTCATAAAAGCAAACCTCCCGGAATGATCCGAAATTATTTAAAATAGGCAACGCCGGAAGCAAAGATTTTCTGATCTTTGTTGCCGGGGACGTTTTTGTAAAGGTTTTCACCGCGGCGCTCGGAATGACCCATCTTGCCCAGAATGCGTCCGTCCGGGCTGGTAATTCCCTCAATGGCAAATTCAGAGCCGTTCGGATTCCATGTAATATCAAGCGAGGGGGTGCCGTCCGGAGAACAGTACTGCGTTGCAATCTGTCCATTGGCGGCAAGCGCTTCCATCGTGGCCTGATCAGCAACAAAGCGACCCTCACCGTGAGATACCGGAACGGCAAATACATCGCCTGCATTCACGCCGGCAAACCACGGGGATTTGACGGAGGTGATGCGCGTATATGCCATGCGGGAAACGTGGCGGCCGATGGTGTTAAAGGTCAGCGTCGGGTCGTTCGGGCCGATTTCGGTAATTTTTCCGTTCGGCACAAGCCCAAGCTTGATTAATGCCTGGAAACCGTTGCAGATACCCAGCATCAGACCGTCGCGCTCGTTGAGCAGGCGCATCACAGCATCTGCAACACGCGGATTGCGCAGGGTGGTGGCAATGAATTTGCCCGAGCCGTCCGGTTCGTCACCGCCGGAAAATCCGCCCGGAAGCATGATGATCTGCGATTGGTTGATTTTTTCCACCATCGCCTCAATGGTTTCTTCAATCGCGGCGGAGGAAAGGTTGCGCACAATCAGCACTTCCGGCTCAGCACCGGCAGCTTCAAATGCGCGTGCGGAATCCACCTCGCAGTTTGTTCCCGGGAAAGCGGGGATAAACACCTTCGGTTTTGCGGTTTTGATGGCGGGAGCAATTCCATTGTGTTGTGCAAAAAGCTTCACGTCGCGAAGCACTGCCTTGTTTTTGGCGTGATTCGGGAACACCGGCTCCAGTGTTGCAAGCCAGCTCTGCGCAAGTTCTTCGAGCGGCAGGGCTTCGCCGTTGACGGTGATGGTATCATCATCGGTGGTTTCGCCCAGTGCAATCGCGTCAATTCCGGCTGCCTTCAGCTCGTCAATCACATCGCCCTCCAGAATCAGAGAGCTGCAAAGTGGTGCGAAGAGCGTCTGTGCATCCATTTCCAGATCGAAGCGGAAGCCAATGCGGCTGCCGAAGCACATTTTTGCAATCGCGGCAGAAAGACCGCCCTCGTGTACAACCGAAGCGGCAGTGATTTTGTGTTCCTTCTGCAATGCGGCAACGGTGGAAAAAAGCTTCTTTGCAGCGGCAAAATCCGGCAGCAGAGTTTTTGCATCTGTGGGCATTGCAGCAAAGCAAACCTTGCGTCCTGCCTTGGTGAATGCAGCAGATACCGTTGAGGAAGCGGTAGTCATGGCAACGGCAAAGCTGACGAGCGTGGGCGGAACATCCAGCTGCTCAAAGGAGCCGGACATGCTGTCCTTGCCGCCGATGGAGGGAACACCAAATTCACGCTGTGCCAAAAATGCACCGAGGAGCGCAGCCGTTGGTTTGCCCCAGCGGGAGGGGTCGTCATGCAGACGCTCAAAATATTCCTGGAACGTCAGCCGTGCCGTCAGCGGATCGGCACCAACCGCTGCCAGACGTGCCAGCGATTCGGTGACAGCCCATGCAGCACCGTGCATCGGAGAAAAGCGGCTGATTCCCGGAATAAAGCCAAAGCTCATGGCGGTTGCGGTGTCGGTTTCGCCGTGTTCCAGCGGAATCTTTGCAACCATTGCTTCTTCCGGTGTCAGCTGATAGGTACCGGCAAACGGCATCAGAACGGTTGCCGCACCGATGCTGGAGTCAAACCGCTCGGAAAGCCCCTTCTGAGAGCAGACCTCCAGACGGGAAAGATTCTGTTTCCATGCGTCCTTGCCGGATATTCCGTTCAGGCAGGCAGGAACAGCGGTGCGGTAATCATCTGCCGGATCGGGGCAGGCGATTTTTGCATCGGCGTTTTGCGTCACACCGTTTGTATTGAGAAAATCGCGGCTGAGGTCAACAATGCGGTTGTTGCGCCATGTCATGCGCAGACGATTGTCACTGGTAACAACCGCGACCGTGTTGGCTTCCAGATTCTCTTTTTCGGATTCTGTAATAAAGCGGTCAACATCCTCGGGAGCAAGCACAACTGCCATACGCTCCTGGGATTCAGAGATGGCAAGCTCGGTGCCATCGAGACCGTCATATTTCTTGGGAACACAATCGAGGTCAATGCGCAGTCCGTCGGCAAGCTCGCCGATGGCAACGCAGACGCCGCCCGCACCAAAGTCGTTGCAGCGTTTAATCATCTGCGCAACCTCAGCTTTGCGGAACAGACGCTGAATCTTGCGCTCAGTGGGCGGATTACCCTTCTGCACCTCGGCACCGCAGGTTTCAATCGACTGCTCGGTGTGTGCCTTGGAGGAGCCGGTTGCGCCGCCGCAGCCGTCACGACCGGTGCGCCCACCCAGCAGAACGATCACATCGCCCTCTGCCGGAACACCGCGCACAACATTGTCCTTGGGAGAAGCACCGATAACAGCACCGATTTCCATGCGCTTTGCCATGTAGCCATTGTCGTAAAATTCGGTAACCTGACCGGTGGCAAGTCCAATCTGATTGCCATAGGAGCTGTAGCCATGTGCAGCACCGCGGGTGATTTTTTTGCTTGGCAGCTTGCCGGGCAGGGTATCCTCAAATTTGGTCAGCGGATTTCCCGAGCCGGTGACGCGCATCGCCTGATAAACATAGGAGCGACCGGAAAGCGGATCCCGGATTGCGCCGCCGAGGCACGTTGCAGCGCCGCCGAACGGTTCGATTTCGGTGGGGTGGTTGTGCGTTTCGTTTTTAAACTGCACCAGCCACTGTTCGGTTTTGCCGTCAATGACAACCGGAACCTGAATGGAACAGGCATTAATTTCCTCACTGACATCCAAATCGGGAATCATGCCGCGTTTTTTCAGCAGCTTCATGCCGATTACCGCCATGTCCATCAGGCAGACAGGGCGATCGGTTTCGCCGTAAACCTCGTCGCGTGCATCATAATATGCCTTGAGGGCAGCTTCAATCGTGCCGGAAAGCGCACCCTGCTCAATTTCAATATGATTCAGGCGTGTCTGGAAGGTGGTGTGGCGGCAATGATCGGACCAGTAGGTGTCAATCACACGCAGCTCGGTTACAAACGGGTCGCGATGCTCGGTATCGCGGAAATAATCGCGGCAAAAGCGCAGGTCGTCCATCGTCATGGCAAAGCCCATCGAATCGAAATATGCCTTCAGCTCTTCTTCGCTCCATGCGGTGAAGCCGATTACAACGGCAACGTCGTCCGGTACGCGGCTCTGCATTTCCAGCGATTCCGGCTTTTGAGCAGAGGCAGGGCGGGATTCCACCGGATTAATGACATAGTGCTCCACGCGGGAAAGTTCGTCATCGCTCACATCGCCAAACAGGCAGATCACCTTTGCAGTGAGAACCTGCGGACGCTCGCCCTGTGTCAGCAGTTGAGCACATTGCGCCGCAGAATCGGCGCGCTGATCATACTGACCGGGCAGATATTCGGTTGCAAAGCTCTTGCAGCCGTCCATTGCGGGCAGTGCTTCGTCATAAATGATATCGGCATTTGGTTCAGAAAAGATAATTTTCTTGGCTTTTGTCAGTTCTTCCTGATTCAGACCGGAAAGATCATACCGATTGAACAGACGCAGGCTTGTAATGCTGCGCAGTCCAAGGTTTTCCTGCAGATCGGAAAGCATTTGCTGGGCTTCAATGTCGAAGCCGGGGCGCTTTTCCACAAAGATGCGGGTCACTTGATTCGTCATTTGCTTAGACTTCCCTTCAGCGGCGTATTCGCGGCGGCGAACGAATCTGCAGCGAGCAGAATTTCCGGCAGCCGTTCGTAAAGATAATCTTATTTTATCATAAACAGCGGAATACGGAAAGAGCTTTTTGGAGAAAAAAGCGGAAAACGGCAGAATGAGCAACTTGCCGCATTTTTTAGGAAAAATGTTTGCAAAACTTGTGAAAACACCGCGCAGAAAGACTTGACAATGGGTGAAAAAATGGATATTCTAAAAATATCATCTGTCAAACTGGTTGGGATTTGCCTGTCAACCCAATAGAGTGCCGGTTACGGCAGATTCATTTTTGCTTTTGAAAGGAGTGTTTTTGATGTCGGTAATTTTTGAGGTGGCTTTTTCCTAAAACCGAATCATGCGCAACAAAATAGTTGGCGAAAGCAGCCTTGTTTTGTTGTGCCCAAAACGACCTTTCGTGAATACTGTTTTTGAACAGGGCACGGTGTCGTGCTCTTTTTTGTTGCCATTTTGGATGCAACAAGCACGAAACGCTGACTGAAATCCCGCAGAAGCAGCTCTTTGACGGAGCTCGTTTCTGCGGGATTTTTATCTTCGTTTTAGGAAAAGCCGAATAAAGGAGAGATGTGATTTTGAAAAATAATTTTGCAAACGACAAATTTATGCTGATTTTTGGTTAGAAATGGTATACAAATTCAGAAAAAACTTGGAGGATAGTTTTTTCTGAAGATTTTTATTCCCTGTTTCAAAAGAAATTAGTGTTGTGCTTTTCCGCTTCAGACAACTGCAATTTTGATCAGTCAAAATTGACACTGAGTTTGCAGTGAAGAGAGAAGCCATGGTCAAAAGATGAAATTAACATTAAAAAAATACGAAGCGTATTAATTATTTGGAGGAAAACAGATTGAATTTATTTGAATTCGGATTTACTCCGGCACTGATGCCGGAAAATGCACCGGGGATTCCGGCGAGAATTACAGCAACTTACCGTGACTGTTTTGAATTTGTGTGTGAACGGGGAAGCGGACTTGCGCGACTTAAAACAGCTGAATATACCGTAGGGGGTGAGCAGTTCCCGACTACAGGCGATTTTGTTCTGCTGGACTGGCAATCTTCCGGCGAAAGCAGAATTGTGAAAACCCTGCCGCGCAAAACATTTTTTTCCCGGCTGGACCCTTCGTCCTCCGGTCATGGGGAACAGGCAGTTGCAGCAAACTTTGATACCGTTTTTATTATGCAATCGCTTAATGGCAACTTTAATTTGCATCGGCTGGAACGATATCTGACGCTTGCGTGGCAATCCGGTGCAGTGCCGGCAGTTATCCTCACAAAAGAAGATCTGGTGCCTGATTGTACCGAGCAGCTTCATCAAGCGGAAAAAATTGCAATCGGAGCAGGCGCTTTTGCGGTCAGTGCAAAAACAGGAAAGGGGCTTGACTCTTTAGCGGAATACCTCAGGCCGGGTAAGACCGTTGTTTTTCTTGGTTCGTCCGGCGTGGGAAAATCAAGTCTTGTCAATGCGCTTGCAGGCGAAGAAATCATGAGTACCGGTGAAATCCGGGAAGAGGACAGCCGCGGTCGCCATACAACCACACACCGTCAGCTGCTGATGCTTCCGTCCGGTGTGATGATCATTGATACTCCAGGTATGAGGGAACTCGGCATGTGGGATGTCACGGACGGAATCGGTCAAAGCTTCGCCGACGTGGAACAGTATTTTGGTCAGTGCCGATTTTCAGACTGCCGTCACCAGAGTGAGCCGGGGTGTGCAGTCAAAGCGGCAATTCAAAGCGGTGCGCTTTCTGCCGAACGATGGGAAAGCTATTGCCGGCTCAAAAGCGAAGCAAAGTTTTCGGATGATAAATCCGGATATTTGCGCGAAAAGCAGCAATGGCATAAAAATATTGCAAAAATCAACCGCAGCAACCGAAAAAATGGCAAGCCTGAAAAATGGTGATGTTTCAATTTTACACAAAAGGAGTGTCAGAAGTGGCAGATTTCATACAAAACAAAATATCCAAGGAATTGCAGATGTTGGGGACAAAGAGGGAAAATCTGAATGCAGATTTATCCATTACGATTCGCCCGGAGTGTCCGGAGGATTTTTATGCGGTAGAATTATTGACGCGGGAAGCCTTTTGGGGATATTTTAATCCAACCTGCAATGAACATTATCTGGCTCATTTGCTGAGAAACAGTTCTGCCTTTGTGCCGGAGCTGGATGTCGTTGCAGAACAGGATGGAAAACGGATCGGGAATGTGATGTATTCCAAGGCGACTGTTACCGATGCGATCGGAATGGTGCATCCAGTGCTTACGTTCGGACCGCTTTCGGTACTGCCGGAATATTGGAGCTGCGGCATTGGTTCCGCTTTAATGAAGCATTCGATTATAAAGGCAAAAAAATTGGGTTATCCGGCAATTGTTTTTCATGGACATCCTGATTATTATCCGCGCTTTGGTTTTCAGAGTGCAGAAGTCTTCGGTATTACGAACGAAAGCGGAGAAAACTACGACGCGCTGATGGCGATGGAATTGATTCCGGGGGCACTGAGCGGGATTC
>CAKXIK010000008.1:63055-76647 GCA_934875675.1 uncultured bacterium
GGATTCATGGCTGCTTTGCGGAGGATTCTGTGTTTAACATTCGCGAAGAAGATGCAGTGCAATATAATGAAAGGAATTTTCCTCCCAAAGAACCGGCAAGAATGGTAGCAATCGGCGTTTTGGAACACCGGATCCCCACAGCTGCTTACGATGCACTAAAGCAGCACGGAATTGCCACGCTGGAATTATTAAATCGGTTCAGCGGCAGGGAGATGCTCCGATGGGAAGGAATGAATGCGGAAGCCTTGAATCAGATTAACCAAGCATTGCGGGAAGAGGGATTTGCTTCAAAGCTCTTACCGGGCTGTGATATTTTAGAGCGTGCCAAACAGGGAATTAATATTTTACTGGCAACTTTGAAATAAACAAGCGGTCCAAAAGACCAGTGAACAGAACAAAGGACAGGCGACTGAAAATCGTCTGTCCTTTGCTATTGTGTCAAACTAAGATTTGTTTGACGGTCAGAATGACCGCAGAGATTTATCCAAAACACTTCAGCGTTCACTGCAGTGGTTTTCCTGATCCACAAAAATGAAATCATCCAGGTCACCCTGCGGCACCGGTGCCTGTTTTTCATCTTTGTGTTTGGATGAATCCTTGGCGTCGGCAGAATAAATACCAAGCAACATTACGTTCGCGCTCCTTTCTGTTTAGAATGCATTCTTCATTCTATGCAAAAGAAGAGGCGAAATTGTGTGAAAATTGAAAATAAATTAAAAATATTTTTTACCGGAACCGCGGATCCTCTTCTTCCGTGTAGGGATCGGCTTCTTGTTCCAGTTCGGATGCGGTGCTATCCGGAATCAGATCATCATCGTCGAAAATGCGGTACATTCCAAGAGCGGCCAAAGGATTATAGTTTTCCGTCCACCAATCGGGCGGCAAAGAATCTTCTTTCATGCAAACGCCTCCTTATGGGGATATCCCCAGTGGTAGCATTCCGCATGACAGAAATTTTATTCCGCACGAAAGTAATAAAATTTGTCTTTTGCAGCCTGGTAAACAATTGTCGGCGTATCGCCTTTTGGAACCTGCAACGCTAAAATGCCGTCTACAGATTCATCAATTGAAACAAAGGGAAAATATTCCGGTGCCTGCTCAACCCATGTGGTGCATTTTTCTCCGCCGCGCTCCAGCACATCAAAATATCGGGTAGAAAACTGAACGGAACCGCGGCCCGAAGCATTGAGAAGAGTAATGGAAAATTGCAGCACCAAGTATTCTTTACCGTTTTCCGGTTCAGGAAGATTTTTGATTTGTGAAGCAAGATAGTCTGCTGCTTCGTTTCCGCGTAAAACCTTTTTTAATGCCCAAATACTTCGGCAGTGAAAGTAAGTATCATTCATATCTTTTTCAAGGCTTTCAATTGTACACTTTCCGCCGGAACTAACGGGTGTCTGCTGACTTCCCGGCTGTGTTACGGAGTCGGACGGAAGAATGATGCGTCCGTCACGCATTAAAAAACCAAACACCGTGCTGCCGAGCAAAACTGCAGCGCCAAACACAATTGACCAGATGAACCATCGGTTTTCTGGGCTGCGGGTTTTCTGCGGCGTATATGTTTCGGTGGGGGAATAGGGCGGAAACGGACGAATATTTTTAGAGGAACGGTTCATGATTATCTTTCCTTATCTATGTTAAAGGGTGCAAACCCTGTGAATATGCGGATAAAAACAACTAACGTTCAGAAGTGCAATGACGCAGCGCAATACCACCTTCCGAATCCAAATAAAGTTCACTTTTGCCGTCTTCCAGTTGTGAAAGAGCGTGCAAGGTAGATTTGAAGGTCGTAACCGATGCGCAGATTGCTCCGGATTGATCAATTTCACTGCGCAGCCGTGCCGAAGCATTGCGCGGATTGCCGGAGTAAACGAGCAGCCCGTGGACTTCCCTTCCAAAAAGATCGTAAGATCGCAAAAAACCGGTCAGTGCGGGCGCAGGTGCACCTGCCCACACGGGTCCGGCAAGAATAATGCGATCAAACGGAGTAATATCCAAATCAACAGGCCGAAGAGAGGCGCTTTCTCCTTTGCGGGCGCGCATTGCCCCAAAGAAATAAGCTCCAGCCAGAGAGTAATTGTGAGTCTGGCGCAGTTCCAATCGTTCTGCGCAGCAGCTCTTTTGCAAATTGCGGCAAACCCTCTCTGTTTTTCCGGTTAAAGAATAATATACAATCAACGTCTTCATGCGGCGAAAGTCCTTTCGTGATTCAAAATGGCAGAACCCTTTATGCACATCATACATTCCGCCGGATCGTAAGCACAGGACACTTTCCGGACTGCGAAGGAAAAGTTCACAGTTTCAAAGATCGAAAAATTTGCATTTTTAATCATAAGCATTTTATATTATACAACATTTTACAATGATTTGCAGCAATTAATTAAATTTTTTGCGCGCACAGTTTTCTTTGCCGCATATTTTGAATTGAGGGTGTTGTGAAAGGACAATTCCTATGATACCAGTAGCAAAGATTCAAATATTATGATAAGATAACAGGGCATGTTTTGATTTTCTCCGAAAGGAAGGACTTTATGCTGATTTTGGCTTTGATGGCGGTTGGTATTTTAATAGGAATGAAGTGGTTTCCGCCAAAGTATGCAAAAATTAACAGCAAGATTCAATTGGTTTGCACGGCATTTTTAATTTTTTGCATGGGCGTTTCACTTGGACGAAGAGAAAATTTTTTGAGAGATTTAGCCTCGTTGGGCTGGCAAAGCCTTGTGTTTGCAGTCATCCCAATCGTGCTTTCTGTTTTGGCGGTCTATGTGCTCAGTCGTATTTTTTTGGAAAAGAAGAAGTGATCCGTTGCTTTTTGCAGGCTTTGCATATCGGTAGAGGAGAGACAACGAGAGATGATGGTTTTAGTAGCAATTATTTGTCTGGTGATAGGTGTGATATTCGGTGGATTGGGATTTGCAGATGGATTTGCTCTGTTTTTGACCGAACATTCCGATTTCGTACTTTATGCATTAATGTTTTCGGTTGGAATCAGTGTTGGGCTGAATAAATCCGTTTTCAACAGCATTCGGGCATATCACATCAAGATTTTAATTATTCCCACCGGCATTATTCTGGCCTCGGTAGCGGGCGGTGCGCTGGCCGGACTTTTACTGGGTATTCCAACTGCAGGCGGTATGGCAGTTGCTTCAGGACTTGGATGGTATAGTCTTTCCGGTGTGCTGATCGGTGAGCTGTTTAATCCACAGTTGGGCACGATTGCTTTTTTAAGCAATCTGATGAGAGAAATCTTAACCTTTTGTCTGGTTCCTGTTATTGCCAGATATCTCAATGGCTATGCTGCAATTGCACCGGCAGCAGCCACCAGCGAGGATACCACGCTTGCAATGCTGATCAAGTATACCAATGAGGAAGTGGTGGTGATGGCAGTCTTTAACGGGGTGCTTTGTTCGGCAATGGTTCCGATTTTGATTCGCTTTTTTGCAAGTATATAGCTTTTCTCAAAAACAGGATGCAGAAGTATGAAGTTTCATATTGATTCCGTAAGAAAAATCCGCTGATCAGGCAAAAGCCTTTTGGCGGATTTTTATCTGCCATTTTGAAAAGAATCTGTATGGATAACGTAAAATTTCAAAAGGCTGCAATGCAAAATTGAATCAGATGATTAAAAGTTGACTTTTGTTCGGTTAATTTGGTGAACACTTACAAATAAATAGAAAATATCAACAATTTAAAATAATTAAATTTGGTGTGGATGTCAATTTTGTATCTTGTATTTGAAGAATCTTGGCGATATAATATTGGAATACTAAATCATGGGTTAGAAACGGTTTCCGAACGATAAGCGTTTCATCATTCGGCAGTCAGTCAATCTGACAAGCTTCTGTATTGCTTTGGAAAATCAGTAGATTGTCCGGCCAAAACTGCCAGACCCCGGCAAATGTCCGCTTAGATGAAAGGGATGGTCATAGAAATGGAAGATATGATCAAACGAATTGTGGAGATGGATCGTCAGGCGCGCCAAATTACAGAGCAGGCGCAAAGTGCCAAGTTGAATTCCACGGCTGCAATTGAAAAGAAAAAGCAGAAGCTGCGTGATGAATATTTTGTGCAGGCGCAGGCACAGGTGGAACAGAATAATGAAGCGGAGCAAGCGGCTGCAAAAACAGACTGGGAAAAAATTCAGCAGCAATACAGCCGCCGTGCACAAAAGCTGGATGAAAAATTTGCCGCCAATCGTGAAAAGTGGGTTAACGAGCTTTTTGAACGCACGATTGGGTAAGGCAGTTTTCCGGCGCGAAAGGGATGATAGTTCTCATGATGTCCACCATGTCGTCCAATGTAATCCTTGCCAAGGCACGAGCAATGTACGGAAAGCGGCTGCTCAATTCCGATTATGAAGCATTGTTAAAATGCCGGAGTGTTGGCGAGATTGCAGGATATTTGAAAAAAAACACGCGCTATGCACCGGAGTTGGTTACCGTGAATGAGCTTTCGGTTCACCGCGGATATCTGGAAGCACTGCTTCACCGCCGGGTATTTGACGATTACGCTGCATTGTGCCGATATGAGCTTTCTGTGGGTGAGCATCTTTCTTCCTATATCATAGAAAAGGGAGAAAGTGAGCAGATTCTGCACAGTCTGCGGCTGCTCAGTGCCGAGCGTAATCGTGAGTATCTGTTGACACTGCCGATTTTCTTCGGCACGCACTTGCGTTTTGACACGCAAAAGGTTGCACAGGCAAATAATTTTGATGAATTTCTGCGCGCAATGGAAGGTACGCCGTATCGGGCATTACTTTCGCCATTCCGCCCTGAAAACGGTGAAACGCTCGATTTTGCTGCCATTGAACATGCTCTGTACAGCCGGCTTTATGGTGATGTGTTTGATGTTATTGACAAGCATGCGCCCGTAAAGGCACGAAAAGATTTACATGAGCTGTTCGGGGGACTGATTGATGTTTTGAATATCACAAGGATCCTGCGTATGAAGGAGTTTTATCATGCCAGCCCGGATTACATTCGTTCGCAGATTCTGCCATTTTCATTTCACCTGACCCAAAAACGGCTTACAAAAATGCTGCAGGCTCAAACCGCCGATGAGGTTCTTGACCAATTGGAAGGTACGGTCTATGCCAAAGGGCTTGCTGCACAGGAGGGGCCAAAGGTTTCGCTGGAACATTCGCTGCTGCAGCTGCGCTATTCCCGTTGTGCGCATCAAGTGCATTTTTCGGTGCATCCGTCTGTCGTCATGGTGGCTTATCTTTCCCTGTGCGAAATGGAAGTTGCCAATCTGACCACGATTATTGAAGGAATTCGATATGGTTTGGAACCCACCCGGATCAGAAAAATGTTGATCCGGTAACTGCTTGCCCAAAACCTTCCGGGCAGAAAGGAATGATTACACCATGTCCGTTGTAAAAGTGTGCGCCGTCAGTATAATCGGCAAAATGAGCGTATTGGATCAGGTTGTGTCGATCTGTGAAGGTCTTGCGGATTTTCATCCAGATAACGCGCTTTCCTTTTTTTCAGACACCAAAGGGTTTGTTGCGCTGAATGAACCGAATCCGTATGCGCCGGCATTGCAGCGAATACAGGAAGCAATTTCTCTTGCTGGGAAAACCCTCTCGGGAAATCCGGTCAAAGCTCTGCCTGAAAACGCAGATTTGATGGAGTTTGTGGAACGTTACACAAACTCTATGATGGATTTTCGAAGTCGCCAGCAGACTCTTTTACAGGAAAAAGAAGTTATTGCACAATCCATTGAGGAACTTGATCATTTTGTCGGATTGAATGTTGATATTGATGAAATGATAAAATGCAGATATATTAAGGTTCGTTTCGGAAGACTCCCGCGGGAGAGCGTGGAAAAGCTGAAAGCTTATAACGACAACCCGTATGTCCTGTTTTTCCCCGCAACCTCAACGCCGGAGTTTTCCTGGGGTGTTTATTTTGCGCCTCTGGAAAATGTTGCCGAGGTTGACCGTATTTTTTCCAGTCTTTATTTTGAGCGAATTCGTCTGCCCGCATCGGTGGAAACACCGGAGCATGCCATTGAAGAATTAAAAAAACAGCAGGAGGAAGCGGAAACAGAGCTTGCCTCGCTCAATAACGAAATCGAAACTTATTTTACGCAAGAATATCAGGAAGCGCTTTATGCGCAAAAAGAACTGGAACGTCTCTCACTGATTGCAGAAACAAAGAAATATGCGGCGCAATACACCGATAATTTTATTTTAACCGGTTGGGTTCCGGAAACGGAAACAAAAGAGCTGTTTGCTATGCTCGATCCGATTCCAAGTGTGGAGTATACCACGGAAAAGGCGGATACGCTGCTGCAAAACTCACCTCCGGTCAAATTAAAAAATCCGAAGGTATTCAAGCCGTTCGAATTCTTTGTGGATTTGTATGGTTTGCCAAGCTATGACGAGGTGGATCCAACACCACTTGTTGCTATCACCTATACTGTTTTGTTCGGCATCATGTTTGGTGATGTTGGGCAGGGAATCATTCTTTCGGTCATCGGATATCTGATGTGGCGGCTGAAAAAAATGCAGCTTGGAAGAATTCTGATTCCGTGCGGAATTTCCGCTGCGGTGTTTGGTCTGGTGTTCGGTTCTGTATTTGGCTTTGAACATGCTCTGGATCCGTTTTATCGGGTGCTTGGTTTTGCAGAAAAGCCAATTGAAGTTACTGCGTCAGACACCATGAATACCATCATCTTCAGTGCGGTCGGCATCGGTTGCGCGTTGGTCGTGGTTGCAATGCTGATCAACATTTATTCCTGTTTCAAGCAGAAAAATATCGGTTCGGCACTGTTTAGTGCAAATGGTGTTGCAGGGCTGATCTTTTATGGGTCGGTGCTTGTTTTTGCCGTTCAAATGCTGATGAATCTTTCTGTGGTTCCAACGGTGGTGCTGATTGTCTTGCTTTGTGCGTCACTTTTTGTATTGTTCCTCAGTGAACCGCTGGTAAAGCTGGTGAATCATGAGCCGGACTGGAAGCCGGAAAAAATTGTTGAATTCATCATGCAGAGCTTTTTCGAGCTTTTTGAAACGGTTCTGAGTTATGTGACAAACACAATGTCATTCCTGCGTGTCGGCGCGTTTGTTCTGGTGCATGCCGGTATGATGATGGTGGTGTTTACCCTGGCAGGAATGTCCTCCGGCATCGGTTATATTCTGATTGTCGTGATCGGCAATGTGGTTGTCATGGGTATGGAAGGTTTGCTGGTTGGTATTCAAGTTCTGCGTCTGGAATTCTATGAGATATTCAGTCGGTTTTTCAAAGGCGAGGGTCGTCCGTTCCGCGCAGCACGCGAACTGGCGTCTTCGTCTGAAAAATAAATATAAACAAAGATAACGCAATAAATTTGGAGGTATCATGATGATTTACTTTTTACTGTTGATTCCCGTTGCTCTTCTGGTTGCTACTGTGATTTATGCAATTCGTATGGTTCAAAACGGTAAAAGCCCACGGAAAGCTGCCACCATGCAGCTGTTGAGCTTTTTGGCTGTATGTGTGGTTTCGTTTGCGCTGCCATTTGCTGCGCAGGCTGCCGAAACCGGTGACACAACGGCTTCCACCAGTGAAACGTCTACAACGTCTGCCCAAATGGCAGCTGCTACCGATGGTTCCAAGGGTCTTGGCCTCTTGGCAGCAGCTCTGGTTACCGGTCTTGCGGGTATCGGCGGCGGTATTGCCGTTGCTGCTGCTGCTCCGGCTGCAATTGGTGCAACCTCCGAGGATCCGAAGGCATTCGGTAAGTCGCTGATCTTTGTTGCACTGGGTGAAGGTATCGCGATCTATGGTCTGCTGATCTCCATCATGATCTTGAATAAGATCTGATCAAGATAAGCTTGTGCGGCGGTGTTTTCAGTGCGAGAACACTGGATTATATCGCTGGTTTGCAAAAAAATTGATGTAATGGGACGGTGAGTGCAGTGCGCTATTACTTAATCAGTGATAATGTGGATACCATTGTCGGCATGCGTCTCGCCGGAATCGACGGGGTACTGGTTCATGAATCCGGAGAAGTGCAGCGGGCGCTCAAAGAAGCCATCGAAATGGATGATGTTGCAGTTATTTTGATGACAGAACGGCTGGTCAAACTTTGTCCGGAAACGGTGTATGATTTGAAGCTGCACCGGCACCGCCCGCTGATTGTGGAAATCCCGGACCGCCACGGCAATGGCCGCGCAAAGGATTCGATTACGCGCTATGTGCGCGAGGCGATCGGTGTTAAGGTATAAGCAAGCGGAGAACAGTGAAAATCAACCGCTATGCAGTTTCGCCGGAATACCCGGCAGAAATCGGAAAGGGATGATCCGATGAATAACGAAAACGAAAAGGTCGGCAAATTTTTGCAGGCCATCAACGACTACGCCAAGGAGCAACGCCAGAAAATCCTCGACGAAGTGCGTGAATATTACAGCGAAGAAATGGAACGCGCCCAAAAGGAAGCGTTGAGCGACGCACAGCAGCTGGTGGAACGGGAAAAAGCACAAAATCGCAACCGGATTCGCCATGAGCTTTCCCGCCAAGAGCTGGAAGCGAAAAAGCAGCTGATTTCTCATCGAGCTAATCTGGTGGATGGTGTTTTTCATGATGTTTCGGAAAAACTGCTCGAATATACAGCAACACCCGAATATGAACAGTTTCTCAAAAAGATTGCCGCAGATCTTTCCAATGTACTTGCCGATGTAAGCTCTGAGCTCTATATCCGCAAGGAGGATGAAGCGCACATTCCGGCAATCAGGGAAGCGTTTGGTGATTGTGAAATCAAATTTTCGGATGAGGTTCGTCTGGGCGGAATCCTCGGCATCAGCCGCCAGCGTGCTATCGTAGCAGATGAAACGCTGGATGCGCGCTTGGAGGCACAACGCACCTGGTTTGCCGCAAATTCCGGGCTGACCATCAGCTGACGCGATAGAATTCGGAACCGATGCAAGGCTTCGGTTTGTGGAAAGGCATGGTCGTATTTTATGGAAAATAATAATGTGATTTTCGGCGTTAACGGCCCAGTGGTCACCGTACGCAACACCAAATCCTTTTCCATGATGGAAATGGTATACGTTGGAAACGCGCGTTTGATCGGAGAGGTAATCGGGATTACCGATCAGGTCACGACGATTCAGGTTTACGAGGAAACCACGGGAATCCGGCCGGGAGAACCAGTGGAAGGCAGCGGAAGTCAAATGACCGTTACGCTCGGTCCTGGCATCCTCAGTAATATTTTTGATGGAATTGAGCGTCCGCTCAAGGCGATCGAATCGCAAAGCGGCGCATTTATCGGCAGAGGAATGGCGATACCGCCGCTGGACGAACAAAAAAAGTGGAATGTTACGCTTTGTGTAAAGCCCGGTGATCAGCTTAATGCGGGTATGATTTATGCGGAATGTCCGGAAACGGAACTGATTCGTCATAAAATGCTTGTTCCCCCAACCTTGGGTGGTACGGTTACAAAAGTGGTTCCGGACGGCAGCTATGCGCTCAACGATACTATTGTGGTGTTGACGGACAAAAAAGGTATCGAGCATCCGCTTTCTCTTTGTCAAAAATGGCCGATTCGGATTCCCCGCCCGGTGGAGCAGCGTTGTCAGGCGGTCATTCCGTTGATTACCGGCCAGCGCGTAATTGATACGTTTTTCCCGATTTCCAAGGGAGGAACTGCAGCAATTCCGGGCGGATTCGGTACTGGAAAAACCATGACGCAGCATCAGCTTGCAAAATGGTGCGATGCAGATATTATCGTCTATGTGGGCTGCGGAGAACGTGGCAACGAGATGTCACAGGTTTTGGAAGAGTTTTCCGGTTTGATTGACCCGAAATCGGGCAGACCGCTGACAGATCGAACCGTGCTGATTGCCAATACGTCCAACATGCCGGTTGCTGCCCGTGAGGCTTCCATTTATACGGGTATTACACTGGCGGAATATTATCGTGATATGGGATACCATGTTGCAATTATGGCAGATTCCACTTCCCGCTGGGCAGAAGCACTGCGTGAAATTTCCGGTCGGTTGGAGGAGATGCCCGCAGAAGAAGGCTTCCCGGCATATTTGCCATCGCGCCTTTCAGAATTCTATGAGCGCGCCGGCATGGTGCAGACGCTATCCGGTTCGGAAGGCTCGGTCTCCATCATCGGTGCCGTTTCGCCGCAGGGTTCTGATTTTTCGGAACCGGTTACACAAAACACCAAGCGCTTTACCCGTTGTTTTTGGGCGCTGGATAAATCGCTGGCCTATGCCCGTCACTATCCGGCAATCAACTGGATGACAAGCTACAGTGAATATTTTACCGATCTTGATCCGTGGTACGAGCAGCATCTTGGCCGTGAGTTTATTAAATACCGCAAGAAGCTCAATCGAATTCTGCAGGAAGAAAACAAGCTGATGGAAATTGTCAAGCTGATCGGTGCCGACGTGCTGCCGGATGACCAGAAGCTTGTCATCGAAATCGCACGGGTGATCCGTGTGGGCTTTTTGCAGCAGAATGCGTTTCATGCAGAGGATACCTATGTCCCGCTGGAAAAGCAAAAGCGCATGATGGAAATCATCTTGTACCTCTATGATGGGTGCCGCCGTGTGGTGGCAGCGTCTATTCCGCTGTCGGAGCTGACGGCGCGCGGATTGTTTGATAAGCTTGTCAAAATAAAATATGATATTCCGAACGATTCTCTTGACCTTTTTGAGAATTACAAGCAGGAAATCGATGCGACGATTACAGAGCTGCTCAGTGCAGCAGGTGCCGCCGTTTAATCCGGTGGATCAAAAGTTTCGCGGAGCGCAGCTTTTGAAGCAGTTTTCAGCCGGAATTGCCACAAAATTGCGGCTCGGCGGAAAGGCGTGATAAATAAAGTATGATTCTTGATTATATTGGCGTGAATGAAATCAGCGGTTCGCTGATTGTGCTCGACGACGTGGAGAACGCCTCCTTTGAAGAAGTTGTCGATATCCGGTTAGACGATGGTTCCCAGCGTACCGGACGTATAGTTCAGCTTGACGGCAGGCGTGCGGTGGTGCAGGTGTTTGAGGGCACACGTGGTATTTCCCTGGAAAACACACGTACTCGTCTGCGTGGCCGTCCCATGGAAATTCCGCTTTCACCGGAAATCCTCGGTCGCGTGTTTGACGGTGCCGGCAGACCGATTGACGGATTAGGAGAGGTTTTTCCCGACGAATACCGCAACATCAACGGTACCGCAATCAATCCGGTTTCTCGTGTTTACCCCAAAAACTATATCAGTACCGGTATCTCGAGTATTGATGTGTTGATGACCTTGATTCGCGGTCAGAAGCTGCCGATTTTCTCTGGTTCCGGCATGAAACATAATGAGCTTGCGGTACAGATTGTGCGGCAGGCTAAGATAGCAGAGGATGAAGGCGCAGAATTTGCCGTTGTGTTTGCAGCAATGGGTGTAAAAAATGATGTGGCCGATTACTTCCGCCGTTCGTTCGATGAATCCGGTGTGTTGCAAAAGGTTACGATGTTCCTGAATCTTTCCAATGATCCGATTATTGAACGCACATTAACTCCCCGCTGCGCTCTGACGGCGGCAGAATATCTTGCCTTTGAGCTTGGAATGCACATTCTGGTTATCATGACCGATATGACATCCTATGCGGAGGCATTGCGCGAATTCTCATCCTCCAAGGGTGAGATTCCCGGTCGAAAAGGTTATCCGGGTTACCTTTATTCCGATCTTGCCTCGCTGTACGAGCGCGCGGGCATGATTAAAGGCAGCAAAGGTTCTGTGACACAGATTCCGATTCTGACGATGCCGAATGATGATATTACGCACCCGGTGCCGGATTTGACGGGCTATATCACCGAGGGACAAATCGTTCTCGACCGCGGACTCGACAGTTCCGGAATCTATCCGCCGGTTGCGGTACTGCCGTCACTTTCCCGTTTGATGAAGGACGGTATTGGTGAAGGATATACCCGTGTGGACCATTCAGCACTTTCCAATCAGCTGTTTGCTTCTTATGCAAAGGTGCAGGATGCCCGTTCTTTGGCTTCCGTTATTGGTGAAGAAGAGCTTTCGCCGCTTGATCAAAAGTATCTGGAGTTTGGCAGATTATTTGAAAGCCGTTTTTTAACGCAGCGAGTCAATGAGGCACGTACCATCGACCAGAGCCTTGACCTTGGCTGGGAACTCCTTTCCACCTTGCCGCGCGGGGAACTGGATCGAGTGGATGATGCTCTGTTGAATGAGCACTACAAGCCGCAAACTGAAACGGAAAGCGATCCTTTGCTACAGATGACACAGGAGGAGCTGCCCATCGGTGATACACCGGCGGCCATTTCTGATGTAAAATAAGAAATACGAACTTGTACTATTTTTTAAATAATATCCGGAATGGAGGGAGCGTATGGCTGCACAGGCAGTGCCGACCAAGGGCAATCTGATTGCAACAAAAAAATCTCTGGAACTTGCGCGCGTCGGTTATGAACTGCTCGACCGCAAACGCAATATCCTCATCCGGGAGATGATGATGCTCATTGATCGTGCTCAGGAAATTCAGAGTAAGATCGATTCCACCTATCATGATGCGTATGAAGCGCTTCAACATGCCAACATCACGCTGGGTATCTGCGAGGAGCTTGCGCAGACAGTGCCGATTGACAATCATCTGTCTATTTCTTTTCGCAGCGTGATGGGGGTCGAGATTCCAACGGTTACGCTGGAGGAAACAGAGATTGGAATCCCGTTTGGGCTTTCTTCATCCAATTCTGCGCTCGATGAGGCGTACCTCAAATTCGGGCAGGTGAAACGACTGACGGCTTCATTGGCAAGTGTAGAAAACAGTGTCTATCGTCTTGCCGACGCAATCAAAAAAACGCAGAAGCGTGCAAATGCTCTGCGTAACATCATCATACCTCGTTTTGAGGAGACGGTGAAGAACATTACCGATGCACTGGATGAAAAGGACCGCGAGGAGTTTTCCCGCATGAAGATCATCAAAAGACAAAAAGATCAGGCAGATTATTAAGAAAAGTGACCCGCTGTAGCAAAAATAGACAGTAAAAAGAAAAGCATATCGTAGAATATCGAAATATTATGCCGTCTGGCTTCGTTTTTGGAATGGAGTCAGACGGTATTTTAATTGAAACCGCTCAAAATTGTAAAACTGAATGTAATCATCAATGAGCTGGTTTGCCTGTTCAAAGGAGTGAATTTTCTGTCTTGAGATACACTCCGTTTTCAACATTGAGAAGAAATTTTCAGCCATAGCGTTATCATAAGGGTTTCCACGTCTTGACATAGATGGCGTAATGCCATATTCTTGTGTAAGGGCAAAGTATGCTTGTGAGGTGTATTGAAACCCTTGGTCGCTGTGGAGCTGTAACTCCCCAGCGACCGCTTCTTTTTGTACAGCAGCACGAACTGTGTCCAGCACAAGATTAACCGTTTGTCGCTTGCTGGTTTTGTAGGCAACAATACTGTTGTCAAAGAGGTCACGGATAACGGACACATAGAGAAAGCCTTGAGCTGTGGGGATATAAGAAATATCGGTAACCCATTTCTTGTTGGGTTGTTCTGCTATGAAGTTACGGTTAAGAATATTAGCATAGCGGTAGATGGATTGTCCGCAGTTTTGCCAACGTTTACGCCGAACCTCACTGAGC
>CAKXIK010000009.1 GCA_934875675.1 uncultured bacterium
ACAATCAGCTGGGGATGATCACATAGAATCAGATCCAGTTTATTTTGCAACCAGCTGCACACAAACTCACCTGGAAAAATTCCGCCGGATTCGCCGGAAAGCTGCAGCGGCTCTCCGCCCACAGCAGCAAGCTTTAAAAAACGTGCCACTGATATTCCCCCTTTTTTCTCTGTACTGAAACTTCGTGTTGGGTTCGACTGATTAAGTCTAATTTCTATTCAAGAGGCTGTCTTTCAAGTTTTATTCTCACACAAGTCAATTCTTCCGAAATACTCCGGCATGTGAAACATGGGAATTGCTGTGCCAATTAAATTCCAGCAGCCGTGATGCGGTGTTGCAGAGCGGTCAGCGCATTTCATGAAATTCCCCTTCCAATGCACGTCCACTTTCTGAAAATATTCCCGCAAAAAAAAGAACGGAATCTGATATTTCACCTGCCAGCAGTCCTGCTCCATGTTTGTTTCTATTTTGAACAGTTCCCGATCGGTGTTGAGATAACGAATATCGTTTCCGCTTGTTCCGAACCCGATGAGCAGGGTTCCCAGCGGATTGATTTCAAAGCTCAGATAATGCAAATCTTCCAGATTTGGTGTAAAAAAGAACTCCACACAGCTATCCCTGCAAACCGGATCATTCGGCTTTGTGTAAGTGGCAACCGGGTTGCGCTCCTTTACATCGAAGCAAACAGAGATTTCGTCCTCACTGTGCAGGAGTCTGACGCTGGTTTCCGGCAAAAGCTCCGCGTTTGTTTGATGCCACGGAAAACAATCAATCCAAAGGTCCTCAATAGCACTCCATCTTTTATCATCAATTGACAAATTACAGTCTGATGCATGTTTTACCTGATAGTATTTCACTCCTATGACCACTTCTTTCTGCCATGCTAACTACCCTCGCTTAAAAAAAGAGTACCCTTCGGCCTTGCCGAGGGGTACTCCTATGCAGGCAAAACCCTATCAACGATCTGCAAACGAAATCGTCCGGAATGCTTTAGTTTGTCAAGTGCTATGCCTGCTTCCTGAAATAAACCGTATTATGGTTGCTTATTTGGATGCCTGAAAAGCGCTTACCTGCGTCTGAGCTTCCTGAACCAGCGTTTCCATTCCAGCGGCATTCAACGCGCTGTTGAAATCTTTGATTTTGGCGTCTACGTCATCCACCACACCGACGCTGAGCAACGGCAGGTATTCTTTAATCACAGCGCTCACTGCAGCATATTCGCCTTCCACCTTGGAGGTATCAAAGCTGAATCCGAGCAGCTGACTGTTGATAGCGGAGTCACTGTATTGCTTATAGACATCCCACTTATCCTTGGTTTCGCCGACTGTCGTGTAGGAAATATAGTTATTGCCGCTTGCCCAGTTGCCACAATACCAAGCTTCATCCCAATGCTCATACTTGGTACGGTCAACCTGACCGTCTACCAAATCATAATGCTTGCCTTCAATGCCGTAGGTAATCATGTTTTTGACAGCCGGGTCTGTATTCCATGCTTCCAGGAACGCAACGGCTCTGTCAATATTTTTGGATTTTGCGCTCACAGCCCAAACCGAACCAAGGCAGTTGTTGGTGGTGGCATAAACGCCGGAAATCGGCATGTAGGTTACATCAAAGCCGTTGGAAATTTTGAATGCAGCTTCTGCCTGCGGTGCATAGCCAAGGCTTGTCATTCCGAACTTTGTTGCGTCATTTTCAATGTCCTTGTAATCTTCTTTTGTCAGAACATCTTTTGCAATCAGGCCTTTGTCATACCAGCTCTTCATAAGCTTGCAGTAATCTGCAAAATTCTGCGTAGTAAAATAGTTTTCAACCTTAGCGCCATCGTCTCTGCCGAGAACGATACTGTAGTTTCCGTCAACCACATCATATTCCGGAAGCATTGCCTGGCGATCCAGGGAAGTGTCGCCATAGGTCACCATGAAGCCGGCATGTCCCTTGGAAACAAGCAGTTCCAACAGCTCAGTTGCATCAGACAGCTTTGTTACCTTGGAGGTATCAAAATTATCTTCCTTTGCAAAGTCAGCCGGAACATACAGGCCATAAGATTCGCCGATCTCTTTGTAGGTAGGCACACAGTAAATGCCGCCCTTAACGGTTGCTGCTTTCCAAAGTGCCTCGGGCAGGGTATCCTTCAGCTTGGTATATTTGGTGTTGAGCAGTTCACTGATATCTGCATAAGCACCGCCGTTTACACGGCTGGAATAAGCAAGCCAGGCTGCATCAAACAAAATATCAATGTCTTCGCCGGAGGAAAGTGCAAGGGTACTGGCCTGTGCGTAATCATTGCCCTGCGGATTCTTGGTCATCTTTACCGTAACATTCAGAGCCTTGACCGCATCCAGATTGGAAATGGCTTCCGCAACCACATTGTCGTCGGAGCCTGCGCTGTCGCGCATATAAATGTTCAGGGTAACGGGGTCCAAAGTGTCTTCTTTACTTGCCGTACTGTTTGTTGCTTCCGATGAGCCGGAAGCGACCGAAGAGGTTGTGCCGCTGTTGCATGCTGCCAACGTTCCGATGGCAATCATACCGGCGATCAGGATGGAGAAAATACGTTTTGTCATTTTTCTTGTCCTCCCACATTTTTTAACTTCTTTCTATATTGATCCGAAATTCGGAAAAATATATTCATCCTTTTACCGCGCCCACGGTAATTCCTTTGACAAAATACTTCTGAAAAAACGGATATGCGACAAGAATCGGGCCCAGTGTAACAAGAAGAATTGCCATTCTCATCGGTTCTCCGGGTGCTTTTTTCAGCTGCGCCAATTCCTCCGGCGAAAGGTATGCCATTCGCTCTTTCAGATAGTCCAGGTTTTTTTCAATACGGATGAGCATTAGCTGCAGGGTTGCCTTGGACGAATCCGTAATGTACAGCAGTGCGGTCTGCCACTCGTTCCAATGCCCGATTGCCGTCATAAAGCCGATTGCCGCCAAAGAGGGAAGCATGATCGGAATCACGATCCGAAAGAACAGGTAGAACTCTCCTGCGCCGTCAATTTGAGCAGCTTCAACCAGTGAATCCGGCAGATTGCTCTGAATAAAGGTGCGCATCACAATACAGTTAAACGCGCTTACGGCTCCCGGCAAAATCAAAATAAGGAGATTATTTTTTAAGTGGTACATCGTTGTGTTGATCATGTAACTTGCCACAATTCCGCCGTTAAAGAGCATGGTAATCAGCAAAAAGATTGATAAGAATCCGCGCAGTGCCCATTGCTTTCTGCTGAGTGCATAGGCAAACATGCTGGTGAAAAGCAGGGTGAGAAAAGTACCGGTCAACGTTTCAAATATGGTAATCTTGTAAGACTGCAGCACCTGATCGCCAAACTTGAGGACATAACGCCATCCCTCCAACGACCATTCCGCAGGAAAAAAGCTAAATCCCTTGGAACTGATACTCGCCTGAGAGCTGAATGACACAACAACAATCAGAATCAGCGGAAGCAGGCAAAGCACGGTTAACAGCGTCAAAACCAAAATCAATACCGGCTGTGCGGCATGTCTTTTCTTTTCGGTCATAAACTTCATTCTCCTTTGTTTAGAATGTCAGAACAATGCATGTTCCGGAGAAAATTTTCGCACGATTAAGTTAACCGTGACTACCAGAAAACACCCGACAAAGGATTGAAAAAATGTGACGGCTGTTGTCACGCCAAAAGACGAGGAACCGCTGACCATTGCATTTAACACATAGGCATCCAACGTCTGGGTTGTGGGATAAAGCGCTCCGATGTTTCGTGTCACCTGATAAAACAGTCCGGTGTTAGAGGTCATGATGCCACCGAGACTTAACAGGGTCATGATTGCAACCATTGACGAAAGCATTGGAAGCGTAATATAACGAATCTGCTGCCATTTTGTTGCTCCGTCCAACGTTGCTGCTTCAAACACCTCCTGATCCATTCCAGCCAGTGCTGAAA
Organism: uncultured bacterium; assembly: GCA_934875675.1. GTDB lineage: Bacteria > Bacillota > Clostridia > Oscillospirales > Acutalibacteraceae > CAKXIK01. The sequence continues at coordinate 3,924 of CAKXIK010000009.1, forward strand.
GATACAGGATTGACCCGTATCCGGTGCTTTTCCACAAGTTAACCAAAGTCAGAATTAACGGCCAGTATTTAGGTTCCGAGTAAAATGAAATTCGTTCGCCGCCAAAGGCAACCATCAAATTGTTAATCAATCCGTTGCCGGAAAGAAGTCCCTTTACAATGAATGTGACGGCGATAAACGAAATAAACGTCGGCAGAATCATAATTGTTTGGGAAACACGGGCAAAATACTTTCTTCTGCATTCATTCAGAGCAATCGCCAGTGCTACATTACAAAAAGTTCCCGCGGCGGTAAAAAGCAGGAAGTAGCCGACGGTGTTTCTCAGCATGCGCCACGTAGTAGAGGACGACATGAACAGAAAGCGAAAGTTGTTCAGCCCGCACCAGTCACTATCAAAAATTCCCTTTGCGTAGCTGTAGTCTTTAAACGCAAGCGTAAGACCAAACATCGGCATGTAGTTAAACAGGATAATTAAAAGCAAGCCGGGAAGAACAAACAGTAACAACACCCGATTTTTCCAGATATTTTTTAAAAATGCGCTCATAAGGGGCTCCTTTCCTGCTGTAGGGTGATTGGAATGTCTTTATAATATCGCAGGAAAGAACGGTTCTCAAGAAGAAGTTTTCAGACAATTAGCACTTTCTCGTTTTTTTGAATTGATTTTAAATTATTTTTTAGATACATTGTCATCATTTTTTTACCCGTTTTACCGAAGACGAAAAATATTTTATTTTTTTTAGTATATTTGCACATTTTCGAACAATTAGCACAATTCCGCTTTCTTTTCAATTTTATGTTTTTTTTGCTATAATAAATCAGATACGAATTGATTTTTTATTGCAAACTATGCTATAACTGAATCATGTAAATAAAAGATACCATACAGCGCAAATGGAAAGGAGTTTCGCATATGCTGCAGATTCTGTTGATTGATGATGACGTACACATGCTGGAGTGTCTAAAAACCATGCTCCCCTGGACGGAACTCGGATATGAAATTGCCGGAGCAGCCGAAAACGGTTCCGAAGCTCTGCAAATGATTCAAAAACACATGCCGGATATTGTAATCACCGATTTAAAAATGCCGGTAATGGACGGACTGGAATTTTGCCGCAATCTTCAGTCTCTGCGCGATGATGTCCCCATTATTTTTCTAAGTGCTTATGAAGATTTTGAAACCGCACGCCTTGCCATGAAATACAATGTTACAGAATATCTTCTCAAACCCATTAATCCGCAGAAAATACAATTACTGTGCTCTATTCTCACTGAATTATCGAGCAGTCGCCAGCAACAGGCTTTTTTTATTGAAATCTGCAATTCTTCAAAACGTCAGGAAACGATTGTGGAACGTCTTCAAGCCAATGACGCGGATTGGTTCAACAATTTCTTTATTCAGTTTACCGATTGCCTGTCGTGTCGGTTTCAATTAATTAAGGAAGCCTGCCTATGCATGATTCAATTGTTGTACCGCGCCGACAAAGGAACGCTGAAATCCCAAAAGAGCGCAGATCTGATTGCGCTTTCCACAAAAATGGAAATGGTGTCTTTTGTAGCAGAGTTATACGACAAAGCAGTCAATGGCTCTGACGCGGGCAAAACAGATTACTATGCCGGTATTTTTCATCAGGTGAAAGCGTTCATTCTGGAAAATTACACTTCCACACAATTTGATTCTTCGATGATTGTTTCGCGCTTTCATTTTTCATTAGATTATTTAAATCGTATTTTTTCTTCCCACGCGGGAGAAACCTTTAATACCTATATTAGCAGACTGCGCATGGAGCATGCACTGGAACTTCTTCAAAATCTGGATGTCTCCATCAACAGTGTTGCCGAGCTTTCCGGCTACAGCAACCAGAATTACTTTGCACGCATTTTTAAAAAGCAAATGCAGATGACCCCGACCGAATACCGCATGCAGCTTCGGTTAAAACAGGAAGGCAGGCGGTGATCCCTTTTGAAAAAAAAAGCGAAGTCTCACCATACGCGAATGAGTTTGTTTCAGCAAATGTCCCTTGGGTTCATCTCCATTGTGACCGGTCTGATGCTGGTGCTCTCCGCCTGTTTTTACTGGTACTTTAAAACTCAGGCAGAAAAATCAATTATGACCAGCCTTGAACAGGTTTCAACCAATAATGCTCAGAATGTTTCCAGTATTTTTGATCGGGTGGAGCTTACCGTGGAAGCCCTTGGAACCGGAAATTCGGGACTGCAGAAGCAACTGATGCTTTACAGCGGCAATCCGGAAAGCTGCATTGCCGCATTCCAGAGTGCCCGCCAGCTGCTTGGGAATTTTATTGAGGTTGCACTCGAACCGGTAACACCGTATTATCATGTCAGCTTTTTTGTCAGCAGTGAATATCAGATTTCGGAACAGCTTTCGCCGCCTCGTCTGGAAAATCAGTCGCTGGACGGAACCACCTGGCTTTATTCCGATCTTGGGCTGCAGGACGAATCCTGGTTTTTGCAGGCAAAGCAGCAGCCCAATCACAGCAACTGGTTTGTCTCGGGGGATAATCCCGATGTCCTTTACATGGCACGATATCTTGAATATGTAACGGTAAGCGGCGTTCAGGTAAAAACCGTCACCCTCGGCGTGGTTCTAATTGCATTGGACGTTTCCTGGATTGGAAGCAGTGTGGACTTTTCCTCTTTAACGGATGACGCCCAGTTTTTGTTGGTGGATGATGCAGGAAATATCCTCTATTCGCAAAACACCGAATGGCAAGGTCAAAAATATGAGACAATTACCGGAATCCGCTGGAACCCTTCTGATCCTGAATCGCGCACTCTGTCGGTAGACAATCAGCCGTACGCTGTCAATGCAAAGCATTTTTCCCAGAACATGTCTCTGGTCACGTTGATGCCCTCTGTCAATCTGACGAAGAGCTCGCTGCAAATCCTGTGGATTTTCGGTATCATTCTGGCTCTTTGCTTATTAATTGGTTGTTTGCTGGTGGTCGCACTTTCGCACCAAATTACTGATCCGATTTTTCATCTTGCCAAACATATGCGCCGTAAGATGCTCGTTTCCGCTCAGCTTCCGCCCAAGAAGAAGGTGGATGACGATATTCTCGTGCTGTATCAGAGTTATAATGATTTGGTGGACCGGGTTCAGCAATCCATTTCTGAAATACAGGAATCCATGCAGCGCGAGAAAATATCCGAATTAAACGTACTTCAGGCGCAGATCAACCCGCATTTTCTCTGCAACTCGCTCAATTCGGTCTGTTGCCTTGCGATGATGCACGGAGAAAGCGTGATTGCGACAGCAGTTTCGGAGCTGACCGCCTTTTTGCGGTACAACATTTCCGCACCCGATATTCCGGTTCCGTTGCAGCGCGAGCTTGAGATGATTAAAAACTACGTTGCAGTGCAGAACTTTCTGTGTGGCGATAAGGTGTTCATGGATTATGATATCTGCGTCAACACCGAGCAGACGATCGTTCCGAAAATGCTGCTACAGCCCCTTGTAGAAAACTGCATCAAACACGGCATGAACAACGGCATCGTCGAAATTGTAATTTCCTGCCCCGAGCCGGATGACAATCTCACTATTATCGTAGAAGATAATGGCTGCGACAGTGATGTGGAAGCCATGAACCGTTCTCTTGCCGTTGGGGTGGACAGTGACTCCCTGAGTGGACATGGCTATGGCATCCGCAATGTTCACCAGCGAATACAGATGAAGTACGGCGAGCATTACGGTCTTCATTACGCGCACAGCGAAGAAGGCGGAACCGCCGTTTCGGTTCGTATTCCGTTCCTCGGCGCGCCTCCTCCGTTTCAGGAATAATCACGTTTTTCCTTTACAAAATAGAACCGAACGCCTGTCCGCCATTTCTTGCTTTGGCGACCGGCGTTCATTGTTTATCTCAAAGATTTGATATTATCCCCCTAATTTGTTGCATTGCTTTTGCGGCAGCTCTGTGCGATACTGAAATTAAGAATTAGCATATGAATTGCTGATTACAAATTCACTCAACGGCAGGAGGATATTTATGGCAAGCGAACCGATTGACAGAGAGAGAGCAAAAATCTTTTTAGCCGCTTTACATCACTCCGATTTAACGTGGCAATTTCCATATGACCGCTATGACGAAATCCGCGAGGAACAAATTGATATTGTGCTCGGCTTTTTCGAGCGTCATCCGCAGTTTCAGTTTATCTTTGACCAGGCATATGTGGTAAAAAATTATTTACAGCGCAATCCCGAGAAGTATTCCGTGCTCAAGGAACTGGTTGCCGCAGGCAAAATTGAACTGATTGGGTTAAATTGCATTCCCGATTTAAATTTGACCTCTGGAGAATCCTTTATCCGCAACAGTCTATCTGGGCAAGAATACTATCAGAAAAAATTTGATGTTTTCACGGATACTGCAAGCCTGACCGATGCATTTGGAATGCCGGCTCAGGTTCCGCAGCTGCTCCGCAAACTCGGCTACCGGTACCTTTTGCCGGGGCGCATGCCAAACGCAGACCCCTTGTTGGATCAGGAACAACCGTTCAACTGGCAGTCGCCAGATGGCTCTTCCATTCCCGTTGTTCCCCAGAACGCCGGAATTGATAAATCGAGCTATCTGTTCAACGTTCCGGTTGCGCTGAATCCTACGGAACGATTTACCCAGACGCTGGAGAATCTTTCCCACACCGTCGGCGACATTTTTGCACTCTACTGCACCGAAGTGGAAAATCTGGACGAGCAGTTCTTCGGGTTGATGGAGGAAATCAACGCGAGGGACGAGGATGGAAAACGCGAAATTACCTTTGGTCGTTACGCCGATTACTGCGCTCGTGTGGATGTACCGAATCTGCCGGTTTTTTCAGGAGAATTTAACCCGACCTTTACCGGCTGCTACACCACCCGGATTCAAGTAAAACAAGCCATCCGAAAAGCCGAAAGCCTGATTTTTGCCGCAGAGCTCGGTGCTGCGCTGGCAGGAAACGAACCACTCGACAGCACAATTTGGGAACAGCTGAACCTTGCCCAATTCCACGATGCCGCTTGCGGCTGTCATCACGATGCCCCGAATGTGCAGGTGATGGGCAAGCTCCGTCAGGTACACGCCGGTGCCAAAGCCACTATTAAGTCCGCAATGGAAAAGTTTTCCGACAACGGATTAACGGTTTTTTCCCCGAATCACTGCCCCTGGATGCAGCTAATTTCCGCACCGAAAAACGCTCTGCCAAAGGGGCTTGCCGTTCAGCAGGACGGTGAAGAATACCTGTTTGGTGATCAGCTGCCCAGTTACGGCGTAAAGCACTATTCCACTGAAAAGGTCACCACATCGGAATTAACTGTGCTGACCGCACCGCAGCACTATCAGCTCCGAACCGATTACTATGAAGCAGATTTCTCCACCCCATACCCGAAAATTCAATCCCTTCGGCAAAAAGCGCAGGTTTTCGGTCAGGAGCATTTCGGTGAAATTCTCTTCCGTCACGAAAACGGAACCATGTGGTCGGAACGGCTGATGGAAATGCCGTTGGGTTCCGAATGGGAAAACGAAAAGGTTACCTGTGTGGAAGAGGGGCCACTGTTTATCAAGGTGGCAACACAGGGAAGCTGCCTGCCGGAACGCACCCCCCGCTCCGGCAACAACGGAAATTACTGGCACGGCTTTGAATCCCTTTCCTTTGAAAAAGAATATATCTTCCCACGCCATACACCGTACTTTAAGCTGCGCGTCAAGCTGAATTTTACAGGCTGCAACACCAAGGTTTTCCTGAACCTTCCGGTTGAGCTGAATCCACACCACGCAACAGCTCTCTATGATACGCCGTTTGCGGCAGCCAACAGAAAGCCCTATTTTGAGGTACCGTATCCTTACCGTGACACCGCTGCAGCTTTGAGCAGCAGCAGTGAATATGCACATGCTGCCGGAGACTGGCCCGCACTCAACTGGGTTGATTACAGCGACGAGACCGCCGGTCTTGCCGTGGCAAACACCGGAACACCGGGACACCAACTGGTGGGCAAAAACATCTACATCACCCTTTTGCGCAGCGGAACCGACCGCGCGGACGGCTCGATGTACCCGCAGCAAGGCTCTCTGGATAACGGAACGCATCTATATGAATTTGCTTTTGCCGATCATGTTCCCGGGGATGAAAATTGCGCCGCACTGCTCGGGGAAATGCTCAACCGCAGACCGGTTGCCGCTGCGGGACAGAATTGTTCTGCCCCGCAGGCTGCAAAATCCTTTGTTTCCTTTACCAATTCGCACATTGGGGTATCTGCAGTTTACCCGCAAAATGACGTGATTGTTGTGCGCGCTTATGAGATGTTCGGCAAAGCGGAGGAGACACAGCTGCTCTGTCCGGAGGTTTTTGTGCTCCACACCGCTGAAATGAACGGAACGCCTTTGGAAAAATCAGATACCACACTGACATTTTCACCGTATGAGATCCGCACATTTGCGCTCGTTCCAGCTCCCGCAAAATAAACAAATCAAGTCTGGCAGTGCTGAATGAAATCAGCTCTACGATATAAAAGGAGGACACTAAAATGAAAATCACAATTGTTGGCGCAGGCAGCTCCTATACGCCAGAGGTATTTGAAAAGCTGCAGGAAATGGGAGACCGGCTTCCGGTTGAAACCATTACCCTGATGGACATTGATTCCGAGAGACTGGACATCGTATACGGCTTTTGCTGCCGTTACGCGGTGCATCTCGGCATGAACGTAAAGGTTGAGAAAACCACTCAGCTTTCCGAGGCTCTTCCCGGTGCGGATTTTGTCATCGTACAGATTCGTGTGGGTGGAAATCATGCAAGAATCAACGATGAAAAGATTCCGCTTTCGTTTGGTGTGGTCGGCCAGGAAACAACCGGCGCCGGTGGCTTTATGAAAGCGCTGCGCACCGTTCCCGTCATGATTGAGCTGGGCAAAGCTGTTGAAAAATACTGCCCGGATGCATGGATTGTAAACTACACCAACCCAACCGGCATTGTGGCAGAAGCCGTTAATAAATACACCAATGCGAAAATTGCCGGTCTCTGTGCCGGCGGCATGAATCCCCGCAACTGGACTGCCATGGGACTGGACGTTGACCCCAGCCTGATTCGCTATGACATGATTGGTCTGAATCATATGTGCTTTGGCTATAACATTCATATCGGTCAAAAGCCGCTGTCCGAAGAGCAGTTTAAAAAGGTTGCCGAATACCGCGGTCCGGAGGATGCCAAGCTTTGTGTCGAATTGGGATGCCTGCCCTCCCCATATCTGCAATATTACTATCACACCTCCAAGCGCGTAAAGGAGCTGCAGGAAAAAGAACTCAGCCGTGCGCAGGAAGTTCTGCTGGTTGAAAAGGAAGTCTATGCCGACTATTCCAACCCAGAATGCTGCACAAAACCGCAATCAATTTTAAAGCGCGGCGGCGGCGGATATTCTGAAATCGCCATCGGCTTTATTGATGCGGTCTGGAACAACCGTGATACCTGGATGGTTGTGAATGTGCCCAACAACGGAACCGTTGAGTGGCTGCCGGACGACGCCGTAATTGAAACCGGCTGCATGGTCAATGCCTCCGGCATCAACGCGCTGAATATGGCACCCTCGCCAAAGGCTGTGCGCGGTTTGATCTGCGCAGTCAAGAATTACGAGCAGCTTGCAATCGAAGCGGCAGTAACCGGCAGCGTGGAAACCGCCGAGCTTGCCCTGTTGGCACACCCGCTGGTCAAGGACTGGGAGCTGGTTGAAAAAATGCTGCCTAAGCTTTTAGAAGCAAATATGCAGTGGCTGCCAAATTTTCAAAAAAACTAATGCCACAGATCACGAAAGCCTCTCCGGCTTGAAGCACTGAAATTGCGGTAAGCCGAACGGACACAGAATTTTCAGCGCAGTTGAAAGGAATGAACCGATTTATGAAATATTTTGCGGCAGTGGATCAGGGAGGCAGTAAAACCGAAGCTCTGGTTTTTAATGATGCAGGAGAAATTTTGGCATTTGGAGACGACCGGAGTATTCGCAAGCCGGGCGAATCCTATGCAAAAATGCAGGGAGCTTGGATTGCGGCTGCCGTCACAGCGGCACTCAACAAGCTGAAACTGTCGCTTTCCGATCTGAGCGGGGTGTCCTGCGCACTCAACGGCGCAGACTGGGATGAGGACTATCCGCGCCTGCAGCAATTAGTTATGACGCATCTTCACCTTCCTGCCGATTCTGTACTGATTTTTAATGACTGCATCGGTGCAATGCGCGGCGGAGATTTGAGGCTGGACGGAAATGTGGCGGTTTTGTGCATGGGCACGGGGATGAACGCCGCAGTGCGTGCCGCTGACGGACGCGAGTACATCTATGGATACTACCTGAATGCACCCGATCAGGGCGGTGGTGCGCTGGGCACAAGGGCCTGGCAAAGCATGATTGACGCGCACAACGGATTTATTCCTCCCACCCTGATTACCGATTTTGCGCTGAAACGGTATGGGATGTATGAAGAATGCTGTATTGACGGCAAACCAGATATGGAAGGACTTTATAAAAAGTTTACCACCAACCAGATTTTTTTCCGCAATCATGATTTTTGTCCGATTCTGATGCAGGCGGCAAAGGCGGGCGATGCCGCTGCGCAAAACATTTTAGAGGAGTTTTGCTCCCGTGTTCTGCGCTACATCACAGCGGGGGCACAGCGTCTGGGAATTGAAAGGGAAGCCATCACCTTAATCTGCACCGGAAATGTGTTTAAGGGAGACGGTCAGCTTTTCTTTGAGCTGATTACACAGCAGCTTCTGAAAATTGCCCCTAATATTCAATGTATTCCGGCAAAGTACGAGCCCGTTGCAGGCACTGCTCTGCTGCTGCTCGACCATCTGAACGCAGGCTCTGATCAACCGCAGCAAATCTTCCGTAATTTTGACCTGGACGCGCGGCGGTTTGGGCTGATTCGCTCCTGAGCCCCACAGAATTAAGAAAAAACAGATTGACCTTGCTCTAACGTTAACCGGAGCAAGGTCGTTTTTTCAGAAAGGATGATTCAAGGTATGAATACACCCGACAATATTGAAATCTTCGACACTGAAGCCTTGGTAAATACGCAAATTGCAAATGAAATTGCACAGCTGCTGAGCAAAAAGCCGGATGCTCTGCTCTGCATTGCTGCCGGAAACACTTCGTTAGGTCTTTTTGACGAGCTGGCTGCACGCGAACAGCACGGCACTCTGAGTTTGAGCCAATGCTGGTTTGTTGCCATGGACGAATGGAAGGACATGAACGAAACGGTTCCAGGAAGCTGCAGTGACTTTTTGCGCAGACACTTTCTCAGCCGTGTATCCATTCAGGAAGACCGCATCCGGCTGGTAAACGGCAAGGCTGCTGATTTGCAGCATGAATGCGACGAGGTTCGCAATTTTATTGCGCAGCACGGCGCAATTGATTATCTGGTGCTGGGCTGCGGTATGAATGGTCATCTAGCCCTGAACGAGCCCGGCACGCCGTTTGATTCCGACGTTCACTGCTCGCAGCTGGATGCGGTAACGATGCGCGTGGGGCAAAAATATTTTACCTCTGCGCATGAGCTGACCGGCGGTGTCACCATTGGACTGAAAAACGTATCCCAGGCGCGACGGGTCGTTCTTTCTGTGTGCGGTTCCCACAAAGCTGCCATCGTCGCTCGTCTGCTGGCAGAAAATCCATCTCCTCAGCTGCCCGCTACCATTGTCCGCACCCTGACGCAGGGCAACATTTACTGCGACCGCGACGCCGCATCTCTTTGTATAAAATAATAAAGGTAAATTTTAAATTAAACTAACGCAACGGTCTGAATTCTGTGTTTTGCAGGACTCAGACCGTTGCGTTGTATAAAATTAAGAAAAGTTTAGATTTGTGTGGTCCTTTGGAAATTTTTATCTACCACTTCAAGAGAAATGAGTATTAAATTTGCAATCCCATCACCCTTAATCCCTATAAGCATTGCTCAACCTTTGTGCTTCAGGTTTATTATTTCGGGTCTACCTGTTCCGTTAAGCTCGTGCAAAATCAATTGCATAATTTTTTGATTGTAAGTCCGAATGATTCTTTTCCTTCACAAATTATTCACATCGTAAATATATACATAAAATAATAAAATACGAAATAGAAAAAATGATTTAATTTTGCTAAACTACAACTATAGAAGAATGATACTACTCACAATCAGAGGAGGATGCATGAACATGCAACAGCAAAATAAGGTGTTTGAGACCTCCCGTGCTCAACACAAACGGCTGGGAAAATCAAAAATTATACAGCAGTTGGAAATACAATCCATGATTTTACCCGCTGTTGTTTTTTTGTTTATTTTTAGTTACATTCCAATTTACGGAATACAAATTGCATTTAAGGATTTCAATTTGGCCTTAGGAATTACACAATCCCCTTGGGCAGGTTTAAAGTACTTTCAAGAGTTTTTAACTGATCCGGCCCTGGGGCGCGTATTGCGCAACACAATCTGTATGAATTTGTTATATCTGGTAATTGGATTCCCTGCACCAATTATATTCGCATTAATGTTAATGGAGCTGCGCAATCCAGGATACAAAAAGGTTGTCCAGACGATTTCCTATTTACCGCATTTTTTGTCTTGGGTAATTTTTGGCGGATTAATGATTGATATGCTGGCTCCCGATGGTGTTCTTAACACACTGCTTGTTTCCATTGGACTACTTAAGCAATCCGTAAATTTCATGGCAAAAGGTGAATACTTCTACTTCATTTACATTCTGATTGTTATTATTAAGAATATAGGTTTTGGCTCTATTTTATATGTGGCTGCCATCACCGGTGTTCCTCCAGAGTTATACGAGGCTGCCACCGTAGATGGCGCAAACCGTTTTCAGCGCATGTGGCATATCACCATCCCGTGTATTATCGGAACCATTTGCATTATGTTTATTTTTGATATCAGTAGCCTGCTTAACTCCGGAATTGAAGAAATTCTCGTTTTACAAAACAGCCTTAATCTTCCATACAGCGAAACAATTGATACATACGTTTACAAAGTAGGCATTAAAAATATGCGTTTTTCCTACTCCTCTGCGGTTGCACTTTTTAAATCACTGATTTCGGTAATCCTGCTAATTGGTGCTAATACACTTACAAAAAAGACAACCGAACAAGGATTGTTTTAAAGGAGGGATAAGAATGGTTTCCAAAGGGTTTAAGAATCGCTATAACGTATTTGACTATGCAAATATTGTGTTAATGGCATTGGTAATGATCATTATGCTCTACCCAATGTGGTATAGTGTTATTGGCTCTTTAAACGAAGGAAAGGACTTCATGCGCGGCGGGGTCTATTTTTGGCCGCGAAAATTCACCATTAAAAACTATCAGGCAATCTTTTTTAACAATGCAATTATTAATGCTTTTGGGGTAACTATTGCACGTTGTTTTATTGGTACTTTTTCCAGTCTGCTAATTACGTCCATGGCAAGTTATGCTTTGGTTAGTCCAATTTTAAAAGGGAAAAAGTTTTATATTCCTTACATCATGTTTACCATGTATTTTGGCGGGGGGTTAATTCCTTATTTTATTTTAATTAAAGACCTTGGGCTGTATAATAACTTTTTGGTATACATTATTCCAGGTTTGTTTTCTGTTTGGAATACGATTATTATTCAATCCTTCTTTCGCGATTTACCGTCATCCGTTTTTGAATCTGCCAGAATTGATGGTGCAGGGGAATACAGAATCTTCTTTCAGATTGCACTGCCGCTTTCTAAGCCGGTGTTGGCTGCAATTGTACTGTTTTCCTTTGTAGGTTCATGGAACAGCTACTTCGATTCCATGATGTATACCAGCTCGCCACAATTACAGACTATCCAGCTTTTCCTGATGAAGCTGATTACGGACCCTGCCTCTGCAAAAGCAATGGGCAGAGCCGCCGCACAAAGTATGCCGAGTCAGGCAAGACAGATTACTCCGCAAACACTTAAGTTGGCAGCAATGACTATTACTGCTTTACCCATTATCACAATTTATCCGTTTTTGCAGCGTTACTTTGTTAAGGGCGTTATGGTTGGTTCTATTAAAGGCTGACCATTCTTTTATAATAATCTTAGGGAGGAAAAGAGCATGAAAAAAGAAAAAACCCTGGTAAAACTCTTATCTTGTGCACTGCTTGCTGGCGTTCTGCTGGCAGGATGCACCAACGGCAACGCTCCGGCATCTTCCGAAACGGCTTCGGTAACTTCACAGCAATCCACTGCATCCATTAGCGCCGATACCCCTTCTTGGAAATTGGATACCAGCCCCCTTACAATTCGTTGGTTTGTGGCCTATGACTGGTACAGTAAAGTCTTTTCGCCGGATAAAAATGAGGCCGACAAAAAAATGCTGGAGGAAACGGGAATCACTCTCGAAATTGAAACCGGCGATACCGAAAAGCTTAATGTGTTAATCAGCACCAACTCTTTGCCTGATGTTGTAACCTTTGATGCAGTTGCTTCCCAACGTTTGCAGTTAGAAAATAACGGGCGTGTTGAACCGTTGGAGCCACTGATTAAGCAATACGCTCCCGATATCAATGTTCCCCAATCCATGTTGGACTGGTATCGCAATAAGGATGGTAATTCTTACTGTATTGCAAGCTACTTTTTCGCTCCGGAACACTGCAACGATGAATATGGCGGATATTATGATATTCATAACATTAATTTGGCCCGTGCGGACATTTTAAAGCAGATTGGCATGACAAAAGAAGATATGCAAACCAAAGAAGGCTTTCTTAACGCTTGTCGTGCTGTAAAAAATCAAAACATTCAATACGATGGTAAACCCGTAATTCCTTATATGGCAGATGTCTATATGGCTTTAACCGATATTTCACAACAATTCGGCATCTCTCCGGAGGATAAAAACGGAAATCTAACTGACACCTACGCACAGCCGGAGTATAAAGAAGCCATGCGTTTCCTTAACACAATGTATAACGAAGGCCTGATGACCGATGAATCCTTTACCTTCAGCAACGAACAACGAGACGAAAAAGTCGCCTCCGGTTTGGTGTTTAGCGGAACTGATCACACGGTTATCGGTCAAGAAGCACGGCGCAGCCTGTTTGCCGCCGATCCCAATGCACTGTTTGAAACGTGCGGTCTTATGGACTCTATAAGCGACAAACCACACTATGTGCCCGGAATTAATACTGCTGGCTGGACGGGCACCTTAATTAATAAAACTGCGGAACATAAAGATCGTATCATCCGCTTGTTCTCGTATCTGACCTCTGAGGAAATTACTCTTGATACAGAGTATGGCACCGGGTGTTATGATATTGTAGATGGTCATGTTGTAATTAAGACAGATAAACAGCAGGAGTTTACCGATACACCCGATATTGCATATGCAAAATATAAGAGTGACTTCGGATATTTCCAGGATTGGACTATTATTCAAAAATACATGCCGACCAGCTTTTCCAATGCATTGGAAGAAGACATGGCCACTTTCAGTAAAAATAACCTTCCTTCTGTTTATGACGGCCGTTATTACACCGGTCTGCCGCTTGATCCCGAGTCCGAGGCTGCCAAAACCTCTGTCAAGATTGGTCAGTATACGGAAGAAATGATTCCAACCGTTATTATGGCTCCGCAGGATCAGTTCGAGGCAAAATACGAAGAAATGATTAAACAGTGCAAAGCCCTTGGTCAGGATAGCGTCAATGAAGTATACAACCAACTTTTCCAAGATCGCAAACAATTGCTTAATATGAAATATGCCTATCCAGAGGATGCATTGGCCGATCCGTCATAATTATCATGCAAAGAATGCAGTGTCTGCGCACAGGCGTAGGCACTGCATTTTTTCAACTACATTCATTTTCTTAAAAACCCGAGGTCATCTGCTGCGAAAACGGAGTTTGACAAATCTCAAAGAAAACGACAGTGCCGTGTTCTGGCTCGCTTGCAATCTGCAGGTGCGTTCCATAAACAAGCTGCAATCTGGAGTTAATAGTTAACAAACCAATATGTGAGGAAGGATTGTGATTGCTTAATACGGTTTGCGCCTCTAAACTCCGATTCAATTGCAAAACCTGTTCTTTGCTCATTCCCTTTCCATTATCGGAAACACGAACACGAAGAGAACTTTCAACCTTTATAATTTCAATCCAAATATCCATATAATCAGAAGGCGTTCTCAGCCCATGTAAAATGCAATTTTCCAGCAATGGCTGCAGACAAAAACGAAGAATTGGGTAAGAGAGGCAATCGGCATCAACACGCGTGTGCAATTGTACATTTCGACGTGAAAGGTGCAGCACCTGAACATATCTTTGTGCAATGGCAAGCTCTTCTCTCACCTGAGCAATTTTGCTGTCTTTTGTGCTCATATTATACCGAAATATCTGTGCAAAGGATGTAAGCGCATCCGATTCTTCGTAAAGTTGATGCAATTCCATTCTTCCTGCCATGACTTCAAGTGTATTGTATAAAAAATGGGGGTTAATCTGGTTCTGCAGGGCGGCAAGCTGGGCTTGGCGGGAAACTTCTTGCTGCACCATTGCTTCATCTACCAGAGATGCAATTCGATCTAACAAAACATTCACACTTTGGGTAATCGGAATAATTTCCGGTTGTGTAGCATTTTGCAACCGATAATGAAACTGATTTGTCACACTCGCCTGAACATCTGAAATACAGCGTTGAATGTCTGCGACTAGTTTATGAACATAGCCGCTAAAAATCAGGAACGAAATTAGAATGCAACAGCTTACAATAATAGAAACTATTAACGAAACTATGTACTGATTTTCTTTTTGAGTAATAATGACTAAAGACAGAGGAATGTTTTCAAGCTTAATGGCTCCAAAAACCTGATGGGAATTCTCTTTTTGTCCCTCATAAAGTCCAACTAAATCTTTGCGCGTCTTTTCTGAAATTTTCTCCTGTGCATAATTGACGCAAATGCAATTTTCCATTCGTTCAATTGGTACATTGGCAAAAGATAAAAGGTAACTCTGTGGCACAAAAATTGCAATATATCCAATGGTACTGTCATCATAAAGTTTAATCTTCCTCAGCAGCAGCATTGTATTTGATGGTCGAAAAAAAGGGTGCGAAGTACGCAGCTTTTTATTTTCCATGAGCTGGTCCACATCAAACCACTGCGTGCGTGTTTCGGATTTCAAAAACGACGATAGTTCCGAAATGTTTTTTAAATAATCATCGCTGTAAAATAAGTTATATCCGGATGGGATGGTCTGATTACTCATAAACACTGCCACTGAAACGGACGGGATACTACGTGCAAATCCTTTTATGTTTTCAGCTACCACCCGATCATAATTTGCATAACTATCGCGAGGCAAATATGCCGCTCCCAAAAATGTGACAAGTGAGCTATTTTCTTCCATTGCACGCGCCAATGTTTCCAAATGAGCTCTATTGATGGAAATGCTGGCACTTAGTTGGTTCAATAAGTTTAAATTACTTGTACGAGACTCTCTGCTTGTTGCTTGCTGAAGAATTCCAAACAGAATAGACAGTGCAACCGTCACCGGTAATACGACCAGCAACAACAGCCGCAGTGCCAGTTTTTTTGCCAGGGCACCTGTAATAATAGCTTTTTGCATAATAAACATCCCTCTCCGATGCATCAAACAGTATTTGTGAATTTCAAACACAAAGGAGCATTGACAATGAAATTTTGCGTTAAAAATTTGCCCGACTCTTTGCTGAACGGGCTGGCCCTTTTGCAAAACGACTATGGTTTTTCTTTTGATCCGGATGGTTTGCAGCTTATCGCTGTGCAAACTACAGACCGTATATTAAAGGTTGAACGCAACCAAAACCGTGTCGTCATACAATACCATTTGCCAATTCACTTTTTTCGCGGAATCAGCCTTCTTTTACAGCAGATTATTTCCTCCCAAAATTTTTGCGTTGTGGAGCCTACCGCATTTGATTCCATCGGAATAATGCTGGATGTTTCACAAAGCGGGGCTCTACCTCGAATTGATACCCTGTCTGAGCTGATGAGACGAATGGCAATGATGGGGCTAAACAGATTAATTCTTTATATGGAAGACAGCTATCTGATTCCAGATAAACCATTTTGGGGGTATTTTCTAGGAAAATATAACCAAAAAGATCTTTGCGCAATTGATAATTATGCTGACTGCCTGGGAATTGAAGTGGTTCCCGCAATTCAAACCCTTTCGCACCTTGCCGATGTTTTAAAATGGAGCGCATTTTCAGAGGTTCGTGAAAATGATGCCACTCTTCTACCAGGAGAATCCAAAACAGAAGAACTAATTTGCAAGATGTTTACCTCTCTTAACGGCTGTTTTCGTTCCAGAAAAATTCATATTGGAATGGATGAAGCGTGGGGACTGGGCGAAGGAGCTTATCGTTTGCAACATGGCGGAAAAATCGTTCCTAAAGAAAAAATTATGCAGAGGCACCTTTCCGTGGTTACCCGCATCGCGGAACGGTTTGGATTGCAGCCTATGATTTGGAGTGATATGTTTTTTCGCGGAGATTATCAGAGTGATTCAATTTATGGAAACGATTTTTATTTGCACACCAAAATTACACAAGAAATGGTTGATACCTTTCCAAAGCAAACACAAATGGTGTTTTGGGAATATAACAGCGTTGACCCTGATTTTTACCGCCGCGCAATTGAACAACATTGTCTGTTTGGCTCCCCACCTGTCTTTGCCGGTGCAATTTGGAACTGGACCGGGTTTGGTGTGAATTATGGGTTAACACAAAAAAGCACGAATGCCGCCATGACAGCATGTAAACAAACCGGCATAAAAGAAGTCTTTGCAACACTTTGGGGGGATGACAACACCGAATGTCCGTGGTTCGCCTCGTTGGCTGGATTGCAGCTTTTTGCAGAGCATGGATATCAGGAAAATACCCCCGATATCCGCAAACTTACACAACGTTTTGCAGTCTGCTGTAATGCGAACTATGCTGACTTTATGCGTATTCAATACCTTGATGAAATTCCCGGAATTTCATCTGGGAATTTAGACATGGCAAACCCCAGCAAATTCTTGCTTTGGCAAAATGTTCTGCGGGGACTTCTGGACCGCAATGTCGAGGGGCTTGGCTTATCACAGTACTACCAAAACCTATCATCACAGTTTCATGAGAGTATCGAACGAAATCCATGGAACCGTTCATTGTTTCTTCTGTACGAATCGCTTTGCATGGTATTGGCAATAAAAGCAGACATGGGCAACCGACTATATTGGGCTTATCAACAAAAGGATCGCCAACAATTAAAGTTCTGTCTTGAGGATCTTGAAAAACTGAACGATAGATGCATCTATCTGAAAAATCTTCACCGCTCTATTTGGTATGGGGAGAACCATGGAAGCGGCTGGGAAATTATCGGTCTTCGGTACGGAAATCTGATTGAAAGCGTCCAAACCGCCATCTTTCGGTTAAAACAATATGATTCAGGAGAAATTGATTGTTTGGAAGAGCTGGAAGAACCCAGACAATTTTTCGATGGGTCATCCAAAATCCCTTCGGTGTATTCCTATCGATGGATGCCTTCTGCCAGCCGTTTATTTTTAAACTAAGCATACCCTTGTATTACACATGAATTTATTATATCATAATGAAACAAAAAGTTCTATTTATAATAAATTTTTATAGCAAAATGCTCCATTCCTGTTTTGAGTCAGTCAAATTCTTATTTATTTTTTTACAGGGGGTTAGTATACAATGAATGATTGGAGTCAATGGAAAAATCCGCTTTTCGTGCACGGTCAAAGGTTTCATATGCAAGGCTTTGCTGCTGATCTACAGGCGCAGGTAATGTATTGGTCTTTTACGGATACTGTCATAAAAACAGATTTACGAAACAATATTTTAGCCCAGGCAACTATTGCCGACGGGCACGTCGGAGATATTGCCTATGATAACGGAACCGTTTACGCAACTCTGTTAGGCTGTCCGCTGCCAGACCATTCACGGGATGATTGGACCGGGTTTTACCTTCTGGAATTTGATGAATCACTTCACTTAAGGCAAAAGACAGAACTTTTGCAGGTCCAGAACTGGTTTGACCATCAAAATGATTGTACCCGCAACCCTTTTGGAATTAATGGGGTTGACGGAATAACCATCGCGCCATTTGCCTGCGGCGAAAAAAAGATTCTGTTGGGAGCAGGAATCTGCAATCGACCCGATTGTAATTGCCAAATTATTTTGCAATATTCTTTCCATGAAAACCATACGTATGAAAGGCTTTATTCTTTTTCAGTTGGAAATACGATTTTTGGAATTCAAAATTTAACATACGACAATCAAACGGATTCTTGCTGGTTTACCTGTTACGCAAAAGAAAGCCCTTGGCATTGTGAAGAAACCCTTTTCCATGTAGACATCAAAAAAGAACAGGTAACAGAAAAGTGGAAATTTGATTCTCCATACGGTCTCGCCTGTCTTAATGACGGATATTTTTTAACGTCGCGCGAAGCAGGAGAATATGGATCCAAATCTGGCGAGGCTCTTCTGGCACGAGAGAACAAAAATTACGGTCTTATTCTTTTGTGAAGATTGCCTGAACTCTATGAGGAGGATACGCATGACTACACAACAACCATCAGATATAATTTTAATTGTAGATGACGAGCCAGAAGTCTGCCAAAGCATTCAGCTGAAGCTGCTGCGGCTTCCACGCTTTTCTTCCAGTGAAGTGATTACCGCCGGTGGAACCGTTGAAGCGTTGTGTCTGTTTGAACAATATCATCCAAATATTGTTTTGACTGATATTCATATGCCGGGTCTCAACGGATTCACATTAATGGATGAAATTCGCAGAAAAAGTCCTTCATGTAAAATTTTTGCGGTCAGCGGATATGATGACTTTGAATTCGTTCGAAAAGCATTTTTAATTGGTGTGGATGATTACATATTAAAACCCGTATCTTTAGAGGAGCTCAATGAAAAAATTTATGCCGATAAGACAGCGTTAATTGAAAGTCGCACTGAAAAAAGCGAAAAACTAATTATTAAAACTACATTACTGTTTATGCAGGAAAATATTAACCGTCATATTACCTTAAAGGATGCTGCAGATAATGTAAAACTAAGTTATACCTATTTCAGCAAACTGTTCCACGATGAAACCGGGGAATCATTTTCTGCCTGTTTGTTGCGAATGAGAATGGAGAGGGGCAAATTGCTCATATTGGATACCTCTGTTCGGGTGGGAGAAATTGCAGCCAAATTGGGGTATGAGGATCAAAACCATTTTTCCCGTGACTTTAAACGTTACACCGGTCTAAGCCCAAGCGAATACAGAAATCTGCTGTAGTAACTGCAAAAGAATAAAAAAAATAACCTGCAACAAAAAAGTATGTATCTCAACCCTGCCCACGGAACTTGCTCCAACCCATTGAATTCTTAACAATTCTATGATACAATTTAACAATATCATAATGTGCGTTTTACGGCACGCGCGACCTTACACCAATCATTACCCCACAGTTTGATCGGTGTAGGGTATGAGAACTGGAAGGACAGGAAACAGAGGTCTTGATCTGCATTTTCCTGAAACGAATCCCTGCGCATGAGGAATATTGATCTGTTGTGGGTTAGAAAATACTTTGCGGAAAAATGAAATACGGAGGCCGAACCCGATGGTAAAAGAAAAGTATCTCCCGTATGTGGAACCGGAAAAACCACCCGAACCGCCTAAAACTCCCAAGGAACTCAAAAAGGAAAAGCGCGAAAATTTTTGGTTTTACAACAAAACGAAAATTATTGTTGCATTTTGCGTAATCGCTGCAATTTTGATTACATGGCAGCCTTGGGTGACCACCATCGACCCCGATTATACGGTCGGGTTGATGAGCCAGTATTTCTGGAGTGATTCCCAGTTGGAAGAGCTGGAAAATATGCTCCGGCCCTATGGCAAAGATCTGAACGGCGACGGTGTGGTCAAGGTGGACGTCTCGCTGTATGTGCTGAATGCGCCAGAGGACGTCGGACTGAGCACACAGGAGATTCAGGCCTATACCACGCGCTTTGTGGGCGATCTGCAAACGGGCGAGGTTATCGTTTATCTTGCTGACGAAGCCAATGTAAAGATCAACGGCATTGATCAGGGTCTGCTTGCCAAAATGGATGAAAACCTTTCTTTGGTGGAGGAAGGCGAGAAAGTATCCATTGAGGATGTGTCATTTAATTGGAAAACATGCGATGCCATCAGCAAAGATCAGACTTTCAGCCGCTTTAACACCGATTTTTATTTCTGTATTCGCGGCAAAGAGGGCACCATCAAGAATAAGGATACCGAGTATTACATGGCATCGGAACTGTTCCTTCGCATCAAGGAAAATCAGCCGTATGACGCCGATTTGCTCGAAGCACTGATCGCAGCGCAAACCGCCTCTTCCGCAGATGCCTCCGCAGCAGACTCCACTGCAAGTAAGGCAGAGGATTCCTCCTCACAGGACACTGCCTCTAACTGATTTTAAAACATACGGATTGTTATCCGACCGCTTTTTGCATTCCCTGCCCTGCAGCATCGGGTGGGGAATTTTATTTTAAAAAAGATTCTACGATGCTAATTTCAAATTACAAACGACGTGACAATCGAGGGAACGCCAGGATTTATGGTTTTTTCGAAGATATTTATCCACCGTTTGACGGGAAATTAGGTTTACGTTTGAAAGCACCATCTTTCAAACCGCAAATTTGTATCTTTGCAGCGGAAAGGTATGATCATGTCCATGAAAAAAAGTGGTTTCTTAAAATCTGTCGGATGTCTCCCTGCCTTAAATCTGATTGCAGTGCAAACCTCCTTTTGGTTTGCGTGGTCCTTCAGTAATTACAGTGCCGTTTATTTGCAGGATGGCGGGTTCGATTCATCTCAGCTTGGGGTGCTCAATGCAATTTCCTCTGCCGTCGCAATTTTTTCCACTGTGCTTTGGGGAATGCTGAGCGACCGGATCAACTCGATTCGAAAAACGCTCCTGATTGTGGTAAGCTCCTCAATGGTGCTTTATTTCCTGATTCCGCAGATTTCAAGCTCGCTTCCCTGCTGGACGCTGCTGATGTTTCTGCTCTATCCCATTGGAAATATTCCCCGCGGTGCGGCACCTTCGCTGATGGATAATCTCACTGTTCGCACTTGTGCTGACCGGCAGCTGAATTACGGTGTTATCCGTTCGATGGCTTCGCTGATTTTCACCGTCGGAAGCATTCTTGCGGTGATGCTTGTAGGGCGATACGGTGTTAAATCGTCTTTTTATGCCTACAGCCTGCTGATGCTTCTCCCGGTGGTGGTTCTCTGTTTTTGTTATGACCCCAAGATTCCATCTCAGGTGAATTCCCCGCAGGAAGGCTGTCCTTCTTCGGTTCGCCCGCAGGAACTGTTCGGCAATTATTATTATGTAATGTTCGTCATCTTTATTGCTCTGCTTTACATTCCCCTTGCTGCGGAAAGCTCCTTCCTGATCTATTTCATGGCGGATGTGGGCATCCCATCCACCTCCTACAGTACTCTGCTCGCGCTGCGCGCTTTGATGGAAGTTCCGTTTCTTGTGCTGATTGTGCGGCTGCGCAAACGGATTCGGCTCAAATATCTGATCATGATTTCCTGTCTCTTTTTTGCGGCGGAATGTATTCTTCTTTCACTATTTGCGCACAATCTGGCAGGGCTGTTGGTGTTTGGCTCGGTCTTTGGATTCGGCAACGGAATTTTTATCGGCTCGGCATCCCTTTACGTTTACCGTATTGCACCGGACCGCTTAAAAGCTTCCGCACAAACAATTTATACGGCAGCCAGCGCGGCCTCTGGGATTATCGGTAACATCGCGGGCGGCTTTTTGTACCGTTCGATTGGTGCAAGGCCGTTTTATCTGCTCGTCGGATGCGCAATTCTGCTCGCAGCAGGATTTTTTGCGATTTCTTTTCTTCCTGTAAGGGGACGTATCAATCCTGCAGACGAAAAGTATTAAAAAGACAACATACCATCGGGTGTTACATTCCGGAACACAACACGAAGATTTTCGAAAGCAACAGACAGAATTCACATGAAAATTACATAATCTAAAGCCTTTTTCTTTATTTATGTGCTGCTTTTTCACTTGGGATTTGGATAAAACAATTGAACAAGTTGCATGAATTTGTTATAATGAAAAGAAAAGCAAAAACGACCCTGAAAAAGGGATCTATAAAACTCTCGGTTTTGCGAAAGGATGGACAAGACTATGGCATTATTGACAAAAGCCCCGCGCGGCACACAGGATGTTCCCCCCAAGGAAAGCGGAAAATGGCAGACCGTAGAACGCGTGGCGCGTGAAACGGCGGCACATTACGGCTTCCACGAAATCCGCACGCCGGTTTTTGAGCATACCGAGCTGTTTTTGCGTTCCGTCGGCGATACGACCGACGTGGTGCAAAAGGAAATGTATACATTTAACGATAAAGGCGGCCGTTCCATTACGCTGCGTCCCGAAGGAACTGCCGGTGCTGCTCGCGCAATGGTGGAGCACGCGCTGTACAATGACGGTCTGCCCGTCAAGGTGTGGTATCAGACCAGCTGCTACCGCTATGAAAAACCGCAGGCCGGTCGTCTGCGCGAATTTCATCAGTTTGGCGTGGAGTGCTTTGGTGCGTCCGAGCCTGCTGCCGATGCGGAAATGATTTGCCTCGCTGATTCCATTTTTAAATCTCTTGGCATCACCGGGCTTTCGCTGCAGATTAACTCCATCGGCTGCCCGACTTGCCGTGCGGAATACCACAAGGCACTGCACGAGTATTTTATTGCCCGCAAGGATGAGCTTTGTGAAACATGTCAGGATCGTCTGGAACGCAATCCGATGCGCATCCTGGACTGCAAAAGCCCTGTCTGCGCCGAAATTGCCGCCGATGCACCGAAAATGATTGACTATCTCTGTGACGATTGCAAGGCACATTTTGACGCGGTTCAGTCTTATTTGACTGCTGCGGAGGTGTCCTTCACTATAAATCCCACGATCGTGCGCGGTTTGGATTATTACACCCGTACGGTGTTTGAATTTGTTTCCACACAAATCGGCGCGCAGGGAACCATCTGCGGCGGCGGTCGCTACGATGGGCTGATTGAAGAGCTTGGCGGCGCGCACACCCCCTCTCTCGGCTTTGCGTTCGGCATGGAGCGTCTGCTGCTCCTGCTTGCTGCGCAGGAAATTGAGCTGCCCGAAGATGAGCCGTGCGATCTTTATCTGGCAGCACTTGGCAGCAATGCACAGCGAGAGGTCTTTGCGTTGATGCAAAGGGTTCGCAGCGAAGGCTTTGCCGCGGAATGTGATCTCAACGGGCGCAGTTTGAAGGCGCAGATGAAATATGCCGACAAAATCGGGGCAAAATTCACCATGGTAATTGGCGACAGCGAACTGGAAGCCGGTGCTGCAAGGCTGAAGAACATGGCAACCGGAGACCAGCGTGAAGTGAAATTCAGCGAGCTACTTTCCAGCTTGTATGATGCACGGTTTGCCGGTGTGCTGGACGATATTGCCGATTTGGGCGGTATGGATGACGAGGCACAGCGCTTGCTGGGCGGCATGGATCGCGAATAAATTCTTGACAGAACAAAGAGGAGTGATATAAAATGGCGGAATTTTTATCTGGTATGAAACGAACCAATTATTGCGGGGAACTGCGGGTTGACGATACAGACCGCGAGGTGACTGTTTGCGGTTGGGTGCAGCGTCAGCGCGACCTTGGTCAATTGATTTTTATTGATCTGCGCGACCGCACGGGTATTGTACAGCTTGCTTTTGATGAGCAGACAGACCGCGAGGTGTTCCGCAAAGCATTCGCCGCCCGGTCAGAATTTGTTCTTTGCGCACGCGGTGTTGTGCGCGAACGTTCCTCCAAAAATCTTGAAATCCCAACGGGAGAAATCGAAATTGCCGTTTGCGAGCTGCGCGTTCTCGGTGAGGCAGAAACACCCCCGTTTGAAATTGTTGACCACTGTACCACTGCTGAAGCAACCCGCCTGAAATACCGCTATCTTGACTTGCGCCGTCCGGAGCTGATGAGCAATATTCTGTTCCGCCACAAGGTTGCAAAGATTACGCGCGATTATTTTGACGAAAACGGCTTTATTGAAATTGAAACGCCGATGCTGATTCGCTCCACACCGGAGGGCGCACGCGATTTTCTGGTGCCGAGCCGTATTCACAAGGGCAGCTTTTATGCACTTCCGCAATCGCCGCAGCTTTACAAGCAGCTTTCCATGGTGGCAGGTTTTGACCGCTACATGCAGATTGCCCGCTGCTTCCGCGATGAGGATTTGCGTGCGGACCGCCAGCCCGAATTTACGCAGATCGACCTCGAAATGTCCTTTGTGGAAATGGAGGATGTGCTGCAAATCGGCGAGGGCTTTATGAAACGCGTGTTCAAAGAAGCGCTCGGCATGGAGCTGACACTCCCGCTGCCGCGACTGACTTACCGCGAAGCAATGGAGCGCTATGGCTCCGATAAACCGGATACTCGTTACGGCATGGAGCTTTATGACCTTAGTGATGTGGTAAAGGGCAGCGGCTTCTCCGTGTTCACCAATGCAATCTCTGCCGGCGGCAGTGTGCGCGGCATCACCGCGAAAAACGCCGTTTCCACCCTCACCCGCAAGGAAATTGATAAGCTCACCGAAATGGTCAAGGGCATCGGCGGCAAGGGCTTGGCATGGATTCGCCTGACGCCGGACGGCACGACCTCCTCCTTTGCCAAATTTATGAGCGAGGAAGAGATGCAGGCGATTTTGCAGCGTGCCGGTGCCGAAACAGGCGACGTGGTGCTGATTATTGCCGACAGCAAAACCGGTCATGTGCTCTCACAGCTTGGTCAGCTCCGCATTGAGCTTGCCAAAAAGCTGAACGTCATTCCCGCCGGAAAATACAATCTGCTTTGGATTGTCGAGTTTCCCTTCTTTGATTATGA
Source organism: uncultured bacterium (assembly GCA_934875675.1). GTDB lineage: Bacteria > Bacillota > Clostridia > Oscillospirales > Acutalibacteraceae > CAKXIK01. Next base: position 28,812 of record CAKXIK010000009.1, read on the forward strand.
CGAGGAGCTGGGGCAGTTTGTTGCAATGCACCATCCCTTCACCGCGCCGCTGGAGGAATGTCTGCCGTATCTGGAAAGTGACAAGGCAAACGTTCGTGCCCAGTGCTATGACCTGGTGCTCAACGGCATTGAGCTTGCCAGCGGTTCGATTCGGATTACCAACCCGACTCTGCAAAAGCGCATTTTCAGCCTGCTCGGGCTTTCCGAGGAAGAAGCCTATGCAAAATTTGGCTATCTGCTCGATGCGTTCCGGTTCGGAGCACCGCCGCATGGCGGCATGGGTCTTGGGCTGGACCGCCTTGTGATGCAGCTGCTTGCGTGCGACAGTCTGCGTGACGTCATCGCCTTCCCGAAGGTGCAAAACGCGAGCGAGCTGATGACTGCCGCTCCTGCACAGGTTGACGAGGCGCAGCTTGCCGATCTTGGCATTGCGCTTGCCAAGGAAGAACCCGCCGCTCAATAACGTAACCGTATAAAATCAAGAGCCACACAGTCGGTTTGAAATCGGCTGTGTGGCTCTTTCATTAACTTTTGAGCAGCTCCCATTCATCGCGTGTTATTGCATATACAACCGTAGTTTCATTTTCTTCGTCCGCATAGGTATCAACCAATCGCATTCCATTTGCTGCGGCAGTTGCAGAGGAAGCAATATTTTTCTGTTTCATATAAGAATGCAAAACACAAAACGGTGTATTTTCAAAACACCAGTCTCTGCATTTGCTTGCCGCTTCCTTCGCATAACCTTGCCGCCAATACTTCTTATTCAGATGATAACCAATCTCAGGCTTAATGGCACCATGAATATTCTGCATCGTAATCCCGCAATCACCAATTACGGCACCGCTTTCTTTCAGAACAATTGCCCAAAGTCCGAATCCAAACACACGATATCTTTCAATATTTCGGGTAATCCAGTTTTTCACTCTGCTTTCATCAAAGGTATAGGGGTAATGCTGCATAATATCTGAATCAGATAGAATCTCATACAGCGCGTCATAGTCATCGTATGACAATTCCCGTAAAAGCAATCTTTCCGTTTCCACTATTTTCACCTTCGAATTTAAAAATCAAACGGCGGGATTCGTATTGCACGACCCGCCGTTTGTACAAAATGTTCTGGTGTAATTCGCCATGAATACGCTGCACATCATCAAGATAATTGCATTGATTCTTACGATATACACAAGTTTTGTCGACTGCTTTATAAGTCATTTGCATTGATGTAAGATTCTGTATTATGCCTTCGCCTGTTCCCATGCTTCTTCTTCAAACTGCTTGGTGTAAAGGTCATAATAATATCCCTTTTTGCGCAGCAGCTCATGATGGGTGCCCTGCTCGGTAATTTTTCCGTCACGCACCACCAAAATCAAATCCGCTTTGCGGATAGTGGAAAGACGATGCGCAATAATAAAGCTCGTGCGTCCGGTCAGCAGGTGTGAAATCGCGTTCTGAATCAGCTGTTCCGTCTCGGTATCCACCGAGGAGGTTGCTTCGTCCAGAATGAAAATCGGCGGATCTGCCAGCACCGCGCGCGCAAACGAAATCATCTGCTTTTCTCCGGTGGAAAGGCGGTCGCCGCCCTCACCCACATCGCTTTCATAGCCTTTTTCCAGCTTATTCACAATGCGGTCGGCAGAAACGAGCCTTGCAGCAGCTTCCACCTCTTCGTCCGTTGCATCCAGACGTCCGTAGCGGATGTTTTCGCGCACTGAGCCGGAAAACAGATGTGGATTCTGGAGCACATAACCGATGTTGCTGTGTAGCCAAAGCTGCGAACGCTCACGGTAATCGCGCCCGTCAATCAAAACCTCGCCCTCCGTGGGCTCAAAAAAGCGACAGGCAATATTTACAATGGTGGATTTCCCGGCACCCGTTTCACCCACAATCGCAATCGTGGTTCCTTGCGGAACGGTGAGGCTGAAGTTTTCAAGCACATTTTCGCCACCGTCCGGGTAACGGAAGGTAACATTGCGAAATTCCAGATCGCCATGCAGCGATTCCCAGTTTTCCTTCTTGGGATGGAAAGCATCGCCGTATTTCTCCGTCACCTCCGGCGTATCGACAACATTCGGCTTTTCCTCCAGCAAATCGGTCACGCGCTCAATCGATGCCTGCATGGAAATAAAATCGGCAAAGATTCGCGCAAGCTGCTGAATCGGTTCAAAAATACCCAGTGCATAGGAAATAAACGCCGAGAGCGTACCAAATTCCATCAATCCCTGCTGGGTGAGGTATCCACCGCGAGCCAGAACGATTGCCGTTGCAAGTGAGCCGCAGAAAAGTACAATCGGCACAAAGCTCGCCGAAAGCATTGCCGCTCGCACCGAAGAACGGTACATACCGTGGGTCAGCCCATGAAAGGAGCGGCAGTTTTCGTCCTCAATGACGAGCACCTTGCTCGTTCTTGCGCCGCCGATTCCTTCATTGAATGCACCGGTAATTTTGGAGTTCGCGGCGCGGATTTCACGGTTTGCCTTGAGGATTTTGCCTTGAAAAAACACGGTCGCTACCGCAATCAGCGGCACAATCAGCATAATCAGCAGGGCAAGCTTCCAGTTGAGCGCCAGCATAATGCCGAACACCCCGAGCACATAAAGCCCGCTCCAGAAAATATCCACCAAACTCCACGCTGCCATACCGGCAATTTTTCCGGTATCGCTCATGGTTCTCGCCATCATGTAACCGACCGGGGTGGTGTTGTAATAATTAAAGCTCAGCTCCTGCAGGTGAACAAACAGCGCGCGTTTCATGTCCCGTCCAAGGAACATCTCCACATACGTTGCCGTATAGGAAAACACCACAACGGTGAACACCTGAAACAGAATCGAAACAAAGTAAATTGCCGCAAACGGCCAAACACCTTCCATCGTGCCCGGCACAATGAAGGTGTCAATGGCATACCGCAAAAAGAGCGGATTGATGACGTCAATCGCGGCGGTGAGCACCATCATAAATACGACGGTGAACATGCGCCATTTGTAGGGCTTTAAAAACGGAAGCAGCTTTGCCCAAATTTTTATATCGAATGATTTATTATAAACTTGCTCTTCATACGCCAAGAGCGCTCACCTCTTTTCCTGAAACGGAGCTTGCGGTGTCATCGTCCACACTGTTCTGAATCTGCCAGATACGGCGGTAAATTCCGTCCTTTGCGCAAAGCTCCTCATGTGTGCCCTGCTGTGCAATGCGCCCGTCGTCGAGCACAATAATACAGTCGGCATGTTGAATGGTTGTAATGCGGTGGGAAATCAGCACAACGGTAGAATCGGCCATACCCGTTTTCATTGCTGCGCGGATTTTCGCATCGGTTTCAGCATCCACGGCGGAAAGCGAATCGTCAAAAACCTTGATTGGCGTCTGCTCCATCAACATCCGCGCAATTGCAACGCGCTGCTTTTGTCCGCCGGAAAGTGTGACCCCTCTCTCACCCACTACGGTATCGTAGCCATCCGGAAACTCCTGAATGGCATCGTCCACCGCAGCAATCCGCGCCGCGTTGCGAATCTCTTCCATCGGGCGTTCCGGGTGGGCTGCCGCAATGTTTTCCTGAATGGTTTTGGAAAAGAGGAACGGCTCCTGCAGCACAAGGCCAATATTCCGGCGCACATGGCTGAGCTTCATTTCACGCACATCCACTCCGCCGATTGTAATTTTGCCTTTGCCTGGCTCAATGTCATACAAGCGGGAAAGCAGGTAGGTCAATGTGGATTTCCCGCTGCCGGTTCCGCCCAAAATGCCCAGCGTTTTTCCGGCGGGAAGCCGAAAGCTGATGTCGTGCAGGAGCTCCGGCGTTCCCTCGTAACCAAAGGAAACGTGATCAAACACAATATCCCCATGCATATCCGGTGTCAGTCCATTGGGATCTTCTTCCTCTTCTTCTGCATTGAGAATTTCACGAAGACGGTCGATCGATACGCTCATTTTACTCATATCGCCAAGGATTCTTCCCAAATTTCGAATCGGCCATGCCATCATGGAATTGTAAGAAACAAAGACGGTGAACTCACCAAGCGTCAGTCTGCCCTCCACTGCTTCTCGCGCGCCCAGCAGAATAATTACAAGAATCTGCAGTGCCGTAACAAAATCACCAATGCCCCAGTATGGGCCAAGCAGCTTGCCGAGCTTTACCCAAAGCGTGGCGAAATGGTTGTTTTTTTGATCAAAATTTTCTACCTCATAGGCTTCTCTGCCAAATGCACGCACCACGCGTACCCCGGTGAAGTTCTCCTGCACCGTTGCAGAAAGCGCGCCTTCCGCCTCGTCTGCCGTGCGGAACCGGCGGGAAATCAGGTTGAAAAACACGCCGGAATAAATCAGCACCACCGGAATAAATGCAATGGAAATCCACGTTAAAAAGTTGCTCATCGTAAACATCCAGCTGATTGCAACGGCAACCAGCACGATGGTGCGGAACATTTCCACCAGCTGACCGGAAAGAAAGTTGCGCAGCATCTCCACGTCCGAGGTGCAGCGCTGTATAATATCACCGGTCTGAATCGAAACATGCCATTGATACGGCAGGCGCTGAATGTGACCGAACAGGCGGTTGCGCAGGCGTTCAAGCACCCCTTCGCATCCTTTGGACATGGTAACCCGGCAAAAAAACGTTGCCGCGCCCGCCAAAAGTGAGAATACGACCGCAACTGCCGCGCAGAGAATTAAATTCTGCGCAAGATAATCCCGCCCACCAATCGAATTAATCCATGTGACAAGCGCATCCGGCAGGTCGAACGGCAGTGTACCAAGGACCGAGTCGAGCGTGACGCGGATTGCCTGCGGTGTTAAAAAGTTGAATACAACCGAAAACACCGTTCCCAGTGCCGCTGCAATCATCCATCCCCACGAGCCCTTCATAGATTGGAGCATGAATGTTGAGCGGGTTAATTGTTTTGGTGGCGTTTGCTCTTTCGTTTGCTTCATAAGATTCCTCCTCATTCATTGCGTTTTTTATTTCGTGTGGTTCGATGAACCGCCACTTTTGCCGCGGGTGCTTCGGGAACCGGCTGATTGAGCCGCTCACAATGACGGCTCAGCAGGGAGATTGCCGTCTGTGCATCCGTTTCTTCCGGCACAATCGCCAGAATTCCTGTTTTACGATCCCACTGAAAAATCAGTCGAAATTCTTTCGTTTCCAGTTCATAGCAAAAACCTTTATCCGGCCGCGGCATCAGCTCCCCCTTTAATTCACACTGAATACTGCGCAGCAGCTCGATAAACGAATCAATATACTTCGCGGCGGTTTCGTGCTGTATCACGATCCGTCGCTGTTCATCCATCGGGAGTATTTCATACATAATCTGTGACCATCCCTTTCACAAGATCGCAAAATCACGGCAAACGAAAATTTCCGCAGTTGTGCTCATACAAATTCTTCTTCAAAACAAACAGCAAATAAATTTCAGTAAAAAGACCGCACACCTTAGGCTTTTTCCGTTTTTTTATACCGTTTTTGGCGGAGAATCCGTATCATAAACTTGCAGACAGACAGAAAAAGAGCCGCTCAATCCTTTGCAGGCAAGCGGCTCCTTGAAATTTCAGCCCCAGACAGACGCACGGTCAACAACTCCGCACGCAATCGTCCTTCGATGAAAAAACAGGGCAAATCCGCCACTTATTGCCAGACAAACGGATACTATTCACGGTAGTTTCCGCAAGTTCATTTTGCAATCTGTACATGGTTCTGCCCCCTTTCTGTTGTTTTTCGTGCAGCAATTGCATACTGCACAATTGCGATTATAGCACACCTGTTTTCCTAAATGCAATAGTAAACCTCAAAATTTTTGAAAAACAGGTAAAAAAGCGAAATTTCACAGGAAAATGCAGTATTTTTCTTTTGGTTCTGCAGTTTATACTAATTTAAAACTGGAAACGGTATCAAACATTTTACGACCGGGCGGCAATCTCCTCGTTTACGCGATTGCGCAGCCGGATCAAATATTCTGCGGATTTGGGATAAACCTTAAATGTAATCGGCTGAGCAAGCTCTCCTTCAATCAGCTGCATGACAAAATCGCGCCCCGCAAGGGATTCCAGCTTTTGCAATGCGCGCAAATCTGTCATTGCCTGATCCATTGCCATCAACCGCAGTGATTCTTCTGCCTTGCCGTTTTTGCCGGGATAAACGACAAAGGCGTCTCCCGAGGGAAATGCACCGCCTGCATCGGTCACGGCATAGGGGTTGATGTGCTCAAGCGAATATTGTGTGTTGTAAAAATTATATCCCCACTGCAAAAATCCCTGAATTTTGAATTTGTAAAGCTGCACACCAAGGATTCTGGTGCGGGCAAGCGGCATTGAGAAAAACCGGTTACTTACCTGCTGCATCTGACCAGTACAGTAATAGGTCCAAAGGGGATCAACATGGTGTTCCAAAAACGGCTCAATGTGATTGCTGGCGCAGACGGGCATTTCCACGGCTCCGGTGGAATAGAAATCATAGTCGGAAAGTGCATCCATCATATGGAATCCCTGCAGGAACGGCGCAACAATTTTCTGAGCTGCACGGTAGTCCTCCAGCTGGTCAATATGCGGCTCGTCGGAAATATGGAAATAGCAGCGCTCCGCAACGCCCCATTCTTTCAGCTTTTTGGTCAATTCCGGCAGATAGAAGGAAAGAAAGCACGGATATTCCCCCGTGGTGGATGGCGTATCCCAACCAAATATACGCTTGTATTCTCCATCGACCATCGCCATTACTTTCGGTGCCGCCTTCGCACCCCACTGCGTAAATAAATGTGAAATTTCAAAATAGCGGATTCCGCTGCTCTGGCAAAGCGCTACCCACCGCTGCAGCTTTTCAAATGCAAACGAATATATCCCGTTTGTTACGGTAACATCCACCAGCTGAACGGTGGTGCGTTCCCCGCCAACCGCCGTATCGAGCGGCTGTGTAAAGGTTGGTGTCAGCAGCATATTAATTCCCCGTTTTGCCGCGGTGCAAATAAAGCTTTCCAGAATGGCCCAGTGTTCTTCGGAAAATGCAGGGACGTGATAGTAATCGGCAAGACAGTCGGAATGAAACCATTCGGTGCGAATCAACGTCTGCTGCGGTAAGTCGGCGGCAAAAACGGTTACAGATGTTTCTGCCGAAACCGGCGGTACTGCTTCTGCCCACGGATCTTCCACCTGTGAAACGGTTACCGTGACCGGATATTCTCCGGCTGGGGTGTCGGCTGCAGTTTCCACATCAATCCAGACGGATTTCCACCAGCTGTTTACCCGAATCTCTCCGCCGTTTTCCATCTCACGCAAAACATCGGGAAAAAGCCCCGGAGCCGTATGTTCGTAATGATCGTCAAGCATATGCGGATGACAGGGATATGTAGAGGGTACCCCAATCACCTCTCGGAGGCGCAGAGAGACTCCGGGAACGGAATTTACCGCCACCGTAACCTTTCCGGATGCATTGCAAAGGCGGATTGCCGCCTGAAAGGACACGGTTTCTCCCCGCAAAGCTGTTTTCTTTTCACATTCCGGTTTTGCCTGCGGTTCCTCATCCGGAAACACGCGGTATAATGAGCTGACAAGCTTAAGCTGGTAACTGGATTCCATAATGCTTCCTCCCTCGAAATGGCTGACTGTTAAAATTGTTGTTTTGTAACCAGGTACTCTGCACACTAAGATCAATGACCGCAGAATATAATACTATTTTCAAATGCGTATAATATCCTATTTTTATTATATCGTCGTCACAAAAGTACCGCAATGCAGAGATTGCCGAACAACATGGACAAATCAACGGTTTTATTTTTGCGGCAGCCCTACAGCCTGCGCAATTTTTTATTTCATCTGCAAAAGAGCAAGATTGTACGCATCCGGGGCAAGATTTTTTCTTTTGTTTTTTGCACAATGTTTCTATAATGAAGTTGTCAGCTTTCCAATTTACGAAAGCTATGAATACGCAGGAATGAAAGGATGATCTGCCATGGCAAAGATTAAAGTGGGCATCATCGGCGTTGGCAACATTGCCGAATGCCACATCAATGGTTATCTACACAACCCGGACGTGGAACTTTATGCATTTTGTGATATCAACGAGGAACGCCTGAAAGCAAAGGGCGAAAAATACGGCATTACCCGTCTGTTTACCGATAAGGACGAAATGCTTAAGCTCGCTGAGATTGACGCGGTCAGTGTCTGCACCTGGAACGCGGCTCATGCAGAGTGCACCATTGCAGCGCTCAATGCCGGTAAAAACGTTATCTGCGAAAAGCCGATGGCAATGAATGCACAGGAAGCAGAGCAGATGAAAGCTGCTGCAGAAAAGAACAACAAACTGCTGATGATTGGTTTCGTTCGCCGTTACGGCAATGACTGCAGCATTTTGAAGGACTTTATTGACAACGGCTTCTTTGGCGATATTTATTACACCAAAGCAACTTATCTGCGCCGCAACGGATGCCCGGGCGGCTGGTTTGGGGACAAATCCCGTTCCGGCGGCGGTCCTTTGATCGATCTGGGTGTACATGTGATTGACCTGACCCGTTATCTTGCGGGCTGCCCAAAGCCGGTTTCGGTTTACGGTGCAACGTTTGACAAGCTGGGCAATCGTCCCGGTGTCAAAAAAGACCCCGGTTCCTACCGTGCCTCTGACGCAAATGATGACGTTTTTAACGTAGAAGATTTTGCAACCGCCATGGTTCGTTATGACAATGGCATGGTGCTTTCTATTGAAGCTGCATTCAGCCTGAACCTGAAAAAAGATACCGGCACGATTGAGATGTTTGGTACCAAAGCAGGTGCTAAGCTTGATCCGGATCTCGAAATTTACACCAATATGAATGGTTACATGACCAACGTGGAACTCTCGATGCCGACTGCTCTCTCATTTGAAGGCTTGTTCGAAAACGAGATTAACCACTATGTTGACTGCGTGAAAAACGGAACCAAATGCATTTCGCCTGCAGAAGACGGCGTGATGCTGATGAAGATTCTCGATGCCATTTATGAATCCGCAAAAACTGGCCACGAGGTCTTAATCAACGCATAATTCATACAACAAACAAAAGCAGTTGCCAAGCAAGATGAAAATGCTTGGCAACTGCTTTTACTTTTTTATTAGCGGAGAGGAAATGCCGCGCAAAATCGCAGGCGTTTTGTTATCCCGATTTCCAATTATCCAGCAGCAACTTCCATTTTCTGCTGCAAAATAGCCGGAATTTCGCCGGGATCCTTTTGCAGTACGAAAGCAAATTCATCGCAGATCAAGCGGTCTGCTTCGCGGAAAAAGCGCTCGTCGCTTTGGTGAAGCCGCTTTCCTTTTGCGATTCGTTCCTGTTGATGGTGATAAAGCGTTTTCGCCAAACGAATGATAGACACCCTGTCACCATCGGAAAGAATTTTTTGAAACAGATTTCGCCTCTCGGTTTCGTCATCAATCCAGATGGACTGTTGCTCGGGGAGAGAATCAATTAACTGCTCCATCTCCTGTCGGGTTAGAACCTTGCGCAAACGCGAGGTCAGCTGTTCATTTTCCACCGGTACAAACACCGTGGAATTCTGCTGAAAAACCGGTTTCAAAACATAATAACTCAGCTTCTTTGCGCCAATCTTCTTTTCTGTGGTGCCTGTGATGGAGCAGACGCCATAGGCTCCATACACAACATGATCTCCGGTGTGAAACAGCTCAGTCATCAGAATCATTCCTTTCTCTCTTTTTCGCGATATTTTCGCTGCAATTGAACCATGCTCCTGTTGCACAGAACAGAAGACTGCGTTACAATTTTGCTTTTGGGCAATTGCGGCAAACTGTTGGTGTAATATTAATTTCTGTTGAAACGGCATAAGATTTACTACGAGTACATTTTTAATTCTTTTTTCCAAAATTTATTGCTTGATTAATGTTTCATTTGATTTTGCACCATACAGAATCACAAATTTTCTTCTTTACTATTATACCTCATTTTTTTGCAAAATGTTATGGGCAATTTGAACGAAGTTTTCATTGGATAGGGTGATTGTGGACAAACGAGTCTCAAAATACTAAGAAAACTTCTTGATTTTTTTAATTTCTATTCTTTTTTACCTGTTGTTTTAATATTGTTATTTTGCATAATATTTTATCGTCTGTGCTTTGCGCAGTTTTACCAAAAATAAACATTTCGCAAAATTTTGTTTGAAAACAAAAAATTACATATGGTATAATAGTTTCACTGAATTATTTTATTTTTATACCGATTTTGAATCGGAAGCGGTACCTGCAAAGTCATTCTAAAAATTTACAAGATACGGACTTTTGCAGATTTTATCTGCCGTTTTCATCAAAACCTGTATGACAACTCAGCAGAAAGGAACGATTATCATGAAAAGAATTAAAGCTGCTTGTTTGGAACAGACGGTACATTTTATGCTCAAAGAGGATCTTGGCCATGCGGCTGCTGCAAATGCGGTTCGCGAGGAATACGCCCATTACAAAACCATGCTGGAACGAAATCGCACAAAATATAAAATTACAGATGAGCAGACATTGCCCGACGATTCCATTCTTATCAAAATTAAAAAGCAGTACAACAGCTGTGAGGTCGGGGACTATCTGGACTAACATTCCCACCAGACAACAAAATGCGCAGACGCCGGTTTTGGCGCTGCGCATTTTTTGTTGTACAAGTTCCGATTAAACCGCGGTAAAATTAAAAGACAGTTTATACCGAGGTTAATTTTACGCAGAATTTCCCCTGCCGCTTTGTGAGAGACTCCTGTTGAAACAGATGCAAAAATTACAGGATCTCATATCTTGCATCCAAAAGGGCTTTGATTGCGCGAGAAAAATTTTCTTCTTTAATTCCTTCTGGCAGCTCCGGCCATTTCCCTTGTCGATATAGGTCAATGCACTTTAACTTGTATTCATAACTGTACTTCATAACAATACCCCCAATACTGGGTGTCCAGTATTGGGGGTACATATCAAAACAACAGTGGCGGATTTTTTGAATCATATAAAAATCATCACAATTGCAATTGCCAGTACCAGAATGCCACCGCAGCGATTTGCTATCAGCGCCCAATTAGACGGTTCAGCGTCTTTAAACCGCCAGCCATATTCCAAATACCATGCAGTATGTGGGGAAGCAATATTGATAATCCCAATAATGATCAGCAAAAGAATTACAAAAATATTTTTGCTTTTTGATTGTGTCGGCATTTCTTCCTCAAGAACATCACACAGCGTATCTCCTGCCACATAGCGCTCCGCATCGTAGTTGTCGCTCCATCCGCTTTGCAACGATGTTGCAATTTCGTGGTACTGCGCATCCAACCAATAGGTAGAATTGTCCGGATATGTAATTGTAATGTGATATCCCGAAGAACTTTTGGAAAGGTCATAGCGATAGAGATTGGTTTCATCGGAAATCGTGCTGTTTTCTGTATCCACCGTAAAAACCTGGTGATTCCTCTCCACCGTATAGGTGGAGTCTTGAGCCGAGGAACAAGCCATAAAGGAGAATAAAAGCAATACCATCATAACAGACGCATACAGTTTTTTCATATCGACCCTCCCGCAAATTCCTCTTTGTGTCGCCACATCCAAATATAAACAAGTTTGTGTTTATGATATCATATTTTTTACCCGTCTTCAATACACGGGGCACATAATTCTTTCTTAAAAGGTGTCCGATCCCAAGTTTTCTTCAAACGGTATAAATAATGCCCGCAGTGACGAGACTGCGGGCATTGTTAATTCTAAACCATTAGCCGAACAACGAAAACGCAACAAACAGAGAGGACAGCAGGGAAGCGACGAGAGAAACAACGGTGATCTGCGTATTGATGGAAGGGCCGGCAGTATCCTTAAATGGATCGCCTACCGTATCCCCAATAACTGCTGCCTTGTGTGCATCGCTGCCTTTTCCGCCTTCGCTGCCGGATTCAATATATTTCTTGGAATTATCCCACAGGCCTCCTGAATTGGACATAAACAGCGCAAGCAGCAATCCACTCACAATATTACCGAGCAGGAATCCGCCAATGGCAAGCGGACCGCCGATAAACCCGACAAGCAGCGTCGCGATAATGGTCATCAATCCGGCGGGAATAAGCTCTCGCAGGGCGCCGGCCGTTGCAATATCAATGCATTTGCTGTATTCAGGCTTAACGCCGGGTTTTCCCTCTTTAAGCCCGAGGATTGTATTAAACTGGCGGTGAATTTCGGCTACCATGCGCTGTGCATTGCGATCCACGCCGAGAATCAGCATAGCGGAAAAGACCGCCGGAATTGCAGCACCGATTAAAATTCCAAAGAACACCGTTGGGGACATGACATCGAATCCCGTAATCAATTCTTTGCCTGCCGCAGCCAAAGCCGCGTTAACCTCGGACATAAACGCACCCAGCAGAGAGATAACCGTCAAGCCGGCAGCGCCGATGGAAAATCCCTTTGTCACTGCCTTTACGGTGTTGCCTGCGCTGTCAAGCTCATCCGCGACCCGGATCGTCTCTTCTCCCAGACCGCCCATCTCCGCCAAACCGCGTGCATTGTCCACAATTGGTCCATAAGCGTCGTTGGAAATAATCATGCCCACAATGGAAAGCATTCCGACCGCTGCCATGGAAATACCGAAAATTGCATATCCGGCACCCATCGGCTCACAAAGCTTGTAGGCCACAAGTGCGGAAACCGCGATACCGACCATTGCCGGCAGAGCAGAAATAAAACCATAGGAAACACCGGACAAAACCGTGAACGCAGGGCCCGAGCTGGATGCATGAGCCACCTTGCGCACAATCGGCTTGGAATCATCGGTAAAGTAGTCAGTGGTAATACCGATAATAACTCCGACCAGCAGTCCGGTTGCCGATGCGCCCCAAATTCTCCACGAGAATCCCGGAACCAGCATGGTGACCAGTGCGGTAAAAGCCAGAAAAACGGCAGTCGTAACATATGTAGAAGAATTCAGCGCACGGGTGGGGCTGCCTTTTTTGCCCACACGCGCGGTTGCAATTCCGATCACCGAGGCAAGCAAACCCAGAATCGCATAGCAAAACACCATGGAAACATTGGCAAATTTGCCGCCCGTCAGTGACTGCGCAATGACCAGTGCCGAAGCCATGGCCGCAACGTTGGAATCAAACAGATCCGCGCCCATTCCGGCAACATCACCCACGTTATCGCCCACATTATCGGCAATGACTGCCGGGTTGCGCGGGTCGTCTTCCGGAATGCCCAGTTCCACCTTTCCGGTCAGATCGGCAGAAACATCAGCAGTTTTGGTGAAAATTCCGCCGCCGGCTTTTGCAAACAGAGCCAGCGAGCTTGCGCCGAATGAAAACCCGAGCAAAATGGTGGAATCGCCTGTCAGCATCAGCACCGCTGCCACGCCAAACAGAGAACATCCAACCACCAGCAGTCCCATCACAGCACCGCCGCGAAAGCCGATTAAAAACGCCGGTTTAATTCCCTTTTGAGCAGCTTCTGCCGTACGGGAATTAGAAAGCGTCGCCACCAGAATTCCGATTTTGCCTGCCACTGCAGACAATGCCGTTCCCGCAAGATATGCAATTGCAATTGCTACGTTATCGAGAACATTTCCTTTCCAAACTGGCGACGGAAGCAGCACAAAAATAATTACCGCTGCCACTGCTGCAAAGATTCCCAATAATTTATATTCTCTGCGCATGAAGGTGTTTGCGCCTTCTTTAATCAATGCAGAAATTCTGGAAATCTCGGTGTTGTCTGTGCGCTGCTTTTTCACCCAAAGATACAGATAGGCTGCAAACGCAAACGCCAGAACCGCTGTTAAAAATGAGAGACCGAAAAACAGGGATAGATGCTCATGCATACGGGGCACGACCTTTTCTGCTGAATTTCAAAGCAAATTGGCGGTTCTGTTCCTGTGCAGACGCACCTCCCCCACGGAAATGTGCAGTCGCTTTAAAAAAGGACAGAACACAAAAAATGTGTTCTGTCCTTTGAACGTCACAAAACAGACGCAGCTCCGTCTTGCAGCTACGCTTGTATGTACCCGGTTCAAAGTAAATCAAGTGCAATGTGCACCTGATGACAGACTCCACCGCTTACTTTGATTAGGATTAATCGTAGCACTGCGGCAGATGGATGTCAAGCGCAAGAGCCGATTTCGGAAATATTTTTAACTTTTAAACAATTTTTTGTTTACTTTTTCGGCATTCTTTTTGACCGTCTGCTCACTCTTCCGTACCGCCCCGGCACAACCGCTCAACTGAAAATTCCCGCTCCCGCTGCAAAAGCTCCTCAGGCAGTTTTGGTTGAATACATGTCCTGCAAACGCCGCGGTCATCCAACGTTAATGCTTCCGGGGAAACGATGCAAAGCCCCGCGCAGAAAAAGATGCAAAACCGATTATTACAATACACAAAAACACGCCCCTATCCTCAAAATATAATCTTAACATCAACCAGCATACCATAAAGTCCCACATTAAAATGCAATACATTTGCAATGCATATTTTTTATACAAATTTTGCCATACTTGTGTTATCTAATTGACGTATTGTGGGGCTTTTCGTATGACTGTTTTTAAAATTCCATCCATTCCACCCACCACAAATAAAACGGTTCGCTTTCCCAATGACGTAATTCGCGGCGTTGAGGAAGCGATTCAGGGCAAGGACTGCACGTTTTCTGCCTTTGTGGTGGAAGCAGTGCGCGAGGCACTGCGTTCTTTGCAGAGCGGCGAAGAAAACGCATAGGTTTCTGCTGTATGGTTTTGCAGGCAATTGGCACCCATTGATTTCAATTTGCCTTCCGCGCGGTTGAAACGCAGTTTTTCGGTCATATTTTGTTGCATTTTGGGCCTGTTCGGGATATACTGTGTTAAGTAAAATTTTACTGCGGAACAACGGCATACAGTCTTGTTTGGGACTGTGAACCGGGCGCTGCGAAAGGAATGGTTACCTTCATGATTTATAACAACGTGCTGGAAGCAATCGGTCACACGCCGATGATCCGGCTGCAAAAAATGGGTGATCCGGACGGGGCAGAAATTCTGGTTAAATACGAAGGACTCAACGTTGGCGGTTCCATTAAGACCCGAACCGCCTTTAACATGATTCTTGACGCAGAGCGGCGCGGAATCATCGGACCGGATACCATCATTGTGGAACCCACCAGCGGCAATCAGGGCATCGGTCTTGCTTTGGTGGGCGCAATCCGCGGTTACCGCACCATTATCATTATGCCGGATTCCGTCAGCCGCGAACGCAGACTGCTTGTGAAGCATTACGGCGCAGAGGTCCGCCTGGTTCACGACGCGGGCAATATTGGCGACTGCATTGCGGAATGTGTTCGCACCGCACAGGAGCTTGCCGCCGCAGACCCACATGTGTTTATCCCGCAGCAGTTTGAAAATGAAGCGAATCCGCGCGTGCACCACCACCACACCGCACTCGAAATTATGGAGCAGGTCGGCGGGCCAATTGACGGCTTTTGCTCCGGCGTTGGCACGGGCGGAACAATTACAGGAATCGGAGAAGTGCTCAAAGCACAAAATCCCGAAATCACCATTTGGGCAGTGGAACCCGAAAATGCCGCAATTCTTGCCGGCGGAACGGTTGGAACCCATTTGCAGATGGGCATTGGCGACGGACTGATTCCCAAAATTCTCAACACCAAAATTTATGAGGATGTCTGCATTATTTCCGATGAAGAAGCTATTCGCACCGCAAAGGAGCTTGCCCGTTTGGAAGGGCTGATGTGCGGCATTTCCAGCGGAACCAACGTTGCTGCCGCAATTCGCCTTGCCAAAAAGCTTGGCAAAGGCAAAACCGTTGTCACCGTTCTGCCGGATACTGCCGAGCGTTACTTTACCACCCCGCTCTTTGACGGAGACTGATTTTCATCTCCCATTTCAAGAGAAATCGGTATTCGCAATCAACCGATACAAATACAAAAAAAGGCTGCCGGGTCGGATACTAATTTTACATTAGTATCGTGCCCGACAGCCTTTTTCATTGGAATAACCCGCCGCATGCCACTCAATCAAGGCTGCTGCTGCGGCGGAAAGCCTGTGTTTGCCGGAGGAACCTGCGAACCAAAAGTGGCTCCGTTCTGCGGCGGATAACCATAGCCCTGCACCACCACCGGTTCCGGGCGGTGTTCATGATTATAAACCAGCCATTTGGATGCCACCAAAAGCGCCTCGGTCATATAGGGGAAAACATAGAGCAGCGGAAATGCAAACGCACACAGCAGCAGCCAACCGAAAAAAGAAAACATCAGACCAAACATTGCGCTCTTAAAGCCTTCCATCACACGGATGGACTGCGTTATGCTTCCCGTTGCATCGCCGCGCGTCACAAACAGAAACGGTGCGGCAAAGTATTGCAGCACACGGTTAAAAAACAACACCAGACCGCCAAGTTCCAGCAAACCACCCAGCATTTCCAGCACCTCTGCTGCCGCCTGGGAAAGTGCAAGCATGCCGGCAGACACCAACGAGGCCGCACCTGCCGCAATGACCCCGGGCAGCAGACACACCAGCGTCCAGCCTGCCACCCGCAAAAAGAATGCGCAGGAAAATTTAAGCCCGGCAACATAGTTTTGGGGGCAATAATAATAAAAAATTGTTTCCGCATCCAACCGCTCGCCTTGTGCCAAAAAACTAAGCCAGCGCACAAACCCGAGCCACAGCGGAGCAAGCAGCAGGATTGCCAGCACTGCACAAACCGCCGGCACCGCAAAAAAACCACTTACTTGCAGCACGCCGGAGTTTACCGCCTCTGTAAAACCCATCATCTGCCCGTCAGCAGTGAACAATCCCACCAAAAAATACCCCAGCTCAGCAAAAAGGGCAATCACAAATACCCCCGCAATCCAGATTCCGGTCAGCCCCAACGCGGTACCCCAGTTCCCGCGCAAACGGCCGCGAGCCTCCGTGCGAATTTTTTGATTGATATTCATTGCGATGCTCCTTCCTTTTATTTCGCGAACCGGCAGAACGTCAGAAACAAATCAGTTTTTTCAGCAGCACTCAACAGCCAAGCATCTCACACACGAGCGTTCCCATTGCTTTACAGCCGATGGTGGGCAGTGCCGCGTCGGCAATATCTCCGGTGCGGGAGGTACGCAATGCGGCATCCACCGCAGCTTCAATCTCGTTTGCGGCCTCTGCCTCACCCAACGAATAGCGCAGCATCATGGCAACGGAAAGAATCGTTGCAAGCGGATTGGCAATATCCTGACCGGCAATGTCCGGAGCAGAACCGTGGATTGGCTCATACAAACCAAAACCGCCGGTTGCAAGGCTTGCCGAAGCCAGCATGCCGATAGAGCCACTGATCATGGAAAGCTCGTCGGAGAGAATATCTCCGAAAATGTTGGAGGTCAGAATCACGTCAAATTGGCTTGGATTTCGCACCAGCTGCATGGCACAGTTGTCCACATACATGTGCGAAAGCTCAACCTCGGGGTACTCCTGTGCAATACGGATGACGGTCTCTCTCCAAAGGCGGGAGCTTTCCAGCACGTTTGCCTTATCGACTGAGCAAAGCTTTTTGCGGCGTTTCATCGCCATATCAAAACCAACGCGCGCCACGCGCTCGATTTCCGGAACCGAATAGCGTTCCGTATCATATGCCGAAAGCACACCGTCATTTTCTTCTCTGCCGCGTGTGCCAAAATAAATTCCGCCGGTCAGCTCGCGCACCACCAGCACGTCCAGTGCATCGCCGATGATATCGGCACGCAGCGGAGATGCAGCACGCAGAGGCTCAAAAATGTGTGCCGGGCGCAGGTTTGCAAACAGACCCAATGCACTGCGAATACCGAGCAGTCCGGCTTCGGGGCGCTGTTTTCCGGGTAGCTTTTCCCATTTATACCCACCCACTGCGCCCAACAGCACGGCGTCGCTTTTTTTGCAGCTTTTCACTGTTTTTGCGGGAAGCGGCTCTCCGGTTGCATCAATTGCGCAGCCGCCAAGCAGTTCCTCTTCATAAGTAACGCTGAAACTGTGCTTTTGTGCAGCAGCATTCAACACGCGGCAGGCTTCGTCCACGATTTCGGGTCCTATGCCGTCCCCTTTGAGTACAGTAATGCGGTAATTTTTCATATTCAGATTCATCCTTTCGGTATTTTTCATCCGTTTAATCCTCATTTACCCCAAGGGAAAGATTATTCGTAGGGTTCCCATTGGTCGCGGTCGGGTTCTCCCTCGGGCCGGGTCAAGCCAAAGCTGCGTTCCGCTGCTTCTCTGCCGAGGTCGGCGGCAATCCGGCTTTCGTCGTTGGGGTCGGTAAATTCCGCTCCGGGAATGGTATCGAACACCTCTACCTTGTTGCTGTTCATCCAGATGCTTGGCATGATACGAACGGAATAGCCCTGTCCCTGTGCGGTAATCCAATCGTAAAAGCTTGCTTCCGGCAAACCATAGGCGGCAAGCAGATTCATGATCACGCCGCCGTGTGTCATAATCACCGCAGAGGTCACCTGCGCGCGGATCATACCGTCCACAATCGTTTCAAACGTGGAACGGATGCGCGCCAGCATTTCGTCGGCACCTTCGCCGTTTGGCGGTGTCACATCGGCACTGTGATCGAGCCACTTTTCAAACAGAGGGTCACCCTTGAGTTCATCCGCGGTCTTTCCCTCCCAATCGCCGAAATTAATCTCATCAAAACCGGGCACCTCGTAGCAATCCTCGCCGGGGTAGAGAATATTCATGCTTTGGATGCAGCGCAGGCGCGGGCTGGTGTAATACACCTCTGCCTTGGGGTAAGCACCCGTTGCTGCCAGCTTTTTCAGCTCGGCAATACCCTCCGGTGCAAGCGGAACGTCTGTTCGTCCAATATACTGTCCGTTCAGGTTCGCCGCGGTTACCCCGTGGCGAAGCAGATGAATCTGATAACTCTGCAAAATAAATCGTCCTTCCTTTTTGCAAATTCCGGCGTTAATATCCGGTCAAAATTATTTTTCAATCCGCACCATTCATAAAGTTGCGATGTTATTTTTGTTCAAAGAGGAAAAAAGTCCCTCGTTGCGTTTGGATTCGATCTTTTTTGGCAAAACGCTCTTTACAAACTGTTAACAATCCGATATACTTTACTTGTTGTAGACCCGGACAAGGCGCATTCCTGCTGGAATTGTTTGCGCTTTTCCCGGCAGAAAGGAATGTTATTGCTGTGAACGAAGCTTTTCCGCGCATCCTCACCCTGCTCCGCAAAGAAAAAGGAATCAGCCAGAAAAAGGTCGCCGAGGATCTGAATATTTCTCAGGCACTGCTTTCGCACTACGAAAAAGGCATCCGCGAATGCGGTCTTGATTTTCTGGTGCGCTCTGCCGATTACTATCAGGTTTCGTGCGATTATTTGCTTGGGCGCACCCCTGACCGCACGGGTGCTGTGCTGACAGTGGAGGATTTGCCTGACGCTGATTTTCAGAATACGGACAAGGTGTTCAAGGGCAGTGTGCTGGCAGTGCTGAACAAAAAGCTCATCACCAATTCGTTGACCATCGTGTTTGACCTGCTGCAAAAATGCGGCAACAAAGCGCTCACCACCGAGCTTTCTTCGTTTTTGATGCTTGCGGTCTATCTTTCGTTCCGCACGCTTTACAATACTGACCCCAAAAATCCGCAGAGTGCATTCAGTGTGCCACGCGGAATTGCAAGCGGCTGCACCGCAGGAGAAATGATGCGCACGCTGGCTTTTGCCGAGGGAATTGTCTCCGGCGAAAACGGAAGCCGCGGTTCCAAGCTGGAACCCGGCGAACGGCTTTCCATGACGCCCGAAACACTCAAGGAACAATACCCCTATTTTTATCAGTCTCTTACCAACCTTCTGCAACGTGCAGAAGCACTGATGACGGAACAATCTTCCTCTTCCGCGCGATAATGGATATTTACATATTGTATCATGTTTTGCGCTAAAAAGGAACACTTTTTTGTTGTAAAATGAAAGCACGGGCGACGGAATTTGAAACATTCCCGTCGCCCGTTTGTGCAAATTTTTCAGCAGCCTGTTAGGTGTGTTATTTTTGATACGATTTGAAAAAAATCAAAATGATCATTAAAGGAGTTGTTTCGATGCGGACAGAAACTGAAATGCTTGCTTTAATCCGCAGCACTGCACAGCAGGATGAACGCATTCGTGCGGCATGGCTGAACGGTTCGCGTGCCAATCCCGCTGCTGCCCGAGACGCACTGCAGGATTACGACCTTGTTTTGGCGGTGACGGATTTGCCTTCTCTTTGCAGTTTGGCTCACTGGGAATCAATTTTCGGCAAAATCGCGGTTTCGCAGGAACCGGATGGCTCGCCGCTTTTCCCGGACGATCGCGAAGAAGGCAGATATGCGTTTTTAATGCAGTTTACGGACGGGGTGCGCGTAGACCTGACACTGCTGACCACCCAGAAGGCAGTGCAGAGCTTTGGCACAGACGGTCAGACGGTGTTGCTTCTCGATAAAGATCAATTTCTTCCGCCGCTGCCCGCTCCAAATGATTGTGAATACTGGATTCAGAAGCCCGATCAACGGCGCTTTTCAGCATGCTGCAATGAATTTTATTGGGTAATGCCCTATGCTGCCAAAGGTCTTTGGCGCGGGGAGCTTTTATATTCACTCGATGTCCTCAATCAATGCGTTCGCCCCATGCTGCTCATGATGATGGAATGGAAAGCGGGCATCCTGACTGGATTTTCCTGTTCCGCAGGCAAATCCGGCAAGCTTTTGCCAAAACTTTTGCCAGAGGAGGACACCAATGCGCTTTTTGCCACTTATTGTGGTGCAGACAGCGCGCAGCAACAAAAAGCTTTGCGGCAAATGATGAAGCTGTTTGGCACCACTGCTCGGTTTGTTGCGGATTCTCTCGGGTTTTCCTTTTTTGAGCAAGAGGAAACCGGCTGCCTTAAGATCATCTCACTTTTTTTAGAGGATCGCCTCTTTGCAACAGAGGAAGAACGCGCCGCCTTTGTATCCTCTGCGTGTGAATCCGCCATCTTTGATTCCGGCGCACCGTTTGTTTCGGTTTCCTCGGCTGCAAAAGAAGAGGATGACCTCAAAAGCAAGCCGAAAGTCCCGTTGGAAATTGAACGAAAATTCGCTATTTCCGGGTTCCCCGCGCTTCCCGAGCTTTCGCGCAGCATACTTCGTCAAGGTTACCTTTCCACTTCTCCGGTGGTGCGCATCCGCAGCAGAAAAATGTCCGACGGAACTATGTCCTTCCGGATCTGTGTCAAGGGTAAGGGCGGGCTGGTTCGCACCGAGATTGAACAAGAAATCAGCCGCGAAAAATTTGACGCACTCTGCACCCTTTTGCCAGTTCCTCCGGTGGAAAAGGAGCAGCGGACATATTCCTTGCCGGGCGGTCTTGTGCTGGAGTGCAACTCAGTTGCGCAGGGCGATTACTGGTATGCGGAGGTGGAATTTTCTTCTCCCGAGGATGCGGAAAAATTTGTTCCGCCCGCGTTCCTGGGCGAAGAGCTGACCGGAAAACCCGGCTTTTCCATGAGCGAATACTGGAAAAAACTTACGAAGGATTTATAAAGTACAATCAAATATTTTTTAATGGGGAGTTTTGCAAAATGGATCATTCTTATGTTGGTTTGCCCACGCAGGTTTATGGCGTGGAAGAGCATCGTCTTGTTGGCGGAAAGGGCGACGGAATGCGCCTGTTTGAAATCCGCAACGGCTCCGGTCTGGAACTGACGGTTTCCGCTGACCGCTGTGCCGATATTTCCCGGGCATCGCTCAACGGGGTCAATCTGAGTTGGTTTTCGCCCGTTGGTTACGTTGCGCCTTCCTATTACGACGATCGCGGGGTGAACTTTTTGCGTTCATTCACCGGCGGTTTTCTGACCACCTGTGGATTGACCGCAGCAGGCAGTCCCTGTGCCGATGCCGGCGAGGATGTTCCGCTGCACGGCCGCATTGCCAACACCCCCGCAGACCACGTCTATTACACTGCCGACGAAAAGGAAATCTGCCTTTACGCCACAGTGAGCCAGACCTCCGTTTTTGGAGAAAAGCTGGTTCTGAACCGAAAAATTACCTGCCCGGTGGGCGAGAACCGAATGATTTTAACCGATACCATTGAAAATCAAGGCGAAAAAACAGAACCCTTAATGATGCTCTACCATATGAATATGGGGTACCCCTTACTGGACGAAACCGCAGAGCTGACCATTCCTGCCGATTCGGTTTCTCCCCGTGATGATCGTGCCACAGAAGGAATTCATTCGTGGCAGCAAGTTCTCCCTCCACAAGAAAACTTTGCAGAGCAGTGCTATTATCACCACTTTTCCGGAGAAACAGGATTTGCACAGCTCATTAATAAAAAAGTGGGCGTCGGCGTTAAAATTTCGTTTCCCACCGACCCGTTCTGCTGTTTTACGCAGTGGAAGCAATGCGGAAAACGTGCCTATGTGCTCGGCTTGGAACCAGGCAACTGTACGCCGGACGGACGTGACGTGCTGCGTTGCGAAGGCAAGCTTAAATTTATTGACCCCGGAGAGAAAAAAGTTTTTTCTCTCTCCGTTGATTTTCTGACTGTGTAATACCAATTTTTTAAAACGGAGTTGTCATATCAATTCCGCAATGCAAAGGCAAAAAAGCTGCTGCACAAGGCGAAAAACCTGTGCAGCAGCTTTTTTTACAAGAACCGAAATTCAACGCCGCCAGATGCTCCGGCGAACAAAAACATAGCGCAGCGCACCAATTAACACAACCAGCAAAACAGCGCCTGCCAAACAAGCCGCCACTGCGCCGGCGGTTTGCAGCCTTGTATGCACCAGATTGCGCGCAAAAATCAATCCGATCATTGCGAACACAACACCAAAAATTAATCCGCGGCTTACATAATGTGAAAACAAATGCTCTGCTGCAATCTGCCGCTTATGACGATCCGCAAATGCGCGCGGAAGCTTTTTTCCGCGCAGTCCGCGTTCTGCAATATTTAAAATCGAGAGCAGCCCCTCGCACTCCTGCACCGCAAGCTCATCGGTGAGCTCGCCATCCATCGGCCAAGCGAACAAACAAGGAGATCCGGTTTGGTCAGAATCCACCAATCCATAATGTGTCCCCAGGCGATCATCAAACTCAAATTCCGGTGCACATCCTTCCTCCGCCGGAAGACCAAACACCTTCGTTTTGCCTTCTGCACGAATAAATGGCCGCTTTGCCGCTGCAATCTCACAAACAAAGCAAAGTTTTCCGTCGGACGTGAGCGACGGCTCGCTGCTGATGCAGACAGAGAGATATTCCGCACGTTTGCCCCGCAGACGGTGGTAATGGGGGAATTCACCCTGAAAGTTGTGCTGCTCCAAAAATGCAGTTATCTGTTTTTGAGCAGTGTTGCAGGCAATGGCATACGGCACCGCAAAATAAGGCGAGTCACCATATTCCGACGTTGCCTGTTCAAATCGCCTGAGCAACGGACGTGTGATCTGCCGTGCACGGCCATCAAATTCCGATTGACGCAGGGTTTCGCAAAACCGCGCCATGAAACGGTCGGTGCGTTCTGGCTGCTCATCATCATATTTATCCTGCGCATCCATCAGCAGTTTTTGCAGCTCAGCGCCAATTTCTCCGCATTCCTGTCCAAAATAAGCTGCCGTGCGCTCCACAAGATATCGATTTTCAAACAAAATATCGTTGTGTGTTTGCATTACAGGAGGCGAAACCGCTGGGAGAAGCTGAAATTTGGCAAACAACTGTGCACATCCCAACAGCCGGTTTTCCTCCATGGAAAGCGCTATGGATCCCAGCATAATCTGCTTTTTCAGCAGCTCGGAAAAGCACGTTGCCACCGCATTCATTCCCGCACTCCCGCGTTGCCTCAAGGTGCGCGCGTAGTCGAACAGCGTCACATGCATTCTTGCCTCGCTGCAGCAAAGGCGAATCTCGTGCCAATTATCTTTTTGGAGCAAGCGTTCCGTATAAACCGTATCCGAAAATTCGGTATCAATCAAAAAGCGAAATTCCATTCCATCTTCTGTACGGTCAGCTTCCGCCCAGAACAAATATCCTGTCAGCGAGCCTTCTGCGGAAGTGGGTTCGTCAGGCAGTGTCATCTCCGGCGAATCAAACACCATCCGTGCCTGACCCCAGAGACTTTCCGGAATCGAAAGAAGTGCAGACCCCGTCTGAAAAGAAAGCGTTACCCGCTGCGCACGCATCTGGGAAAACGACTGCAAAAAATCTCCCGCCTCCGGAGCAATCCTGCTGGAAACATCCTTGAGTGCATAGAGCCACTGCAGACGGGCACGCTCGTTTTCCCTGCGCATACTTTCCACCCAGCGAAAAACGGGCAGCAAGCGTTCTGCCGTGGGCGTAAACTGGCTTTCCGCAATCACACGGATTCGTGCCGGAACTACGCCGTTCAAGTCATAACGGGAGGAAACCAACCTACGCAATCCCATCTGAATGGTTTTGCACACATCGCTCTGCACCGAAAAAGAATACTCCTGTAAATGAGCAACCGTGTCCTGCGGAGAAAGCGTATTCAGCGGCGAAGTCAACTCTGAAAGCTGTGCCATATAATATTCCATTCCGATCTGATACCGATCGATATATTTCATATACGCTCAACCCTTTCCACTGAATTGCCGCCCGTGCGCAAAGACGAAATTTTATATTCCTTAGTATAGCACACGGTACAAGCCGTGCGCAACCACGCAGCCCGTTTTCTTTGCGAAATTTTGGAACAGAACCCATGCACCGATTCCATAACTTGTTTTCACAAATAACCGGGAAAAACATGGGTACTGCGGCGTAAATTCATATTGCGTTCACAGAAGGCAGGCATAATAAAAGCGTTTCTCAGGCTCTTTTTGATTCCGTTTTGCTTTTCCCTCGCCATACATTTTTTTAATATGAAATAAAGGATGAATTTTGATGAACAAAAAGCTTTATACAAAAAATTATGAAGTGAAGCAGATCTCCCTGCCGGACGGATCCGTACGCGAGGAAGTGGTTTACAAGGGCAGCTATTACTGTCCGCAGTGGACACCCCGTCAAAAAAAAGCAACTAAAATTTCCTGCTGCACGCTGATCGCTGCATCAATTCTGTTTTTTGCCCTTGTGGGACTGCTCAATAACGACGGAAGCCGACAATTTTATGTTCTCCTTCCTTTCTTAAGCACCTCATTTCCCATTGTTTTTGAAGTTTTTGCCATTTTTCGACTTTTATTTTCATCAGACATAATGCCAATTGATATCTTTCACAATTCTCTGCTTCGAATGCGAAAAAGTTCTGTTGCCGCCGCCGCACTTTCGGGTATTGGTGTAATCGGAGAATTGGTGTTTATCTTTTTAAATCCTGCAAATTACAATGTTGACGAATTATTATTCTTACTGGGTGTTTTTGCGATTTTTCTTGATAATATTGCAGTTTTTTTAATTATTCGCCGAATTCACCACACGGTTATTACCAACACAAATGAAACAGTGAAAGGAAAATAATTCAAAAAAGAAAAGCATTTTATCACATTACAGTGATTGACACTATGCTTGAAATGTGCTATTATTGTGAAAACTTCGTTCTGTGTTTTGGACATTATGACATATTAAAGTGATGAATGGGCACAGATACAAAGTGGTAAACATGTAGCGCGTTAAAGCACGGATTTCTCCTGCTTTGCGGTGCTGTGTTTGAAAAAAAATATACATGGAGGAGAAAAAAATGCGCAAACTACTCAAGAGAGCAGTCGCTCTCTCACTGGCAGCGTTGTTGCTGGTTCCGGGACTGGCAGCCTGCAAAAATTCAGGCTCCAAGCTCACCACTCCGCTGGTTGTCGGCTATTCCCCATTCAGCCAGAAATTCAGTCCGTTCTTCGCAAAAACAAGCTATGATCAGGATGTTGCAGACATGGTTGGCATCAGCATGATGACTACCGATCGCTCGGGAGGCATTGTCTACAAGGCAATTGAGGGCGAAGAAATCGAATATAACGGCACGAAATACAAATATACCGGTCCTGCCGATATTGCCGTCAATTTTGATAAGGACGCAAACGAAACCACCTACTCCATTAAACTTCGTGAGGATATGAAGTTCAGCGATGGTGAAAAAGTTACCGCTGACGACGTAATCTTCACTTATTACGTTCTCTCTGACCCGACATATGACGGTTCTTCCACCCTTTATTCCACGCCGATTCAGGGCATGCAGAACTATCGCACACAGACCAGCGATGAAGTCTATGCAAAATACAAAGAGCTGGGCGAAAAAATCCTTGCCGCCGGAGCGGATCACAAATGGGCTTCCTCCGATGCATGGACCGAAGAGCAGCAAAAGGGTTTCTGGGAAATTGTTGATACTCTGTGGCTGGCAGACGTTCAGTCCATTGTTGACACTTGTGTTTCCAATTATTCTTCTCAGGCTGCCGATGCCGGTTTTGACGCTGAAAAGCTGACCGACAAAAACTATGCCGTTGCATTTGGTATGGCTATGTGGAACTTTGGTAAGCTGGCAGACGGAACCCTGACCAGCGCTTCCGGCAAAACATGGGACATCGCCGGCGGAACCTATCCGACCATCGACGATTTCTTTGCGGAAGCAAAACAGCTTTACGTCAACAATGTTCTCGATTACGTCGCTGCCGGCGAATCTCCCGAGAGCGTTGATCTGGGCGGAAATTCTGTGGAAACCTTCGTCAGCACCTTTGGTCCGAAGGATTCTTCCATGAACGGCGCAGGTGTGCCGACCATCACCGGTATCAAGAAAACCGGCGATTACTCTGTTGAAGTGAAAACCACCGGTTATGATGCTTCCGCGGTTTACCAGATCTGCGGTATCACCATCACGCCGATGCACTACTATGGTGACAAGTCGCTGTATAACTACGACGAAAACAAGTTCGGCTTTACCTATGGCGATCTTGCCAATGTAAAGTCCAAGACGACAACCCCGATGGGTGCCGGCGCTTACAAATTTGTTAAATACGAAAACAAGACCGTTTATTTCGAGGCAAATGCCAATTATTATAAGGGCGCCCCAAAAATTCTGAATGTTCAGTTTAAAGAAACCGCTGATGCAGATAAGGTTCCCGGTCTTTATAACGGCACCATCGACATCAGCGACCCGGCAGGTTCCTCCCAGACGCTGGACGAAATCAAGGGTTACAACTCCAATAAAGAAGTAACCGGCGATACCGTCACCACCAACATGGTTGACTTCCTCGGCTACGGTTATATCGGCATTAATGCAAACACCGTTAAGGTTGGGGACGATGGTTCTTCCGATGCTTCCAAAAATCTGCGCAAAGCATTCATGACGGTGCTCTCCGTTTACCGTGACATTTCCATTGACAGCTATTATGCTGATCTTGCCGACGTGATTAACTACCCGATTTCCAGCACCTCCTGGGCTGCTCCGCAGAAATCGGATGATGGCTATCGCATTGCTTATTCTGTTGATGCAAAGGGAAATGACATCTACACCTCTGATATGAACGCCGATGCGAAGTATGAAGCTGCCCTCAAGGCCGCTCTCACCTTCTTTGAGGCTGCCGGCTATACTGTTGCAGACGGCAAGGTTACTGCTGCTCCGGCTGGTGCAAAGATGGATTATGAAATCATTATTCCGGCTGACGGTGCAGGCAACCATCCGTCCTTCGGTATTCTGAGCAGCGCAAAATCTGCCCTTGAAAAAATTGGCATTACGCTGACTATCAACGACCCTGCTGACTCCAATCAGCTTTGGGATAAGGTTGAAGCCGGTACACAGGAAATGTGGGTTGCCGCCTGGGGCGCTACCATTGATCCGGATATGTATCAGGTTTACTACAGCGGCAACATCGTTGGCAAGGGCGGCACCGATTCCAACAGCTACTCCATCGCCGACAAGGATCTGGACGAAAAGATTATGGATGCCCGCTCGAGTGACGACCAGTCCTACCGTAAATCCGTTTACAAGGACTGCCTGAACATTATTCTTGACTGGGGCGTCGAGCTTCCTGTTTACCAGCGCAAGAACTTTGTAATCTTCAGCACCAAGCGTGTAAATGTGGATACCATTCCGAAGGATATCACCACTTACTACGGCTGGATCCGTGAAATTCAGAATCTTGAAAATGTGAGCGCAAAATAATTCTGCGCTAAAAATTGCACATGTTTGCTCGTTGAGCCTTCCGGCTTCCGGTAGGCTCAACGTTTGTATTTATCTGTTTTGCAAAAAACAGCGTTTATGACTGCAGATCTCTTCTAAAGTCATCCAAATTCAAAAGCCGCACCCGTTTTTTGGTGCGACTTCTGAATTTGATGATTTTGAAGTGAACTTGCTGCATCACCCGATTGAAATGCGAACAAGTTCCCGACCAATCTGAGCCACCAATGCTCCCTGAATTCTGGTCGTATCTTTGCACGTTTTTCCATCGAGATTAATATAAGAGAGGACATGTATATGAAGAAATTCGTAGCAAAGCGTTTGCTGATTAATGTTGTCATTCTTTTTTGCGTGGCAATGATTATTTACGCTGTAATGCGCTGCATGCCGACCTCATATATTGAAAACCTCGCGCGGGAAAAAGCTTCGCTCCCCGGCGCCAAAAGCTACAAAGAATGGCTGAACCAGCTTAACGAGCTGTACGGCATGAATTGCGGCATTCTCGAAGGATTTTTCCGTTGGCTCGGAAATGTCGTTCGCGGTGATTTTGGTGAGTCGTGGCAGTTCAATGTTCCGGTCATCCAGAAATTTAAGGATGTTATCTGGGATTCCTTTTTCCTTGGCCTTGTTTCCTTTATTCTTGAGATCGTCATCGCAATTCCGCTCGGCGTGCTGGCTGCCCGCAGACAGTATAGCCGCACTGATTATGCCATCACCATCTTTGCATTGATCGGCGTTTCTCTTCCCACGTTCTATATTGCAACTATTTTGAAATATGTTTTTTCCGTTCAGCTCGGTTGGCTTGATCTTTACGGAAAAGTCGGCAGATTTTACGATCAACTGGATACATTCGGGAAAATACTTGACGTTGCCCAGCATTATATCATGCCGGTGGTAACACTCACCGTCGTTAATGTTGGCAGTCTGATGCGCTACACGCGTACCAATATGCTTGAGGTGCTCAACTCTGATTTTATCCGCACCGCACGCGCAAAGGGACTTTCCGAAAGCAAGGTTGTCAACAAACATGCTTTCCGCAACACGCTTATTCCGCTTGTAACCATCATCGGCTCCTCCCTGCCGGGTCTGTTCGGCGGCGCAATGATCACGGAAACCCTGTTCCAAATTCCCGGAATCGGCTGGACCTCGTATCAGGCTATGACCACGGGAGATATTCCATTCTCTATGTTTTATCTTGTCTTTATGGCACTGCTGACACTGGTGGGCACTTTGATTGCCGATATTTTGTATGCAGTGGTTGATCCGCGTGTTCGAGTGAATTAGAAAGGAGGACAAGCCTGTGAAAAAAGAAAATACTACTCCCGAAACCGAAACTCCGGAAAATATTACGCCGGAATTTGAGCAACATCACAGTTCTTCGTCCTCTTTGGATGATGAACAGCGCATCAAGGTGCTTTCGCCCTCGATGCTCGTTTTTAAGCGCTTTACCCGCAACCGCCTTGCCATTGCAGGAAGCATTATCATCTTGATTATGTTTCTGTTTTCGTTTGTGGGTGCGTGGGTTTCTCCATACAAGGAAAACGATATTTTTTACAGCGATCAGGAAATGAGCAAGGATTATGCCAATGCTTCCTTCAGCACCGATTATCGGTATGCGGTGTTTGAGGGACAAACTCTGCCTGACGCGGCAAAAAGCCCGATGCTGATCGCCATTAAAAACGGCGATCAAACTTATCAGGCCGACAATGCAACGTATTACCTCACCAAGGAAGGCGAAAACTTCTACACCATTTCTGCCTTTTCTTCTGAAATCTCTGTAACCGGAAACAAGCTTGGTTACAACTATACCGGCAATGTATCCGCCGCAATGAAAACTGCATTTGAAGCCGCGGTTGCTGCCGGAGAATCCAAATTTACGGTAGGCACCGCTGAATATCTGATTGCTAAAAACGGCAAACGCTACGAAATCGGCGGCGTGCAGAAGCTTGCGGTTGCTTCTCAGATGAACTTTGACCTGACCGATTCCAGCTATACCCCCACGGCAGAATTCCGATTTGCCGCACAAAAGGCACTGGAAACCGGCGAAACATCGTTTGAAGTGAACGGCATTTCCTATACGCTTGCACCGCAGACAGACGGCGGGGTTATTTCTCAGGACGGCAAGGTAATCGCAAGCCTTTCTCCGCTGACGGTTCAATCAAGCTCCAGCGACATCTTTCTTTCGATTGAGTTTAAGCAGACTCTGCGAGATGCCATTGAAAATGGCACATTTGAAAACAACGAGCAGGATTTCACTTTTACGGAAAACGGAGAAGAAGTTTCTTACCGCATTGTACGTGACAACAAAACTTATGCGGTTAAACGTATGACAAGCACTCGGCTGATTTCAATTTATGAAGCACCGTCCGCAAAGCATTGGCTTGGCACGGACGGAAACGGCATGGATATTCTGACACGCCTGATGTACGGCGGACGGATTTCGCTGCTGATCGGCTTCATTGTTATTTTCATCGAAACATTTCTGGGCATTATTCTGGGCGGTGTTTCCGGTTATTTCGGCGGTTGGATTGATAATCTCATTATGCGTCTGGTAGATGTGTTCAACTGCATTCCTCAAATTCCGATTTTGATTATTATCGGTGCCATTATGGATGCGGCACGTATTGATCCCAAGCTGCGTATTTATTATTTGATGCTGATTCTGGGTGTGCTCGGCTGGCCGGGAATTGCCCGTTTGGTGCGCGGACAGATTCTTTCGCTCCGCGAGCAGGAATTTATGACGGCGACCGAAGCAACCGGCATCTCTGTCTCCCGCCGCATCTTCCGCCATCTGGTGCCAAACGTGATTCCGCAGCTGATTGTTATGGCAACGATGGGACTTGGTAATATTATTTTAACTGAATCCACCCTGAGTTACCTGGGACTTGGCGTTAAGTTCCCGTATGCCTCCTGGGGCAACATTATCAGCGCGGTCAGCACCGTGTATGTGATGACGAATTACTGGTTCGTCTGGATCCCTGCCGGTCTGCTTATTTTGCTGACGGTGTTGGGCTTTAACTTTATCGGCGATGGTCTGCGCGATGCATTTGATCCGAAAATGAAGCGCTGATACTGGTTTCTATTGAAACGGTAAATCAAAATTTTGGGCAAATCTGCATGAATTCAAGATTTTCCCGGGTTTTGATGCCGTTTATCATTCGAAATCCGTATAAAAATTTGTGTCTTTGCGGTTTGCATATGCACCGCAATTTCGGCGGGCTGAAACCATTGCAGCGTTTGCGGCCCGGTGGAAAGGGATGATGATTAGTTTGAAAAAAGAAGACAAAAAATCCGTCAAAAGCGCAAATTATATTTCGGCAAAGGAATCGCGCCGCATTTCCAAACAGAATCGAAAGATTACGGCTGCAATTGAGAAAAAACGCAACCGCAAAAATGTTTCGCCGGATGAGTATTTGACGCAGATGAAAAACCCCGAAAACGTGGTGGAGTTTGATAATGTTCACACGTTCTTCTTCACAGATATCGGTACGGTAAAAGCCGTCAACGGTGTTTCGTTTGATGTGCCAAAAGGCAAAACCGTCGGCGTAGTTGGCGAATCCGGCTGCGGCAAATCGGTTACCAGCCTTTCGCTGATGCAACTGGTGCAGCGCCCCCAGGGACAAACCGTGGAAGGCTGCATCCGCTTTGATTCGGGCGACGGCGTTTATGATATTGCCAAAACTCCTACAAACGTAATGCAGCATTTGCGCGGCAACAAAATGTCCATGATTTTTCAGGAACCGATGACCAGCCTGAACCCGGTATTCCGCATCGGCATGCAGGTGGATGAGGTCATTGAATTGCATAACCCTGAAATGACCAAAGAGGACGTAAAAAGCCGCACCATTGAAATGCTGGAGTTAGTTGGGATTGCAAACAGCGAGGGCGTTTATTCCATGTTCCCGCATGAGCTTTCCGGCGGTATGCGTCAGCGCGTCATGATTGCAATGGCGCTTGCCTGCAGCCCTAGCTTGATTATTGCCGACGAACCCACTACGGCTCTGGATGTGACGATTCAGGCGCAGATTCTGGATTTGCTGCGTGACTTGAAAGACAAAATCAACAGCAGCATTATGTTGATTACCCATGACCTCGGCGTCATTGCCGAGATGGCAGACTATGTGGTCGTCATGTATGCCGGCCGCGTGGTGGAAAAGGGAACGGTTTCCGAAGTATTTGCGCACCCCAGCCATCCTTATACCATTGGTCTGTTGGCGAGCAAGCCGGTTGTCAATAAACAGGTGGATCGTCTGTATTCCATTCCGGGCAAGGTGCCCAACCCGATTAACATGCCAAATTACTGCTATTTTAAAGATCGCTGTGAAATGTGTGTTGCAGAATGCAGCGGCGAATATCCGCCGGAAATTTCTCTTTCTCCCACACATAAGGTCAGCTGCTACCGTTACCTTCCGCATTATTTAAGCCAAGAAGGCGGTGCTGTAAACGCGGCAACACAAACCGAAACCGCACAGCTTTCCGAAACTGACAAGGCGGAAAGGATGGATCACAATGACGCATGAAGAAAACAAGATCTCCGCTGCAGCAGAAGAGCAGGCAAAATACACGCTTGAGGTTCGCAACCTGCAAAAATATTTTCCCATCAAGGGTGGAATGCTCGGCAAACCAACCGGGTATGTGAAAGCGGTGGACGGTGTCAGCTTTCACATTAAGCCCGGCACCACCATGGGACTTGTGGGCGAATCAGGCTGCGGCAAAACCACCACGGGACGTGCAATTTTGCGTCTGGAACCCAAAACGGGCGGTGATGTGTTTTTTAACGGACAGGACATTTATGCACTGAATCCAAAAGAGATGCGTGCACTGAGGCCTCAGATGCAGATCATTTTTCAGGATCCGTATTCCAGCCTTTCACCCCGTCTGCCGGTCGGAGAAATCATCAGCGAGGCAGTGCGCGAACACAGCATTGTTCCCAAAGAGCAGCTGGATGATTATCTGGATAAAATTATGGCACTTTGCGGTTTGCAGCCTTACCACAAAGATCGTTATCCGCATGAATTTTCCGGCGGACAGCGCCAAAGAATCTGTATTGCGCGCGCACTTGCCCTCAACCCGCAGTTTGTGGTGTGTGATGAGCCGGTTTCCGCCCTGGATGTTTCAATTCAGGCGCAAATCATTAACCTGCTGAAAGATCTGCAGGATGAGATGCACATGGCATATTTGTTTATTTCGCACGATCTTTCCGTTGTGGAGCATATTTCCGACACGATCGGCGTGATGTATCTTGGAAACCTGGTTGAATCGGGTGATAAGCGGGAAATCTTTAAGAACCCGCTCCATCCGTACACCAAGGCATTGTTCAGCGCCATTCCGGTGCCGGATCCCACGGTTAAGATGAATCGCATTATTCTGGAGGGAAGTATTCCGTCTCCTGCCAATCCACCGCAGGGCTGCAAATTCCACACCCGCTGCAAGTACTGCATGGAACGCTGTAAAACGGAGGCTCCCAAGGCGGTTCATGTGGATGAGCATCACACCGTTGTTTGCCACCTTTATGATGACAGCACCACTGCACAGGTGCAAAGCAAGGAATAATTCCGGAAAGGAACTGCATGGAAGAGCAAGAAAAACACAATCAGGAAACACAGGACGAGGACGAAATCGTTGTCGCAAAAATGAATGTGGACGGAATGCCCTGGTATACGCCGCCGCTGGAAAACGGCAGTCAGTCGCAGGAAGGCGATCCACCCTCCCACAAGGAAACCATGCGCATGATGGGCGGTGCTTTGAAAGCAGCATTGCTCGTAGGCGGCGCATTTGCTGTTGGACTGCTTGTTTTTTTACTTTTTTGTGTATACGTCTGGTTCCGATAAAACACTCGGCGGTGTGCTTTTTTGCGCGCCGCCTTTTAATTTTGCATCCAATAATATGAATAGAAAGGAATGTTTACTTGATGCCGGAAGAAAAGAAACGCTCCCCATCGCTGCAAAAACACATTGTGCTCTGCCCGCACTGCGGAAAAGAAGCGTTGGATCATATGACAAAATGTCCATCCTGCGGCAGCGAACTGACACCGCGCGGCTATGATTCACGCAATTCGGAAAAATATAAACCCATTCGCAAAACTTTAATGATCATCTTCAGCATTTTGGCGGCAATTTTAGTTGTGTGGCTGCTGTCCGGAAAGTTTGGCGGTTAAATTAAACAATTTTTTAATTTTCGGTTAATCCGCGATATCAGCGGAAAAATAAAGCTATCCCAACCAATTATAGGAAAAAAGTTTTGATAAACGCGGTTGTTTCAAACAATTATATTTACTTTTTCAAGAAAACTAATAATTGCTGCGATTGAAAATGAATGATATTTACACGAAAGAGGCGGCGGTGCTGCTATGAAAAAAATATTAATGATTACCACCGGGGGAACCATTGCTTCCAAAAGCAGCAGCGAGGGACTTTCTCCTCAGATGGATTCCGCCGAAATTCTTGGGTTTGTGCCGTCCGTTTCAGAGCTTTGTCAGGTGGAAACACTGGCATTATTCAATATTGACAGCACAAATGTCGGCCCGCAGCATTGGATTTTGATGGCAACCGCGATCCGCGAAAGATACGAAGCTTACGATGGATTTGTCATTCTCCACGGAACGGATACCATGTCGTACACGGCGGCAGCACTTTCATACCTTCTGCAGAATATTGCAAAGCCGATTGTACTCACCGGTGCTCAACGCCCGATTGATCAAGAGGTAACCGATGCAAAGCTCAATCTGACTGACAGCTTTCGGTATGCTGCAGATGATGACTCGTTTGGCGTCTGTATCGTATTCGACGGTCAGGTAATTGCCGGAACGCGTGCCCGAAAAATTCGTACCAAAAGCTTCAACGCATTTTCCACAATTGATTATCCCAATCTCGCTGTAATTCGAAATGAAAAAATTGTCCGCTATATCCGGGATGCCAAACCAAAAACATCCCCCGTCTTTTATGACCGTATGGACAAGGATCTTTTTGTGCTCAAGCTGACTCCCGGCATTAATCCACTGGTATTCAGCTGCCTGAAGCAGCACTACCGCGCACTAGTGATTGAATCTTTCGGTGTCGGCGGGATTCCGTGCAGCGGTAACGACGATTTTCTGCATGCAATTGATGACTGGATTCATTCCGGCCGTCTCTTGGTGATGACGACACAGGTTCCGCACGAAGGAAGCGACATGGGAATTTACGAGGTCGGTGTAAGGCTCAAAAAACACTACGATCTTCTGGAGGCATATGACATGACGACAGAAGCCACCGTAACCAAGCTGATGTGGGTGCTGGCAAATGCCTCTGGCTTTGACGAAATGAAACGACTTTTTTACACGCCGGTCAATTACGATATCATTGGGTAAGTATTTTTGAAAACTTTATTCTACACCTGATTACAAAAAACATCCGCTGAAAGGAGTGAACCACTCTCTTCAGCGGATGTTTTTTTTGGGGGGAAATTTACAGGAACCGAAGCGTCTGCGCATCCGCATCCAGGCGAGCACGCACACCAATCGGCAAAACCGCATGGGAGCTGCCGTGACCAAAATCATGGCAGTAGACCACCGGAATGGAATAACGCTTACCAAACCGGCTGAGCACCCCGTCCAGCTCCTCGAAATGATTATTCGAATAATCACCGAAGATTAACCCGCGCACGTGCTTCATGAGCTTACTCTGACCCACATGTGAAAGCAGCGCACTCACCTCTGCAGGCGTATTGAATGCCTCATGATCTTCCATAATCAACAGGTAATCCTGTGTTTCATCGAACGGAAAAAAGTCTCCGCCCATCATCATCGCAAAATTCAGCGTATAGCCGCCAACAATGATTCCTTCGCCAATTCCACCGGAAAATGTTTGCCACGGGCTGCGCGGAACAAAGTCCTTCATAGGCGGATGAACAAACCAACCCTCAAAATATTGATCATTATACGGTTCCAGCTCTCGAAACACACCGGGATCCTGACCATAGTAAGTAACCAGCCCTGTTTTTGCCCAAACCGCATTCAAAATTGATGTTCCGTCGCTATAACTCGAATACAGCTTGGGGTGCGCTTTTACCGCCTCGTAATCAATCATCGGCAGAATTTCGTTGCTAATGTATCCGCCACAAAACAAAATCATTTTTACTTCGTCGTCAAGTACCATTGCATTCAAGTCGGCGGCGCGTTCTTCCTCGCTGCCGGCATATCCGTTGGTTCCGCTATATAAAAACCGGGATTCCTTAATTTTGTATCCTTTGGCACGCAGCGTATCGTACGCGGTGTCGAAACAACCCTCGTCAAGCTTTCCGCACGGAGAAATAATACCGATGGTATCACCTGGCCGCAGCGAGGGCGCAAAGATTGGACATTCCATTGCAATCTTCCCTTCTATCACAAATCGAGCTTCATATCACCGTTTTTAATCCAACCAAGCTTGCGGAACATTTCTGAAAATCCCAACGCAAGCAATGCCGGTGCAACAAAAAGCATCAAGACAATCTCGACCATTACAATCCAAGGCTCCTGTGTCTGAATCATGGTCTGGTACGCCATCAGCGGGCCAACCAGCCCTGCTGTTCCCATTCCGGAACCCTTTGCATTATTGGTCATACCAAGCACTGCCGTAGAAATCGGGCCAAGAATCGCCGATGTAAATATAGCGGGCAGCCAAATCACCGGTTTGCGCAAAATATTCGGGACTTGCAGCATGCTGGTTCCCAATCCTTGTGCAAAAAATCCACCCAGCTTATTTTCACGATAGCTTGCAACCGCAAAACCGATCATATTGGCACAGCATCCCACTGCTGCCGCACCTGCTGCAATTCCGGAAAGATTCAGCACAATACCGATTGCGGCAGAACTGATTGGCAGCGTAAGAATCATGCCCATCAGCACTGAAACAATAATTCCCATTAAAATCGGCTGCTGTTCGGTACCCCAGTTAACCATTTCGCCAATGCCAGCCATGAACTGAGAAATTGGCGGGCCAAGCACCAATCCCACCGCAGAACCCGAAACAATAGATACCAGCGGTGTAACCAGAATGTCCAGCTTTGTCTTGCCGGAAACCAGTCTGCCAAGCTCAATTCCCACAAATGCGGCGATAAATGCGCCAAGCGGCTCTCCCGGTCCTGCAAACTGCATTACGCCGTCCACCAATACCGTTCCGGCCAGAATTTTGCTTGAAAAAGCTCCCACCATACCGCACGTTGCCGCCGAAATGGTCACGTATGGTGCTGCTTTGTACTTGTGTGCCACACCCACACCGATGCCTGCACCGGTAAGCGCAGCCGCCACCTTGCTGATTACTACAAGATATGCCCCGACCGTGCCGCCGATCAGGTTACCAATCTGCTCCAGAATGGTGCCGATAATTAAGGTAGAAAATAGTCCGGTTGCCATTCCGCTCAATCCGTCAATAAAAACGTGATTGAGAATTTGCTTCAACTTTTTCACGATTTCACTCCTTTTCTCCTCCGGTTTGCCGGAGTAATACGAATCTGTCTCGGAACGGTCAATTAAAATCTTTACACCATGCCGTTCCTGACCGGGAATTCGTATCATACGTCTGCGGCGAAGTCGAAAAGCCAAAAAAATATAGCCGGCGTCTCAAACCATTCGCCATCTGTGAATAAACGGATGCGAATGCGATTTTACGGACACATTCGGCTGATGCCAATATTATAATACTGTTTTGCTCATTTGCACAAGAGCAAAACAATTTTTTGTCGTTTTAAACGAATCTCTTATTATAAAACACATGAAATTACGAAAAAATCTAAAAAATGCCCAAACTTAACCATGGCTTGCTTTTTTGCCTCACAGCAGGTATACTGATACTAATTTCTCTTCAAATCGCAGATGAAAATCCTGAGGATTGCTTATAGCTCGCAGCTTTTGCTTGTTTTTTACGCTGCTTTTAATTCGAAATTCGTGTAGCTTTGAATACAAATTGGAGGGCTTTCTTTTGATATTTCCGCTTAATACCCTTGGTTTGGCACATCATTTTCTTGCGGAACACGTTCCCTGCGGTGGCTTTTGCATTGATGCAACCGCCGGTAAAGGACGGGATACGGTTTTTCTTTGCTCGCTGGTAGGCAAGACCGGTCATGTTCTGGCGTTTGATATTCAGCCCTCTGCCGTGGAGGCTACACAAGCTCTCCTTCGTCAGAACGGCTGCGACTCTATTGCGACCGTTGTGTGCGATAGCCATCACCATATGGCAAACTATGCCCAACCGGAAAGTGCAGACGCCGTTGTGTTCAATTTTGGCTGGCTGCCGGGCGGTGACCACTCCATATTTACCCGGGCTGAAACCAGCATTCCTGCCATTGAGGCGGGAATGCTGCTGCTAAAACCGGGTGGAGTGATGAGCCTCTGCATTTATTCCGGTGGTGAAAACGGCTTTGATGAGCGCAATGCACTGTTGCAATATGTAGAAACCATCAACCCTCTGGAATATACCGTTGTTATATCACGATTTGTAAATCGTTCCGGTAATCCGCCTATCCCTGTTTTTATCTGGAAAGAGGGTTAAAAGATCCGTGGAATCGCCTTGCGGCTTTATTCATGCAGCCCGCAAAATTCCTGCGCTCGATTTTCCACAGGTTTTTAAAAGAATGTTGAAAACTTGCTTTGATTTTCTTTGATATTGATTATCATCCCGATCATCTTGATCGGGATTTTTTGATAACTTTAATCGCTTGTTTTAACAAGCAATGAACCGTTAAATATATTTCATAACATCTAACGGTGTTTCAAGTTGCAAGAAGTCTTCTTTTCTTCTGGATGGCTGCATTGTTTTCTCCTGCAAATACCAAACTGCCTGCATTGCGTTCATTCCCAATTTTTCTGCAGTCTCCAATTCCAAACTTCCTCCGTCTCCTACATAAATGCATTCCTTTGCGGTTACGGATAATTGATTCATGCACCTTGTAAAGATTTCGATATCCGGTTTTTGAACTCCTTGTTCATAGGAAAGCAGCACGGCATCAAAATAGGGAAACAAAACACTTTTACGAATCACATCTGCTTCTTCCGAAAAACAATTGCTGATTAATCCGATTAAAACTCCATGATCTCTCAAACAATTCAGCATTTCAATGATCTGAGGATGCAAATGTTCAAAACAATTTTGTTTTGTGGCCACTCGCTTTGCAACAATCGAAGTCATCCGTTCGGGTGAATAGCAATGGTTCTTTTTCAATATTATTTCAAGAACTTCTTCAAATGTAATGTTTCCAATACTTCGGTCATTTTCGGTCGGTCTCCAGAGTTCCTGAAATCTTTCCTGCGAAATTCCCGCATCCTGCGCCATCTGTGCTCCAAAATACAGCGGACCTTTATAATGTGTAATCAAAGTTTCAAACATATCAAAAATAACGGCTTTTATCATAAATTATGACTCTCCCCTCGCATACACCACTTATAGACGGTATTAGAGCAGTGTTAATTAAAACAAAAAGTGGCAACAGCCCTCGACTGTCGCCACCCTTACCAATTACCGAATATCCTTTTTCAAATTAATCCGCGAAATCTGAGGCATTTGAATATTGATATTCAATTCCGTTCAAAGAATACGTGTCATCATCTATTTTTTGAATTTCTTGTGCAGAACCATTGGGCTGAACCTGAATTTGAATGGAGCTGTCCGTTTTGGTATAGGTAAAACTGCGCTGGAATGTTCCATACGCTTGTTCCGGCATAAACCAGAACGTCCAGCCGATTTCTTCGTTGGTCAACGTAATTTCATTCTCTGTTACCGCCGCATTAAATGTCAAATCCTCTAATTGAACGGTCTGGTTCAGCGTGTAACCTTCTGTACCAAACGGCTTAAAGGTAAATCCAACCTGAGAACCATTGCCATCCAATGTAATAACCGCTTTACCGTCCGTCTGCTCAAACAGCACATAGGAGGTTACCATGCCCGTGTTATCCTCATAAAAATCAAGGCCTTCTCCGGTTTCCTCATTGCTAAGATAAAAAACGGGATATTTTGCATCGGGGTCAACTGGATCCGTCACAGTTCCAAAGATGGTGGGATACTTCGTTTGAAGCTCACTCAACAACTCTGTTAAACCGGCTGAATCCTGTGTTGCGTCTGCCAGTACAATGCGATTTTCATCAGAAATTTCCGGAATGATAACCTTTCCGCCATCCGTAATATTCTGATTAAAGGTTATATGAACTGCCAGCTTGATGGTGTCCATTTCCCCAGAACAATCGATGGTACCGGAAATTTTATTGTTATCCACGGTATAATTCATCTTCATCGGCATTTCAACGCTAACGGTGGCGGTGCCTGATTTAAAAGAAACTGCACAGGATGTCTGGTTGGCAACCGTTTTTCTTCCCTCATCCTTTGTATCCGTATAATCTGCCTTTACAGAAATCACGGAATCATCTGCATCCAAACTCACCGCCAACGTTCCCGTTCGTCCGGAATCTGTGACCGTCTGTGTTCCGTCCAGTGAAAGAGTAACTTGATCTTCTTCGCTCTGAATTGAGATATTGCCTTTCAATGCATAATCTTTTCCGTCCTTATTCTGCATCGTCAGATTTGCAGAAACTTTATCGTTGTCATTCTGCGCCATATCAAAATTAATGGCAACCGTTTGATCTCGGTAAACATAGAATGTAATAGAAAATTGGCTGAGCTGTTTTACCTCGTCTTTCTCTGCAATCTCCCAAAGAGCATCAGAAATTGCCTTGCGCTGTGTCTCATCGGCCGCGAACGTCAACTTGGTGACGCCCTTTTGCATTGCACCATTAACCTCATACTCCACTTTTTCAGAAGAAATGGATGTGTCCGTAATCTGCGCAGCAACGGTATCCATTAGTTTTTTGAGTCCACTGCCCCCATTGTGTTTATCACTAAGTATCGTCAAATATTTTTCCCCGACTTCCGGAAATCCGACAAAAATATTTAAATCTTTTGTTAGATAGGCAGTAATGGGCATTTTTTCTTCGTCTACCGTGACAGAACCGTCCCATGCGACACTTTTACTTGCAATATCCTCAATTCCATGGAGCACCAGTTCGCCCAAGGAGTAATCTACACCATTTTCTTGTTGTGTAAACTGAAAGGAAAGATTTTGTTCCAGTCCTTTAGCTTCCGAGTAGTCTGGAAGCAATAATCCTGCTTTTAAATAATTTAAAAAGTATTGTCCTGCAGAAATTGCAGCATTTTTAAATTGCTCCGATGGTGTTTTTGTCTTGGTGCATGCTCCAAAACTAAATAAAACAGAAACACTCAACAATGTTGCTAAAATAATTGAAATTCTTTTCTTCATACAGTTCATTCCTTTCATCAGAGGGAAACCTTTAAAATATAGACGTGGAATTGTTTGTAAAACTAAAAACACTGCTCAATTACTTTCCTACTATGTATTAGTGTATCAAATCAGACAAAGACTGTCAACTTAAAAACACAAAAAAAGACAGCATTTCTGCTGTCCTAAACATTTACATTCACAGAGCAATTTGCGCCCTGAAAACTGAACAAAATATACTGCTTGAGAAGAAGTGACAAAAGACTTTTCCACACAAACGATGGACAAGCCCTCGACCTATTAGTACTGCCAAGCTAAACGCCTCGCGACGCTTACACACGCAGCCTATCAACCTTGTAGTCCTCAAGGGGTCTTAACAACTTACGTTGTGGGATATCTTATCTTGGAGACGGCTTCACGCTTAGATGCTTTCAGCG
>CAKXIK010000010.1:0-62053 GCA_934875675.1 uncultured bacterium
GCATTTACCTGCGCACCGCTCTGGCAAACGCGCACATACAGCTTTTTAATCAGCTTGATCACCGGCGTGCATGCAACCAGCGCAATCAGAATAAAGAACAGGTTATTTTTGAAGGTCAATTCCAGATCAACATCCGCAAAGGTATTGCCGTTGAGCCCGAAAAGACCCTTGAACAGCGTTCCCATCTGCGAAAGATCGGTGTAATAGAAGATCATCCAGCCGATCACAATCAGGAACAGAAAATAAAAGTGGGAAAATATCCGATGCTTCTCCAAAAATTTTCCGATACAGTATTTTTCCAGAACCAGAAAGATAAAGAAGTAGAGACCCCACATGACAAAGTTCCAGCTTGCACCGTGCCAAAGACCGGTGAGAAACCAAACGAGAAACAGGTTGAAAATATGGCGGGCCGGTTTGCATCGATTTCCTCCCAGCGGAATATAGAGATAATCGCGGAAAAAGCTGCCCAGCGACATATGCCATCTGCGCCAGAACTCTGTGATTGACCCGGAAAGGTAAGGATAATTGAAGTTTTCGTGATAATGGAAGCCCACCATGCGCCCCATGCCGATTGCCATATCAGAATAGCCCGAAAAATCAAAATAAATCTGCATGGAATACATAATGAGACCGAACCACGCACCCAAAACGGAAACACTTGACAGATTGGCATCCTTGAGATAGGTATCGGCAAGGAGCGCACAGGTGTCGGCCAGGATCACCTTTTTCGCCAGACCAACCACAAAGCGGTCAATTCCCATCGAAATTTCCACCGGTGTGGTACGGCGATTGTCAATTTCGTCGGCGATATGCTCATAACGCACAATCGGACCCGCGATCAGCTGATGGAACAGATTGATATAAAGCAGCAGCTTGAGTGGTTGACGCTGTGCTTTTACATCGCCGCGGTAAACATCAATCAAATAGGAAACGATCTGGAACGTATAGAACGAAATGCCGATCGGCAGACTGATGTCTGGCACCGGAATGGAGATGCCGAACAGTCCGTTAATGCTATTGACCAAAAAGCCCGTATACTTGAACACTGCAAGCAATCCAAGCGCCAACACCAGAGAACCAATCAAACAAAGCTTGCTTGCCTTTGTACCGCGGAACTTTTCAATTCCCAGCGCAAAGAAATATTCCGCAAACACGGTACCGAGCATCAGGAACAGATAAACCG
This sequence comes from uncultured bacterium, assembly GCA_934875675.1. Taxonomy (GTDB): domain Bacteria; phylum Bacillota; class Clostridia; order Oscillospirales; family Acutalibacteraceae; genus CAKXIK01. The sequence goes on from CAKXIK010000010.1 coordinate 1,184, forward strand.
GCTCGCCCCATGCATAAAAAAACAGCGAAAATACGATTAGAACCGCGTTTCGCAGGTTTGTTGTCTTTGCGATCCAGTAAAACAGCATGCAAAGCGGAAAAAAGACATAGAGAAATTCCAGACTGGAAAAAACCAAGCATACCACCACTTTCTTTTTTTGACCATACATCCAGTATTTTTAACTACTTCATTCTACCATATTCATTGCAATTTGCAAGCGAAAATAACCAAAAGAAAAGTTACAATTTTGTTACAATTGGTACCACTGTCATCGGCATCCTAAAACCGGCTATTTGCCATTAAGCAGCAAATTTCGTTAGAAAATTCGTCAATATTCCTCTTTTTCTCTGAATGTTTTCTTTACAAAATCTGACGATTGCACGCAGTTGCAATTTTAACTTAACGATGGTATAATAATTTCAAAGTTTAGAAGTATTTATACAAGCTGTATTGATTCCCTGCCCAAATATAGGCCGGTCAAAAAGGTTCAAAATGCGGGTTGTTCCCCGCTGTTTTTGAATCATCGCCTTTTTCCGGTTACTTGAATATGAAAGGATGATGTAACAAATGGCAAAGCCCATTCAAATCTGTGCAGACAGCACCTGTGATTTGCCGAAGGATCTCCTGGAAAAATACAATATTGACGTCTTTGCTCTGCCCGTTAATTTGGGGGACAAACCGTGTTTGGACGGCATTGATGTTCATCCGGATGATCTCTATGAATATTACAAACGTACCGGAAAGCTGACAACGACTTCTGCACCGTCACCAATGATGTGCGAAGAATGGTACCGTCCCTATGTTGAAAAAGGTTATGCGGTAATCCATTTCAGTATCAGTTCTGAAATGACGGTGACACACGCAAACCACAAAGCCGCTGCTGCTATGTTTGAGGATGTTTACCCTGTGGATTCCCGCTCGCTTTCTTCCGGCATGGGCCTGCTTGCCATTCATGCTGCAGAGATGGTTCAGGAAGGAAAAACCGTTGAAGAGATTCTTGCCGCTGTCAATGAGATGCGCAATCATCTTGAGGTCAGCTTTATTCTTGACCAGTTGGAATACATGTGGAAAGGCGGCCGCTGCTCCGGTGTTGCTGCTTTGGGTGCAAATGTTCTCAAACTCAAACCCTGCATTGAAGTTCGCGATGCAAAAATGGGCGTTACAAAAAAATACCGCGGAAATCTCTCTGCAGTTCATATGCAGTTTTTAGAGGATAAGCTCAAGGATCGAACTGACCTTGATTTACACACCATCTTTATTACGCATTCTAAAATTGATTCTTCCTACATTGATGCTGTTGTTAATAAAATTCGCGAACTGCAGCCATTTGTGAACGTAATCCCAACCGACGCAAGCTGTTCCGTCTGCAACCACTGCGGCCCGAACACGGTTGGAATCATCTATATGACCAAATAATTTCGTACCGATGAACTGCCGCTGTTCTTATCAAAAGAGAACAGCGGCAGTTTTTTCGTTCACAATTTGTTGCTTTATTTTATCTTAAAACATAGTATGATAGGGAAAAAGGTCAAAAACGAACGTTTGATGCAATTTTAAATTAAGCGGCATCGCGGTTAGTCATGACACAGAAGGGAGCGATTCCGGGATGAAACACATTCCGGTCAAAGACTGGTTTACAATTCCAAATATGATGGGGTATTTTCGTATTCTGCTGATTCCTTTGTTTGTGTGGCTTTACTGCACTGCACAAACTACAACACAAATTTATCTTGCCGCTGCTGTGGTGGGAATTTCAGGTCTCACCGATCTGTTTGATGGATGGGTGGCACGCCGGTTTGATCAGATTACCGAACTTGGAAAATTTCTTGATCCGCTGGCAGATAAGCTGACACAAGGAGCACTGGTAGTCTGCCTGAGCAGTCGTTGGCCGTGGATGCTGCTGCCGGTCGGACTTTTTGTTCTCAAAGAAGGCATGATGGCGGTGATGGGTTTGATCCTGCTGCAGCGTAACTGTAAACTTGACGGAGCAATGTGGTTTGGAAAACTTTGTACCGCTGTGTTGTACATCGTAATGTTTGCACTGCTGCTCATGCCGGCAATGCCGCTGTGGATTGCAAACACACTGATCGGAATCTGCTCTGCCGTAATGCTGTTAACAATGGTTTTGTATATTCCTGTTTTCGCAGGCATGTGGAAAAACACAAAAAATTCATCCCGAAAGGATGATGCAGAATGAGTCCTTTCTGGATGCTTCTCTATTTGGTGTTAGTTCTGGGTGTGATCTTTCTGGAACGCAAAAACCCGCAGGAAGCCTTGTTGTGGGTGCTGGTACTTCTCTGCATCCCTTACGTTGGCGCTCTGCTTTATCTGGTTTTCGGCAGCACAATCATGCTCAAAATTAGTGATTTGGTTCGCAGACGCCGCATGGCAGGGCTGAACCGGCGCAGTGCAATGGACGAATTCTCCTTTCCGGCGGAAGATCAACCAGGGCTTTCTGAAAGCGACGCACAGGTGATCCGATTTAATTACAATTATAATGGCAGCCCTCTGACGCGCTGCAGGAATGCAGAATTTCTAACAAGCGGCGCTGCACATTATGAACGTCTCTTTGCCGACATTGCCTCTGCCAAAGAAAGTATTCACATGGAGTTTTATACCATTCACAACGACCGAATCGGCAATGCGCTGGTACAGGCGCTTGCAAAAAAAGCTGCCGCAGGAGTTGAGGTCTGGGTGATGTGCGACTACATGGCAAACATCTCATCCACGGCAAAAATGTTTCTTCCCCTGACCAGCGCCGGCGGAATTGTACGCAAGCTCAAGCCATGGCTGACTCATTTCCGCAGTCATCGCAAAATCGTCTCGATTGATGGACGGATCGGATACATCGGCGGCATGAACATCGGGCAGCAATATGCAAACTTCCATGAAAAGAAAAAGCCCTGGCGGGATACACAGGTTCGCCTGACCGGCAGCTGCACGGCAATTCTGGAAAACTGGTTTCTTGCCGATTGGGTATGCGCCGTGCAAAGCCGCAAGCTCCCCGCAATGTATGATGCGTTGCATCAGGCCGGGGAACGCCCACAAATGGGTGGGGAATCCTGGTGTCAGTTTGTTGCAGGCGGTGCGGAAAATGATAAGGAAGCCGTTAAAATGTGCTATCTGAGCATGATTCGCAGTGCAAAGCATACCATTCGAATTCAGTCACCGTATTTTGTGCCGGATGAATCGATTCTGGACGCGCTCAAAACGGCTGCTGCCAGCGGCGTACACATCGCATTGATGATTCCCGGAATTGAAGCAAGCTTTTTTCTCGATCCTGTTACACGTTATTACAGCGGTCAGCTTTTGGAGTATGGTGCCGAGGTTTTGCGCTACCGTGGGTATGTTCACGCCAAAACAATGACCATCGATGACGAGCTCTGCTGCATCGGTTCTGTAAATATGGACATTCGCAGTCTGCGGATTGATGACGAAATCTGCGGTGTATTTTATGATAACAAACTGGTTGAACAATACATCAATCTGTTTAACGAAGATTGCACACACTGCGACCCCTATTTGTTTGAAGAATACGCCTCCCGCTCTGTTGGAAAACGAGCTGCAGAATCGTTTTTTCTCCTATTTGCTCCGTTGATGTAAAACAAAAAAATCCCTGTGCGGGCAATCCATTTTGATATGTACCCCCTATACTGGACACACAGTATAGGGGGTACATATCATTTTCAGGTTGCCCGCGCAGGGATTTTTGCTAAAATACAATAGATTCAGATTACTTGACGGTCAAAGCCGACCGTGCGCAGAAACGCACGTGTAATAATCAGGCTGCCGATCCAGCCCGGATGCACACGATCCCACGTGATGTACGACGAATGGCGGTACTGCAGATAATCGTCAAACTCTTTCTGCAGGTCAATGCAGCAAAGTCCTCTCTCCTTTGCAACCTCTTGCATAATCGCTCTGTATTCATCCATGCGGGCGCGCATCCTATCCTCACGGCATGGTTCCATGTAATATGGTGTCATCAGAATCAGTTCTTTAACTTTGGGCAGCGCAGAATCAATCATCTGAACCAGATTTTCCCGATATTCTTCCGGCTGCACATGCTGATTTCTGCATGCCGGAGAATCAAATTGACGCCAGACGTCGTTAAAGCCGATGCACATCACCAAATAATCAGGTTCCAAATCGAGCACTTCGGTCTGCCAGCGTTCACGAAGATCTCGTGAGGTGTTGCCGCTGGTTCCCGTATTGCAGACATGCAGCAGTAATTCCGGATAACATACGTTAAGCATTGTATCAATGGAACGCACATATCCATTGCCGACCCCTTCCCACAAACCTTCTCCAATGGGTCGTCCGCGTCCGGAATCGGTCACAGAGTCTCCGGTAAAAAGTATCTTGTCCCCATCATGAAATTTCAGCATAAAAATACCCCCTACGTGTAATTCTTCTTATCATCATAGTCAAAAGTGGAAAAAACTGCAAGACCCTGGCAAAAAATAATTTATTTTTTGCTCAATACCACTGTCACAATTTCTGGTCGGTTGAATACCCTGACCGGGATAACGCTATTGCCAAGGCCTCGGCTGACAATCATTGTTGTTTGCCCGCCGGAATATTGCCCCGCAGTGTATTTTGGGAAAAGTCCCTGCCCCGGTGCAATAAATCCAATATTTATCAACGGAAGCCGGAACTGTCCTCCATGGGCGTGGCCGCACAAAACCAGATCAACACCTGCGACGGTGTAACGATCTAAAAACTGAGGCTCATGTGCCAGTAAAATCTGCAAAAAATCATGAGGAAGTTGTGATGTAATCGTCTGCAGTGTACTGTTTGCCAGATGTGTATCGTCTATTCCGATCAGGTAAAATGGTGATTTCCCGACCGAAATTGCAACCGATTCATTTTGGAGCGTCACAACCCCATATTGCTGCAAGCCGTTTTGCAGCTCTGCCGTGTCTTCATCTGAAAGGAATTTCTCATGATTTCCCGTCACAAAATAAACGGGTGCGATCTGAACCGCGCCGCGCACAAACTCCAGTGCAGTGGTCACATCGGTCTTGTGGCAATCCACCAGATCACCGGTAATTACGATCAAATCCGGCTGCTGCGTGGAGATCGCCTGAAGCAACCGGCTGCTTCCTTTTCCGAACTCCTTAGAGTGCAAGTCAGAAACCTGCACAATTCTTGTACCATCCATTTCCTGCGTTATTTTGGAGTTCTGATATGTAACGACTGATACCATCAAGCTGTTGTTTTGCCACAAACAAAACAGAATAATCAATCCCAGCAATACCGTACAGACTACATAAGGTCTGATCTTTTGCTTGTTCCATTTCAAGCAATTACGCTTCATATCGCATACCTCCCCGGCAATTTTCACCGCTTGCTCTTCAAAAAAGAAAGCGTATTCCTTTTCTTTTGTTTGAAAATCCAGTATACTTAATAAAATATAAGATAGAGAAAGGATGCTGAACTTGATCCGTGCAGTTATTTTCGATATGGATGGACTGATGTTCGATACGGAACGTATTTCAAAAACAGCTTGGGGGATTGCGGGAAAAGAGTGTGGAATTGATAATGGTGAAGAACTGATCTATTCCGCGCTGGGACGGAGCCGCGCCGAAATCAGCGTCATGTTGCGGCAAACCTGCGGTGAGGAATTTCCTTGCGAACGTTTCTTGAATCGCAGAGTAGAAATCATGGATACTATCATTGCAAAGGATGGGCTTCCGGTAAAACCCGGGCTTTATGCGCTGCTTGATTTTTTGGAAGAAAACGGCTACCGCAAATCCGTTGCAACCTCTACACGGCGCGGACATGCAATGCAATATTTTGAAATGGCAAACATTGCAACCCGGTTTGATGCCATCGCAACCGGCGATATGGTAACAAGGGGAAAGCCATTCCCTGATGTTTTTCTGAAATCGTGTGAGCTATTGGGCGAAGCACCGGAAAACTGTCTGGCTCTTGAAGATTCCCTCAATGGAATTCGGGCTGCCGCAAATGGCAAGCTGCAGCCGTTTATGGTGCCGGATCTGGTACCGCCTGATCAAGCCACCCTGGCGCTGCTCTGCGGCAAAGGAACCTCTCTGCTGGACGTAATCTCGTTTTTGCAGCAGCAACAGTAAAATTCACCGTATCGCGGGCTTCCCACCGCAAGCTTGCCAAGTCAGTATTTTTCTACGCGACGCTGTTTGCGCAGTTCACTGCGTTTTTGCCCTGCCTGCCAAAGACGTTCATCCTCTTCCGTTTCCAGAATCACTCTGGGAACCTCAACCGGACGCTCCTGTTCATCCAGCGCAACCAAAACAAGGTATGCCGTATTAATTAATCTGCGGCTGCCGTCAAGCTCTTCCACATAAGAGCGCACACAAACCTCCATGGAAGTTCTGCCCACCCATGTCAGTCTGCCGCAAAGCAAAATGGTATCATTGGCATGTGCCGGAGCACGAAACTCCAGCGAATCCACTACTGCTGTGGTAACATTGCACCCGGAATGTCGGCGTCCCACCACAACGGCAACCACGTCAATCCACTCCATCAGCTTGCCGCCAAACAGCCGACCGAACCCATTCAGATTTGCCTGTGAAAGCACCTGTACCTGCTCCGTATAAGAATCCTGGGGATATTTTTCTCTGAGCATTGACTTTTGCCTCTTTTCCGTTATGCCTGTAAACCGCAGGACTGCCTAAAAAGCAGAATCAGCGGTTTACATCTTCGTCCTTCGCCGGCGGATCGTTTTTAAGCGAATCCGCCGGCATTGTTTTTTCTGCTGACACTGGGCATTCTTCGGTTGACGTTTCCTGCATTTGATCCGCTTTTTTCTTTTCGCGGTAATCCATATAATCGAGTACAAACAGGCGCACCACCGCAAACACCGGAACGCTGAACAGCATACCGACCATGCCGAACAGATCTCCGCCGATAGTAACCGAAAGGATCACCCAAAACGGGCTGATATTCAAAGTATTACCCAAAATCTTAGGATTCAATATATTTGCATCCAACTGCTGCATCACCAGCAGCAAAACCGCTGCCCACAGCGTTGTCACCCATCCGCATGAAAGGAATGTAATCAGAATCACCACAAAGAAAATGAAAATAGGTCCAAAATACGGAATCAGGTTGAACATGCCGAACAAGAATCCAAGCACGACACCATAGGGAACCCCCAGAATAGTGAGAATGATTGCTGCCAGCACGCTGACGATCAAGGAATCGCAAAGTTGGCCAAAAAAGTACCGGAATACTACGGTGTTGGCACGGCGCAGATATTCGGCAGTACGAGAAATCCATGCCGGTTTGCAAAACAGATATACCGCCCGGCGGATTGCTCTACCGAGTACCTTGCGTTCCAACAAAATATAAACCGAAAGCACAATTGAAATAAAAATATTGAGCAATACAGAGGAAAGATTTTTTGCACCGTTGAGATACGAAGTAAGATTTTCTCCGTCGAATGCAGGCAGATACCCTAACAGCTTATCTGCGGAAATTTCCTTGACCCAATTCCAAAGGCCAAGCTCTGCAAGGGGATTATCACTACTCTGAATGTCAGCAGCATACTTCTGCAAGCTTTTCAGATAGTTTGGAATCTGCCCGGCAAATTCCCCCAGACCGGAAATCAGCATCGGCAAAAGAGAACCGATAATCACTGCAATGATTCCCAGCAATCCAAGATACACAATCAAAACACTGAGCCCGCGCGCAAATCTGCAAAAAAACCACACCCGGCTGGCAGAAAATTTTTCTTCCAGCCAGATGACAGGCCGGCGCAAAAAGAACACCAACAGCAACGCAATCAAAAGCGGTGTAAAAAACGAAAAGAAATGGCCAATGGAAGAAAAAATAGACCCAAGATTATCCACGGTTTTATAAAATACGATCACTGCCGCTGCGAACAGGAAAAATTTTAAAAATCGTGATGCGTCTGCAAGCAGTTCTTTCTTTTTCAAAAATGGTTCTTTCCTTTCTGTTTCTGTTTCGTTTGGAAACAATAAAAACAGTATACCACACAATACACCGTGCTTTCTACACGATTCTGCAAAAATAGTATAACAGCCGCAAGAAATGCAAATAAATGATAGAAAGCATTAAGAAAAAACGCATACATTTCTGCCTTTTTTTTAAACTTTGCGTCATTTCTTCATTTATGCTTCATGTAAAGAAAAATTAACTGTACTTTTTTCTGCAGATCATGTATGATTATGCTGATTAATTATCTTTAAAGCATCGGTTTCAGGGAAAACCGATTTGCGTACAAAGGAAGGATGACGCACTGTGAGAAAAACAAAAATTATTTGTACCCTTGGCCCTTCCACTGATGACGAGCAGATTCTCCGGCAGATGATGATGCACGGAATGGATGCTGCGCGTTTCAATTTTTCGCATTCCGACCACGCGGCACACAAGGAAAAATTCAACACGGTGGTTCGGCTGCGTGAACAGCTGCACTTACCCGTTGCAACTATTTTGGACACAAAGGGTCCGGAAATTCGCTTGGGTTGCTTTGCAGGAAAAAGCGTTGTGCTGGAAAGCGGAGCTCCCTTTACGCTGACTACGGACGAGGTGGAAGGCGACAAAACACGTGTCTCTATTTCTTATAAAGATTTGGTTCACGATGTGGTTGCCGGGAATACGATTTTAATTGACGACGGCTTGATCGAGCTGCGCGTTCTTCGGGTTACCAATACGGATATTGTCTGCGAGGTCATTAACGGCGGAACCGTTTCCGACCGCAAGGGAGTAAATGTGCCCGGAGTTTCTCTTTCAATGCCATATATCAGTGAAAAAGACCGTTCCGACATTCTCTTTGGCGCAGAGTGCGGATTTGATTTTATTGCTGCTTCTTTTACGCGTTCTGCACAGGACATCCTGGACATTCGCCGTGTTCTGGAAACCTGTGGATGCCATTCCATCAATATTATAGCCAAAATTGAAAACCGGGAAGGCGTGCAGAACATCGACGAAATTCTGCGCGTTGCAGACGGCGTCATGGTGGCGCGTGGAGATATGGGCGTTGAAATCCCGTTAGAAGAGGTTCCCGTTCTGCAAAAAATGATGATTAAGAAAGCATATATGGCGGGACGTCCTGTGATCACCGCTACACAGATGCTGGATTCTATGATGAAAAATCCGCGCCCGACCCGTGCGGAAGCGACCGATGTTGCCAACGCAATTTACGACGGCACCAGCGCGATTATGCTTTCGGGCGAAACTGCCGCGGGACATTATCCTCTGGAGGCACTCAAAACCATGGTGCGCATCGCAACCCGCGCAGAAGAGGATATTGACTATGTGCGCCGATTCCGTGAGCGCAAATTCCACACCATGCCAGATGTGACCAACGCGATTTCACACGCAACCTGCACCACTGCCTGTGACCTTGGGGCAAGAGCAATCGTGACAGTGACCAAATCGGGTAAAACTGCACGCATGATTTCAAAATATCGTCCGCAGCAGCCGATTATTTGCGGCTGTACTGACGAACAGGTTTGCCGTCAGCTCAATCTCTCCTGGGGCGTTCGTCCGCTCATGATTGAAGAAGAGCAGGACTCCGATGAACTGTTTGAGCATGCAATGGACGCTGCCGAAAGCACCGGACTTGTTACCAGCGGGGATCTTGTTGTCCTGACGGCAGGGGTTCCGCTGGGAATCTCCGGTACCACCAACATGATGAAGGTTCAGGTTGTGGGACATGTGCTCGTTTCCGGTACCGGAATCAACGGAAAATCGGTATGTGCCAGCCTTTGTGTTTGTGAAAACGAAGCACAGGCACTGCAAAATTTTCGCAACGGAGAAATTCTCGTAATTCCACAGACAACCAATGCGCTTTTCTCTCTGCTCAAAAATGCCGCCGGAATTATTACGGAGCAGGACGGTGCAAACTCTCACGCAGCGATCGTCGGTCTTGCACTCGACCTTCCGGTAATTGTTGGTGCAGAAAATGCAACCCGTATTCTGAAATCCGGGTTAGTAGTCAATCTGGATTCTGAGCGCGGACTGGTCAGCAGCGCGCAGCGTCAGCCGAAAGAGTAAGTTTATAAAATAGATACGGAGTACCGAAAATGATTTTCGGTACTCCGCTTTTTTGCATTCCTGTAAAGTCAGAAAGTTTGAATCAACGTATTCACATCTGTAATTTCGGCACCGTACACCTCTTTGAGATATTTCAGGCCGTACGTATAATCCTCCTCCGTAAAAGAATCCGTCGCATCTTTGGCAACGACAACCGCGTATCCCAGCTGATAGGCATCGGCTGAGGTGTGACGGACACACATATGTGTATGCAGCCCTGTCATGATTACCGTATCGACGCCCAGTTCCTTGAGCAAAAGATCAAGATCTGTGTGGAAAAAGCCGCTGTACCGACGTTTTGGAATCACATAGTCCTGTTCACACTGCTCGAGTTCCGGAATCACCTCTGCCCCTTTGGTTCCTGCAATTGCATGATCTCCCCAAAGTTTGAGCTCGTGATCGATGTCTTTGAGGTGGACATCATTGCAGAAAATGACCGGAACACCTTTTGCACGTGCAGCTTGCAGCAACTTGGCTGTTTGAGGCACAATTGCAAGACCGCGGTCACACTTGAGCGCACCTGTTACAAAATCATTCAGCATGTCAACAACCAGAATGGCACATTTTTTATCCGACATATTAACCTTCCTTTTCTAATTGAGTATCTATATGTATATACACTATTATACACACGTTTATCGTATTGTCAATATTGAATCTCCATTCACTTAATGATATAATAATTACCGTACTAATTTCCTGCTGATTGGGCAGCGACAGTGGAAAGGATGATTGCGGAATGAATACTCTTGAGCGGCGGGAAGCGATTGTGCACACCCTTGCCGAAAACGACGGCTGCATTTCTGCCGCAAAGCTTGCTGCACAATTTGGTGTTACACGTCAGGTGATTGTTTCCGATATTGCTCTGCTTCGCGCAAACGGCAAAAAAATTATTGCCACACAGCGCGGTTATTCTCTGGAAAAAGCACCGGAAAATCAGCGTCTGGAAAGCATCTCCTGCCGTCATCAAATCGATCAGATACGCGATGAGTTTTATGCAATTGTGGATAATGGCGGTTCTGTTGTGAATGTGGTGGTAGAGCACCCGCTCTATGGTCAGATCAGTGCCGACCTGAACATCTCCTCCCGATATGACGCCGATGAATTTATTCTGCGGGCACAACAGGTAAATGCAAACCAGCTTTGTGACCTGACCGGAGGATTTCATTTTCATATGATCCGTGTCCCCAGTCAGGATGCTTACCGGCGAATTATTCAGGCTTTGCAGCGCCTTGATATTCTTGCGGAGGCTTCCGGTGCGGGAGCTGTCAGCTAATATAAATTGACATACAGCTTTAAAGCAAAGAGAACGGCTTGTCGAAAAGAAGATTCGACAAGCCGTTCTCTTTGCTTTATTTTTCGGTCGTTTATTCCGCCAGACGGCGCAGAATTTCTGTTTTTGCCTCGTTATAATCCGCCCAGTTCAAACTGAACAGCTTTTCACTTGGCAACAGTCCCTCATCATGCCAAAAGTCATGAACATCCGTGGTGTGCAGCACATTTTGCAGCACTTCCATCACCGTGTCATCCCCACACTTTTTACGCAGCCGCTCCAGCAACTCATAATCGGCAATCCCGCGCTGCAGATTTTTATATCGCAGAGAGAGCAAAACACTGCCGTTATTGGCCGGATAAACAAAATTAGTATCTCCCGCCTCAAAAGCGCTATACCGAATATCATGGCGCGGATCATCCGGCCAGACCGTGTAATTCCAACGGAGAAAACCGTCCAAACGCAATACACTCGTTAAAATACCGATCATCCTGCATTCAATCGGCGGGGTTTTTAGGAATGTATTGGGACTTGCCCCCCCACAGCAAACATACCACAGAAATCTTTTTTCCGGATATTGCTGCCGGTATTGCATCAATCGGTCATATTCGGTGATCGTACAACGCAAATAGGGAACGAAATCATCGATATAATCATGAAACTCTTCAATGAATTCTGCATGATTAATCGCAGTTTTACAACGGAAATGCGGTGCAAGTTGGTTGAGCAGTGAAATGCTGTTGCGATATTTTTCGATATCGCCCGGCTCATCCGCCGCAATTCTCACCCGATTGATCTGCCCGGTGGTAATGAAGTACTGTTCCAGTGCGCGTACGTAGTCGCAAATTGCCTTGGAATCACGCATATACTTCATACATCCGTCTGTCTCGTCGAGATAGCGCAGACGAATTGGCTCGGGATAATCGATGCAGGGATGTTTTTCGATCAGTTTTGGATCATCCCACACATTAACAATGCCAAAGATTTCAATATCACCGCTGATTCCCGCAGCAGTACAGAGATCAATATAGCGCTGCATCGGGCTGTAATCGTAGCGGTAGCTGCCATCTTTTTTGCGCTTAATCCGAATCATAGAATATTCAAACAGATTTCCCTTGTACTCATGATCTTCATAACAGCTTTGTCCGCGCCAGGGGATTTCACTGGCAACAACCGTAATTGATTTTTGCCCTAACGCCGCCAAAGATGCTGCGTACTGCGAAAGCACGGCAAAATGAGCATCGCTCCAAAGCGGTACATCATGCTTGCGGGCAATGTTTGAGCTGTGTTGCCACAAGTCCAAACGGAATTGCCAGTCCTGCAATTCAGGCAGCACATAATCTGCCACCGCAAGCGGAATGATTTGGCTCTGCACCGGAACTTCGTCTTCAAAATACCCCGAACGATAGAGCTTTACGGTAACAGAATAGTCGCCCGGAACCGCGTCCTCCGGTACGTCAAGTTCCACCCAAACGGCGGTCGGAACATTGGCACGGCTTTCGCGGACATTTTGCCCAAGCAGAATATCCGCCTTGAGAATTCCATCATCATCTGTGACGAATTCTTCGAGATTGAGTTTTGCAGAAAACGGGGATTCCACTGCAACGCGCAGCCGTTCGTGGGGGCCGGCAAGCCTACCCTTTGCTGAATACCAATCATCATTTCCAATACTGACGCTGTATTGCAAATCTGACTGGACAATCAGCTGAAATGCCGCCCGGTCTTGCCGTGCACAGGTAAGCTTCTGCAATGGAATGGGACATTCCTGGCTAAAATTGAGTTTCAGTCGAAACGCCTCGTCTGTAACTTTCATAAAAGACGACAAGAGTATCATTCCTTTCTTTAAAAAAACTTTTTGAGCTGCAGGTTATGTATTTTCCGGTAATTTGGGATCCTTTCTACTAAATTCTTTCACTGAAACAGGCACCCCAACATGGATCATTATATCATTCTTCTCTTTGCGAAGAAAGGAAATTTGATGCATTATATCGTAAAAATGTATTTAATATTATAATCTATTGAGAATTTTTTATATGATTAGTCCTATATTTTCTGCAAGGCATTATGACTCTGCAACATCGGACGCACAAAACCGAGCATTGTGTGTTCAATGTTGTAAAACCGGTTACAAAGCAAAACTCCAGAGCAATACTGCGTTTATTGCAGTATTACTCTGGAGTTCATTTTACTAAAATATATTGTGATATGGGTATCGGCAGACTTCATCCGAAAAATTTTGAATCAACCAACGCTGTCTCCGGACAGAATAACTTGTTTCATGTTGATATCATCATCAAAAATCAAAATATCTGCATCGTAACCCTCTGCCAGCTTACCGACATGGGAAAGATTCATATTCTTTGCAGGTGTCTCAGTCATCATGCGAACGGCATCGACAATGGAGATACCTGCTTTTTTGCAGCAGGTACGCACCAACCGGTCTGTGGTGGCAACACTGCCGGCAAACGCAGAACGATCCAGAAGTTTTGCCACTCCGTCTTCAATAATGCAGGGTGTGCTTTCTTCCTTACGTCCCAGCAAAGAAGGGCCTTCCGGCATACCTGCGCCACGCATTGAATCTGTAACCAGACACATTTTGGACGCGCCCTTTTGCTTATAAACAAGCAGAAGCAGCTCCGGGGGTAAATGCAGGCCATCCGCGATGGTTTCCACATTCATCTCATCGAGCAGATATGATGATTCCACCACGCCCAGAAAACGGAATCCACCGCGGCGAACAATTGTAGACATCCCGGAATAAAGATGTGTTACGAGATGGCAGCCTGCGTCATACACATGCTTAACGTCCGCATAAACCGCATCGCTGTGTGCAATGGACGGCACTACGCCATTTTTTATTAAAGCCTCACAGAATTCTACGCTGCCGTTGCGTTCCGGTGCAAAACTCCAACGCTTAATGATTCCTTTGCCAACCTCCAGCAGCTCTTCGTACTCCGCTTTGACGGGGTCTGTGATATATTCAGGATTTTGTGCCCCTGCTTGATTAAGCGAGAAATAAGGGCCTTCCAGATGCGTTCCTGCGATGTGCGGCAAGCGCTTTTTGCTTTGCATTGCTTTCCCGATATCCATCACGGAGCTTTTCAGCACCGGAAAGCTGCTGGCAAGCGTGGTTGGGAAAATGGTGGTTGTGCCGTGTAAAAGATGCATCTGCGCCGCCTGCTCAATCGGTTCAACGCCGCCATCCATAAAGTCTGCACCGCCGCCGCCGTGGGTGTGAATATCAATAAATCCCGGAGACACAAAATTGCCATCAGCATCAATCTCTTTGTCAAAAGGCAGTTCTTCACTTGTGATTGCAGTGATTTTGCCCTCTGCAAAATAAAGATTTTCACCCTCGTGAATTCGATCGGTAATCAATTTTCCGTTCTTGATTTTAATGCGCATTGCACAAGCCTCCCTTTATCTGTCTGTGTGTTGTTCAACGCTCACCGATCAAACGCTCAATGTTTTCATGGTAGAGCTTTTCCTTAATCGGCTGCGGAAGATCAAGTTCTTTGCTTTCGAGCAGCTCGCGGTGAATATTGTCAAACCAATCGCGTCCGTAGCAAACACGATCCTGGAATTCGTCCAAAAATTTCTTTGTGAACTCAATATCACGGCGAAGCGCACTGCAGCCGGAACCAGCGGAAATATCACAATAGAGGTTCGGATATTTGCGCAGATATTGAATCAGCTTACCATCGCCCTTTACCGGGCCGGTTGGATACGGGTTTGTCAGCGCTTGCTCATCATCGGAAATATGGCACCAGAAACCCGGCGCATGGCCGATGAAGTTAGTCTCCGGGCAAAGCTGCAGAACACGTTCCAAGGTTTCTATCGGGCCGCCGTACCACCAGTTATCACGCACATTTTTGGCACCCTTGTAAGGGTAATCAAAATGCATCAACACCGGGATTCCATGTTCGCCGCAATAGCGCCACATTTCAATTGCATCCCAGTTATCATACATCATGCGCATCTTCACTTCGCCGCATACCTTAACGTTATAAAGATCAACAGCAGCTTTGAACTGATCCAGTCCATGCGGGCGACGAGGGTCGGGTGCATAACCAAGGATAAAACGTTCCGGACAGCGCTCTGCATAGGAAATGCAGCGTTCGAACGAAATCGGGCAGGTCTGCGAGGTAAACATGGACGGTGTTTTGCAGATGTATGCCGGGTCATATTCATCGGCCGGTGCCTCCCAGCTAAGAAGTACCGTTTTATCAATACCGGCATCATCCATATTTTTCAAATACTTTTGCAGGTCATACCCATACCAATCCGGGTGGTTGTGATCGTCAATAATCATGGAAATCATCCTTTCAGTTATTCTAAAAAAACAGCGGAAGCCTTTATTTGCCCCCGCTGTTTTGATTCGCCATTTGGCGCGATTGATACAAATTGTATTATTTGGCGTAGTATGCTGCGACCTTACGGATAGCAGCGATCATATCGTCAACATCCTGATCGGTGTAAAACTCGCTGACACCAAACTTCACGGCAGTTTCCAGAATTTCTTCTGCAACCGGGCAAAGTCCCTTTTCGTAGCTGACGTTGCCGCCGTAGTACTGCGAATCCCACGGAGCATGTGTGCCGCGGAACGCACTCTTGTTCTGGAACATCTTATACTGGTAAACGCAGGTGGGAATATATCCCTTGGAAGCACCGATACCGGGGCATTCCGCGTTCAGTGCATTCACAAAGGTTTGACCGTCAACGCCAGCCTCTTCCGGATTCAGACGCATCATATAGAACCAGTAGGAAGATTCATTGCCTTCGCGCACCAGCGGAGCATAAAGACCCTTGATGTCCTTAATTGCTTCGGTAATCTTCTTGCCGATCTCATTGCGGCGCTTGCAGATCCATTCAACGCGGTCGAGCTGCGCAATGGCCACTGCACCCTGCAGCTCGGTCATGCGGTAGTTCGGAGCAAGAAACGGGATGTTCTTCATTTCCAGCGGATCGGTGCTGTAACGGTTGTAGTTCTTATCGGCAAACCGTGCCGCCTCGATGAATGTGTCATGATCATTCATGATGATCATGCCGCCATCGCCCGCAGAAATGTGTTTGAAATCATTCAGGCTGAAGCATCCGATATCACCGATGGTACCAACGCGGCGGCCTTTGTAAAAGCATTCGTAGCTCTGTGCGCAGTCCTCAATGACCTTGAGATTATGTTTACGCGCAATCTCCATGATCTCGTCCATATCTGCAGCATTACCTGCCAGATGTACGACAACAATTGCCTTTGTTTTTGGAGTAATGCATTTTTCAATGGACTTGGGGTCCATATTGTAAGTATGCGGATCAAGATCAGCGAATACCGGGATAGCATTTTGGAACAAGATACCAATGACAGAACCCATGTCCGTAATCGGAGAGGTAATCACTTCATCGCCGCAGGTGACGCCAACTGCGCCAAGAGCAACATGGATACCGGCGGTGCCGGAAGAGGTTGCAACGCAATACTTTGCACCGTTCATATCGGCAAACTTTTTGGTAAAGGTTTTCACCTTTTCGCCATACCAGTAAAACAGTGTGTTTTGATCGAGAGCTTCTTTCAGCTGCTGCAATTCTTCATCGCCAAATCTTTTTCCAGTGCCAAACGGGGTCGTCTTGACCGGGGTTCCGCCAAGCAACGCAATTTTTTCCATTATAATCGCTCCTTTTCAGATTGTGGTGCTATGCAAACATGCTTTGCACCTTACAACTGAATTATATCGCAATCTGAATAAAAATGCTTTTCCTTTTCTATGATAATTCTTGACGGATTTTATTTTTCGCCAATAATAACTCTTTTTCCGGTGCGGGAAGAGGTGTAAATTCCTTCGATAATCTCAATGGCTTTTTTGCCTTCTGCCAAATTCACAAATGGCTGGCGGTTCTGCTGCACGGCTTCAATAAAGTCCTTGATTTGCCGAACGTGACCTTCCACCGGAATATCCGTTGGGTTCGAGGTGCCGTAATTATGAATCTCGGCACTCTGCAGAGGCAGCGAAATTCCTTCAATATCACAGGATTTGATATGTTGCTCCTCCAAAACGAGGGTTCCTTTGGTGGAGCTGATTGTCAAGGTTCTCGGGTAACCTGGATTGGTTGCAACAGACGCCGTAATCGTTCCAAGGGCACCGTTTACAAACTCCAACGCTGCAACGGCTGTGTCTTCCACTTCGATCTTTTTGGCAAGCGTTTTAATCTGACCGCTGACGGATTTAACACCACCCATCACAAAAGACATAATATCAACGCCGTGAATTCCCTGATTCATCAAAGCGCCGCCGCCGTCCATTTTCCAGGTTCCGCGCCAATTGCTGGCCGCATAATACTCGTCCGAACGGAAGTACTTCATTTCCAGACCGGCAGAAATAATCTGCCCCATTTCTCCGCTTTCCACCAACTGCTTGACGCACTGCACATCCGGCGAAAAACGCAATTGCGAAACAACTGCTACGGTAACATGATTTTTTTCACACGCGGCAATAATCTCATTTGCCGAATCCACTGTCAACGCCACGGGCTTTTCGATGACCATATGTTTTCCATGTTCCGCCGCCTGAATTGCCAACGGCGCATGTAAGCCACTCGGTGTACAGATACAAACTGCATCGATTGCCGGAGAAGAAAGAAGCTCCTCCACTGACTGATACGCGTGAATTTGATAATCGGCAGCAAACGATTTTGCCGCTTCCGGTCTGGCATCCGCCACACCGGCAAGCACGGCACCTTCTGTCATGCCAATTGCTTCCGCATGAAAACGGGCAATCGCGCCACATCCAATCAATCCGAAATTCAATCCGGTTTCCCCCTTGCAAATTCATACTTCAGGTAACGGCAGACCATTTCAAAACGCCAATGGAATCAAAATCCAAAGCCGCTAAGGCCTGCCGCACCATTCTGTCATTATTCTACTAAACGCTGGGGGGAAAAGCTTTGCAAATTTCACGGAATACTTGATGAATTTAACTTTTTATTGCCGAAAACTTTGATATTTTTAGCTGCAGACTTCTGCAATCAGTTGATTCAGATGCTGCATGCTCAGTTCGGAAGCTTCCATTCCTCCGTCAGAGAATGCTGATCCACCCGGCAATGCCAACTGAGCTTCCGAAAGCTCCTTTTGCAGACGGAAGTGCGGTTCCAGCACAATGTATCCGTCATATCCGTCGCGCAGAAGGGCGGCCAGCTGCCCCTTGATATTGAGCAGGCCTTCACCGAGCACAACACCCTTTGCCTCACCGTTTTCATCGCGTACCGCATCTTTCAGATGCACGTGCACAATCTCATTCTTCAGCAGCTCATACCCATCCGGATAAGGAATTTTGTAATTGGTATTGTAAATCTGATTACCCGGATCCCACAGCACATGCACACCCGGAATATGTTCCTTTACCAAAATTGCAAGCTCCTCTGCATCGCATGCACTCAGGGACGGATCAAATTCAATCACAAGATCCAATCCATAAGGTGCAATCTGCTTTGCAGCCCGTGTAATATGCTCTTTAATAATCTCAATATCCTGGGCAATTCCATTTTTGCGCCAGAAAGTAAATGCACGGATTTTGGTTGCACCAATTTTTTGTGCCAGCTTTGCGCAGCGCTCCAAATTCTGATACTGGGTTTTCACTGCTGCCTCATCCGAAAAATCGCACTTGAACACGGAAGAGCTGATGGCACAAATTTTCAGACCATATTGCTTTGCAATTGCAATCATTTTTTCAATGTCTGCATCATCAAGATCCTGGGGCGCTTTGTCCCACACCGAACGAATCTCGAGTGCTTCCAATCCGTAATACGCAGCTAACTTGGCTGCTGCTTCAAAATCCTGAGAAGCCTCGTCGGTGATCAAGGCTTTACGAAAAAGGACCTTTGCTCCGCTGTCCGGGTCACAGAAAAGGACTGCATGCGGCTGACGACGCAGAATGGACGCCGGGCAATTCTCGCTGATATCTCCGCGCAATGTCTGGAACACTGCTTCTGCCTTTGTAGCCGCCGGCACCATACAAAACAGGTGCGGTGCTTTTACCAAAGTCGGAATCGTGAGCGTCAAAGCATGCGTCGGCACCTCATCAATGCTTCTGAAACAGCCATCGTTTACCTGCTGCTGACGGCAGATTTGATCCAGAGCAACTACCTTGACCATTTTAGAATCATTGAATTCGGCGACTTCCGGGTCGTTAAATGCAATATGTCCATTTTCTCCGATCCCCATACACACGATATCTGTGGGGTACTTTCTGAGCTGCTCGCTATAATCTGCGCATGCCTCATCCACATTCTGGTTTTGTCCATTCAGGTAATGTACGCTCTTAAACGGCACCTTGGAGAAAATCGCCGCTTTCAAAAAGTTGCCGAATCCCTGCGGTGCATCTGCAGCAAGCCCTACATACTCATCCATATGGAACGCATTGACGCGGTTCCAATCAATTCCCGGCGCTGCAACCAGTGCCTCCAATGTTTCGTTCTGTGATGGTGCTGCCGCAAAAATCATATTTATTTCATCTTTTTTCGCAAGCAAATCGCGCATCTGTGCAGCAATTTGTTCTGCAGCATATTGTCCCATGTTTTTTCGGTCTGAAAGGATCTTTACTTCCAACCGGTCCACCTGGAATTCTTTCAGCATAGACATTCAATCAGCCTCCCAAAGCTTAATTTAATGTCATTATATCGTTTTGACGCCACTCTGTAAACGTTCCGCGGCGACTTCCCTAATTAACGCAAATTTCAAAGGCAAAATTCCAATGAAATACGCATAAAAACAGAGAAAATACCAAAACGGAGAATATTCCGGCAAAACAAAAAAACCGCATTGTGTAACCCATGAAGGGCTCTGCAATGCGGTTTCTTTTTGGAGCTGCTAACCAGAATCGAACTGGTGACCTCATCCTTACCAAGGATGTGCTCTACCATCTGAGCCATAGCAGCATATGGCGACCCGGAACGGGATCGAACCGTCGACCTCTAGCGTGACAGGCTAGCGTTCTAACCAGCTGAACTACCGGGCCATATTTTGCAATTGAGCATCCGACTGACCGGCGCCGCTGTTTTTGCAACGTTGATTATTATAACGGAAATAGTGGCTTCTGTCAAGTGCTTTTTTCGTTTTTTTTCGAAGAGAATTTATATAAAACGTGTTATTTTTTGGACGGTTATTTTTCGTCAAAAATTCACCCGCTTATGCCCGATTCTCCCCGTAAAATTGTTGATATCCCTTTTATCATCATTCCGGATTACAAAGAGCATAAAAATTGAGGAACGACTTGGATCTATGCGTTTTTTTCAGATATTTTATTTACTGTATCAAAGTGCATTGGTATTACATATTTTGTAACGCTGTTTCTGAAAAATACATTAAAAAAACAGGATGGCTGCAAATGCTAAATACACAATGCAGTCATCCTGTTTAAATTCAAAAATGGCAAGGCAGGGCTCTTATTTATCGCCGCAGCCACAGTCACAGCCACAGCTGCAACCGTCATCTTCATCCACTACAACGTCAAACTCGAGTTCTTCGCCGCAGTTGGGGCATTCCATCTTGCCCTCATCCAAAATGGCACCAGTAATATAGGTGGTTTCCCCGCATTTAGAGCAGGTAACCTCATAGAAGTCGTCGTCATCGCCACAGTCGCAGCAATCACAATCGTCATCGTCACAATCACAGCACTCGTCTTCGTCACCAAAGACTTCATCTTCCACTTCGGAGAGATCTTCGTCAATTTCATCAACCTGATCGCTGAGTTCTGCAAGATCATCTTCAATATCCGTTACGGAAAGCGCCATATCGTCCAGCACATCCACAACCGCCTTGAGTACTTTGCCCTCTTTGCTGGAAGTATCCAGTTCAAGACCCTCCATCAATCCTTTGAGGTAGGCCACTTTTTCGGTAATCGTCATGATCGACTCCCCCTTTACAGTTCAAAATATTTCTTGCCCTTTCCGTGGGCAAGCTAAAATTATTAAATCTTAAGCGCGTTCCATATACTCTCCGGTACGGGTATCGATACGGATCATTTCACCTTCATCGATAAAGAGCGGAACGCGGATTTCTGCACCGGTTTCAAGCGTTGCCGGTTTGGTTGCATTGGTTGCAGTATCTCCCTTAAAGCCGGGATCTGTCTTGGTAACCTGCAGATCAACAAAATACGGCGGCTCAATCCCAAACACATTGCCTTTGTAAGAAAGAATTTTACAGATCATGTTTTCTTTCACAAACTTGAAGCTATCGCCCAAAACTGCGCGATTAATCGGGATCTGATCATAAGTTTCAGTATCCATAAAGTAGTACAGATCACCGTCGCTGTAGGAATATTCCATATCCTTGCGCTCGATGAATGCGGTGGGGAATTTTTCGGTCGGGTTGAAGGTGCGCTCTGTCACACCGCCATTGATGACGTTGCGGATTTTGGTACGGACAAACGCTGCGCCCTTACCGGGTTTTACGTGCTGAAATTCCACGATGGAATAAACGTTGCCGTCCATTTCA
The DNA here is from genome assembly GCA_934875675.1 of uncultured bacterium. Lineage (GTDB taxonomy): Bacteria > Bacillota > Clostridia > Oscillospirales > Acutalibacteraceae > CAKXIK01. Next base: position 22,981 of record CAKXIK010000010.1, read on the forward strand.
AAGGTAACGCCGTTTCTGAAATCGCCTGCTGTAATCATGGTGCAATAACCTCACTTTAATTAAATATACCAAAATTATTTTACCGTACTTGTCCCTCTTTTGCAAGAGATTTTTTGGTTTTTAAAGGACAATCAGTTCTTTTTTTGCATTTGTCAAATCCTCGCAGCCATTTTGGGTGACGCGAACCATATCCTCGATGCGAACCCCGAACTTGCCGGGCAGATAAATACCGGGCTCCACGGTGATGACCATATTTTCCTGAGCAATGGCTTCACTGCGCGGGGAAAAGGCGGGCGATTCATGAATTTCCAACCCAACGCTATGACCGGTGGAATGGCCGAAATATTCGCCGTAACCTGCCTGCTCAATCACGCTGCGAGCTGCGAAGTCAACCGCTTTGCAGGCAACACCCGCATGCACCGCGGCAATCGCATTCTGCTGTGCCTTGAGTACTGTATGATAAACCTGCCTCATCTCATCATCTGCATGCCCGATTGCAACGGTACGGGTCATATCCGAGTGCATTCCGTTGACAACTGCACCGGTATCCATTGTAACAAAATCACCCGGCTGAATTTTTTCTTCTCCGGGTACACCGTGGGGCATGGAGGTTTTTGCGCCCGTAATCACAATCAGATCAAACGCGACACCCTCCGCACCATGCCGGCGCATATAAAACTCAATTTCCAACGCCGCCTCACGTTCGGTGACACCCGGCCGCAAAAACGTAAGCATTCTCTCAAACGCCTCTTCTGTCAGTCGCTGTGCCTCGCGCAAATCGGCAAATTCTTTCTCTGATTTAACAGCACGCAGACCGTCAATCGCGGTGTCAAGAATCGGGCTGTCAATCAGCTCTACATGGGGCAACGCTTTTTTGAGCGAATCCCACTCGGCAACTGTAATGCGGGACTGCTCCGCAACCAATGTTTTAACCTTGTGTCTGGTCAACAGCTCACGCAGTGTTTCGAGCATCTGGCTAAACAAAACGACCTTGCATCCCTTTGCCTGTTCCTGCGCAGCTTCAATATAGCGCGAATCCATCAGTAAATAAGCTTCCTCGCGGGTAATCAGCATCCACCCATCAGTTGCACGAAAACCCGTTAGATATTCTCTGTTAACCTCTGACGTAATAAAAAAAGCGTCTACATTTTCTGAATGCATTTTTTTTTGGAGTGCTTCGATTCTTCCGGACATGAAAATCAATCCTTTCCGTAAAATCAGTCTTTTACCTTCTCTTGTCTTTATACTAATTTCCAAATTAGAAGCGGTTTAAAATCGAGAAAGAGATTGGAGGTATGCAGTGTTTTCCATGATTTTTATCTGCCGTTTCAAGAAAATTAGAATGAGAGGTGGCTTTGTAAATTCAATTCATCAATTCCCGCAACGCATCCATTGCAAGAAAATAACCCGTTTTACCAAATCCCGCAATCTGACCTATGCACACCGGCGCAATCACGGAGGTGTGCCGAAATTCCTCCCGCGCGTGGATATTGGACATGTGAACTTCCACACACGGCAGCCGAATTGCAGAAATAGCATCACGCAACGAGTAGCTGTAGTGGGTTAAAGCCCCCGCATTGATGATAATACCGTCAAATACTTCGCGGGCAGCATGCAGCTGATCGATTAATGCGCCTTCGTAGTTTGACTGAAAAATCTCACAGCGATAGCCGCGCTTTTCCGCCTGTTGACGAATTTCCTCATTAATGCTTTCGGCAGATTCTGTTCCATAAATTCCTTTTTCCCGTACACCGACCAAGTTTAGGTTTGGCCCAAGCAGCACGAGAATCTTTTTTTCCTGTTGACTCATCGCGATTCCACTTCACTTTCCGGCGCGGTAAAACAGCCTCCTGCAACCCGTTCAGGGTATTTTTTTAAAAACCGACGCAGAATCGGCTGTTCCAAGCGCCGTTTAATACGAAACCTGAGCGCATGCTCCGGTTCAATCGGCTCCACCAAAACCGAACGGATTCCTGACAAGTTTGCACCTGCAATATCCGTAAACAGCTGATCGCCCACCGCAATGACCTGCGAAGGCAAAAAGCCAAGCTCCGCTGCTGCACGGCGAAATCCGAACGGCAGCGGTTTGCCGGCCATTGCAGAAAATTCCAAACCCAGTTTGTTTGCAAACGGTGCAACCCGCTCTGCTGTATTATTGGATACAATCCGCAGAAAAAAACCTTCCTGCTTCATTTTTTCAATCCACTCAAGTGCTTCCGGTTCCGGGTTTTGCGCACCGTGAGGAGACAGCGTGTTATCCACATCCAGCAGGATTCCTAGAACGCCTGCACGGCGCAGCTTTTGCGGGGAAAGTTCCTGAATACGATGCAGCATAATGCTGGGGTAAAAAAGCGACATCTTTGACCTTGCCTTTCCTCTTGACTGCGTTTGACACCCAAAATTGCACGTAAAAAAGCGGGCGAAAAAACGCCCGCTTTTCTTACCGGTTCGTGCAGACCGCACAGACGCAAAGCTCCTTATCTGAACTTGCGTTTACGGGCAGCCTCCGACTTCTTTTTGCGCTTCACAGAAGGCTTCTCGTAAGCCTCTCTTTTGCGCACCTCGGCAATGACTCCCGATTTGGCGCACTGCTTCTTAAAGCGGCGAAGCGCACTGTCAAGAGATTCATTCTCTTTAATCCGAATTTCCGACATGATTATCTTCCCTCCCCTCCGCCTTACGACAGGGGTAATAAAGCCAAGAATACGAAAAATATTATACATGATAACAGGTGCCAATGTCAAGCTTTTGGTTGCATTGAAGTTAATTTTTCTGAAAAATATTGCGAAATCGAGGTCTAATCGCCTTTTTTTCTTCCAATGACACCCGTTTTCAGTACCAAATTAAGGCTTGACTACCAAATTGACCAGTTTTCCGGGGACATAGAGCTCCTTGATGATGGTGCCCGACCCGATCATAGCAGCAATTTTTTCATCTGTTTTTGCTGCTGCAATGGCATCTGCTGCAGAAATATCAGCATCGACCACCAGACGCGCGCGAACCTTGCCATTGATCTGTACCGCAATTTCCACCTGAGCATCCACACATTTTGCTTCATCATAGGTCGGCCAGGCAGCCAGCGAACAAAGACCCTTTCCGCCGAGCTTTTCCCAAATTTCTTCGCAAAGATGCGGTGCAAACGGGCAGAGCATTGTTACAAAAGTTTTCAGCTCGTCAACGGTGAGCTTTTTCTTATCATAAATCTCATTGACAAGAGTCATCATGGCAGCAACGGCAGTGTTGAACTTCATATCTTCGATATCACTCGAAACTTTTTTCACCGTTTTATTCATGATGGTTTCCAGCTCCGGCGTTACACCGGTTCCCTTTGCCAGATCAACCAGATCGGCAACACGTTCCAAAAAGCGTTTGCAGCCCTTGACACCATTTTCGCTCCACGGAGCCGCGGAGCCGTAATCGCCCATAAAGAGGATATAGGTGCGCAGCGTATCGGCACCGAACTGATCTACAACATCGTTCGGGTCAACAACATTTCCGCGTGATTTACTCATTTTAACGCCGTCCGCACCGAGGATCATGCCTTGCGCCGAACGCTTGGCGTACGGTTCCTTGCAGGGAACCTCCCCGATATCGTACAGGAAGCGGTGCCAGAAGCGGGAATAAATCAAGTGACGTGTCACATGCTCCATTCCGCCGTTATACCAATCCACCGGCAGCCAATACTTCAGCTTTTCGGGATCGGCAAACACGTTATCATTGTGCGGATCAATGTAACGCAGAAAATACCAGGAAGAGCCAGCCCACTGGGGCATGGTATCGGTTTCACGTTTGGCAGCACCGCCGCATTTGGGGCAGGTGCAGTTCACGAAGGAATCCAGCTTGGCAAGCGGACTTTCTCCGCCTTCGCCGGGCTCAAAGTTTTCCACCGCGGGAAGCTCAAGCGGCAGCTGATCATACGGAACGGGAACCATTCCGCAGTGCGGGCAGTGCACAATCGGAATCGGCTCGCCCCAGTAACGCTGGCGGTTGAATGCCCAGTCCTTCATTTTGTACTGAACGCCCTTTTCACCGATGCCCTTTTCTTTGAGGAATTGGAGCATCCTCTCAATCGAATCCTTTTTGTTCGTATAGCCATTGAGGAAATCAGAATTGACCATTTCGCCGTCACCGGTATAGGCTGCCTGAGAAATATCGCCGCCCTTGATGACCTCAATGATATCAATGCCAAATTTCTTCGCAAAATCATAGTCGCGTTCGTCATGCGCCGGGACCGCCATGATTGCACCGGTACCGTAGCCCATCATCACGTAATCGGAAATAAAAATCGGAATTTCTTTGCCATTGACCGGATTGATAGCAGTCAGTCCGTCAATTTTTACACCGGTTTTATCCTTGACAAGCTGTGTGCGCTCAAATTCTGTTTTTTTGCTGCATTCTTCACGATAGGCATCCAGCTCTGCCGTGTTTTTGATGAGGTCACGATACTGCTCCAGAATCGGATGCTCCGGTGCAATAACCATAAAGGTTACGCCAAAGAGAGTATCGCAGCGGGTAGTATAAATGCGAAGTTTCTCGTCAATATCCTTGAGCGAAAAATTGACAAATGCACCGGTGGATTTGCCGATCCAGTGCTGTTGCTGCATTTTAATATTGGCGGGATAATCGACGGTATCGAGTCCCTGCAAAAGTTTATCTGCATATTCGGTGATGCGCAGGTACCAGACATCCTTCGATTTTTGGACTACATCGCTGTGACAGATATCGCACTTGCCGCCCTGGGAATCCTCATTGGAAAGAACGACCTTGCAGCTTGGGCAATAATTGACCAGCGCCGTATCGCGGAATACCAGTCCATGCTCAAAGAGCTTCAGGAAAATCCACTGTGTCCACTTGTAATAATCCTCCTGCGTGGTATCAACGGTGCGGGTCCAGTCGAACGAAAAACCAACCTTTTTCAGCTGGCTTGTAAACCGCGCAATGTTCATATCGGTAACCTTGCGGGGATGGATATCATTTTTGATTGCGTAATTTTCCGTCGGCAGACCGAACGCATCAAAGCCGATCGGGAACAGGACATTATAGCCCTGCATCCGGCGTTTCCGGCAGATGACTTCCATTCCGGAATACGCTTTAATGTGACCAACGTGCATTCCGGCACCGCTTGGGTACGGAAACTCAATCAGTCCGTAAAACTTTGGTTTGTCAAAGCTGTCGGTGGCTTCAAAGGCTTTGGCTGCTTCCCAGCGATCCTGCCATTTCTTTTCAATTGCTTGCGGTTCGTATTTCATTTGGACTCAGACCCTTCCTGCAAATATGTGAAAAACAGAAGCTTGCGTTGCAAAAGATTATTCCTCGCTGATGATTCCTTCCAGCGACAGCTGCTCGCCGTCCTTCCAAAGGCGCTCCAGATCATAAAAATCACGTGTTTTATCCTGAAACACATGCACAATTACGTTATCATAATCGAGCAAAATCCATGTGTTGCCGTTTCTTCCCTCGATGTGATCGGGTTCGATGCCGGCTTGCGAAAGGCGAAACTCCACCTCATCGGCAAGCGCTTTTGTATGCGTGTTGCTGGTACCTGTGGCAATCACAAAATAGTCTGCCAACGAGGAGACCTCGCGGATTCCGATTAAGCGCAGTTCCAGCGCTTTTTTGCTGTCCAGTGCGCGAACAGCCTCCTGAGCGATTTCCAATGATGTCATCTTTCTTGTCATTCTTCCTTTCGTTAAAACATAAAAACGCCTCTTAAACCAAAAGCAGATTGTTATAAGCTTCAAAGGTATCGGGATGAATCAGGTGCTGCTTTTCGCTAAGCTCACAAATGGTGTAGGCAAGGCATTCGATCAGTGTACCGTTCAAATCCTGATAGGCACGCACACGCAGCTTTTCCACCCCTTCATAATCGCGGTCTGCGGAAACAAAATCCGCCAGATAGATTACTTTTTCCAGCAAAGACATATTTGCACGGGCAGTGGTGTGGTACCGGATGGCATCCAAAATTTCACGGTCCACAACCCCGAACCGGGTCTGCGCTGCAACCGCACCTGAGATGGCATGCAGCAACTTATGTGAACGCTGTTCCACTTGACTTAATATTATACCAAAGTCTTCGATCATTTGCAACTGTATCTCCGGCGGCATTTCTTTGGTGGAATCGTGCAAAATTCCGGCTGTCTCCGCTTTTTGTACATCGGCACCATAGCATTTTGCCAACTTAACCGCCTCCTGCGCAACACAAACGCTGTGATGCGCACGATACGGCGACAGTGTTTCTTCAATTTCCCTGCGATATTGCTCAAATGTCATGGAAAATCCCCTTTTCCTGCGGTGCAGCAGAGCGATAGAGTTCATGCTGCAAAATATAGTGTTCCACACTTGACGGTACCAAACCGCGCAGGCTTTTGCCTTCTCCTGCCAATTTGCGAATCTGCGTGGAAGAGATATCCGGCGGAACAAAATCCCCGATTACCGCCCGGGCACCTTGTGCCTGCAGATGCTGTGCATACTGCCTGAGCGGAGCAGACGAATCTTCTCCGCGCGGAGCAGCACAAACCGTACAAAGCGAGAAAATGCGCTCCGGATGCTTCCATTGCTCGAGCGTCAGAAACATATCGGCGCCTGTAATGAAAAACAATTCCGCCTGCGGCATCTGCTTTTGCAGCAGCGTGAGTGTTTCCCACGTGTAGCTTTTGCCGGGACGGCGCAGCTCAAAATCGTTGGCAGACAGCAGCGGCTCTTCCTCTGCAGCCAAACGGCACATGGCAAGCCTATCTTCACCGGAGGCAAGATCCGGTGCCCGCTTGTGGGGCGGCACATTGGTAACCATCAGCATCACCTGCTGTAAACCAAGCAGCCGTGCAAATCCTTTTGCCAGAGCGATATGCCCGTTATGCACCGGATTGAACGTCCCGCCCAGAATGGCAATGCGTTGAACGCTCATTTCTTTTTTGCCTTTGGCAGCTCAATGACCGGCTTTTTTTCATTACGACGATAGAGAACAAACTTGGAACCGATCACCTGCACTACTTCTGCTCTTGTTTCCTCTGCAATTTTGTTTGCAAAATCTCTGGCTGCTCCGGGTGCAGTTTCCAGCGCCTTGCCTTTGATTAGCTCACGGGTATTCAGCGCGCCATCCGCCTGCGCAACCAGCTCGTCAGAAATTCCTCCCTTTCCCACCATCAGAATGGTATCCTCATTCACGGCAAGAGAACGAAGGAAAGCGCGTTGTTTACTGGTCAGCATAAAAATCTTCCTTTCAGTGCGGCAATGCGCACTTTGTTTTGTATTATAGTGAACGAATCAGCGCGGCAATTGCGCTTTCGTTATTGGTAACCGTCACTTGGTCTGCCGTCTGCTTGACACAGTCGATTGCGTTGCCGACCGCAACACCGAGATCCGCCTCCCGCAACATCGAAAGATCATTTTCATAATCACCGATACAGACGACCTTGCGAATTTGGGGAAGCATCGAGCGAAGCACACGAACTGCATCGCCTTTGGTGGAGGTTCGGTCAAGGATTTCAAGCCCGATATTCCAGCTGCGCGAAAAATCACAAACCTTTCCAAGCGGTGAAGCCCGCAGCCTTTTTTCGGCACGCACTGCATCATCTTCCTTCTTGAACACGAAGATGATTTTCAGCCACGTTTCCGCGCAAAGCTCCGGCAATGCCGCCTGCACCTCTTTCCAGGAAAGATATTCCCTTCGAGTCTCCGAATTAAAAATGACAGAATCAAGCTGCGAAACCATTTCTTCCGCGGCGTGCAGCAGCTCTGTCAGCGGCACTGGAATGCGATGGCTGCAAAGCATCGTTTGCGAATCCAGATCGTAAATTCCCGCGCCGTTAAAGGTAATTACCGGTGCATTTGGCACAAAACAATCGGCAAATTGCGCAAAATGAGTTGGCAAACGACCGGTCGCAACCGAAAAGGTACCGCCGTTTTGCTGAAACCGTGCAATCGCCTCGCAATTTTCGCGCGATACCGAACCGTCGGAGGACATCATCGTACCATCCAGATCGGTAATTATCAATATGCCGTCATATCTTTTTTTCACGATCTTCCCCTCCTACCGGTAAAAACAACTCTGCGCACAAATGTGAGTTACCCCATTCGTTCACGCAGCGCCTTCTGCAAAGAGGAAAGTGCGCGACCGCGATGGCTGATTGCATCCTTTTCCTCGTCAGAAAGCTCCGCGTACGTCTTTTCTCCCACAAGAAAAAGCGGGTCGTACCCGAATCCGCCGTTTCCACTAGGTGCAAAAGCAATTGTCCCTTCACATTCCCCGCGCACGCAAACGGATTCACCACCCGGGAAGACACAACAAACCGCCGACACAAACCGCGCAGTACGCTGGTCTTGCGGAACGTTTTTCAACTCCTGCAGCAGCTTTTCATTGCGCTGACTGTCTGATGCGCCCTCTCCTGCATAGCGTGCCGAATAAACGCCGGGAGCGCCGTCCAATGCATCCACCATTAATCCGGAATCATCTGCCACGGCGGGCAGACCGGTTTGGCGCATGGCGGCTTCCGCTTTTAAAAATGCGTTTTCCTCAAAGGTGGCTCCGGTTTCTTCTACTTCGGAAAGCTCAAATCCCGCTTGCTCCGCCGTTTGTGCGGAAATGCCAAGCGGTGCAAGAATCCGCTCCAGCTCGGCAAGCTTTTTCCTGTTATGAGTCGCAATGATAAATGTCTGCATGCTTGTCCCCCGTTATTCCTTAGTATCGAACAATGCTGCGGCAAATTCCTTAGCATTAAACGGCTGCAAATCATCAATCTGTTCCCCGACGCCGATAAATTTGACCGGCACACCGAGATCTTCTTTGATAGAAAGCACCACGCCGCCTTTGGCAGTTCCGTCCAGCTTGGTGAGCACAATTCCGGTCAGCCCGGCTGTATCGCGAAAAGCGCGCGCTTGATTCACTGCATTCTGTCCGGTAGTTGCATCCAAAACCAGCAAAACCTCTTTATCTGCATCCGGCAGCTCACGGTCGATGATACGGTGGATTTTTCCAAGCTCATCCATCAGGTTTTTCTTATTGTGCAGTCTGCCGGCAGTGTCGCAGATTACAATATCTGCACCGCGGGCCTTTGCAGCCGAAAGCGCATCAAACACCACCGCCGCCGGGTCGGAGCCTTCCGCCTGACAAACAATCTCCGCTTTGGCACGATCTGCCCAGATTTTAAGCTGATCCACTGCCGCCGCACGAAAGGTATCCGCAGCCGCGAGCACCACTTTTTTGCCTTCTGCCGCAAAAAGTGCAGCCAGCTTGCCAATGGTCGTTGTTTTGCCCACGCCATTGACACCGATTACCAGAATAACGGAGGGTTTTGTGTTCAGCTGCATCTCCTGACCGCCCTCCAGCTGCTCCGCAACCAGCTCCTGCAGCATGGTGCCAATTTCCTGCGGATTCTTCGTGCCGCGTTCCTTGACACGCGCACGCAGTTCTTCGCAGATTTTCGCGGAAGTCGTTGCACCCACGTCTCCCATAATCAGCAGTTCTTCCAGCTCTTCAAACAGCTCTTCATCAATTTTGGTGAAGGACTTGAGCATCGAATCAATCTGATGCACCACACTGTCGCGCGTTTTTTTCAGCCCTTCGCTGATTTTTTTGAAAAATCCCATCGTTATGATTCCTTTCGCTCGTCACTTTCCCTGCATTACTTAATTCCCAGCTTCTGCTCCACCTCGCTTGCGCGCAGCTGCAAAAGCTTGGAAACACCTTTTTCCTGCATCGTCACACCATAAAGAACGTCCGCTTCTTCCATTGTTCCGCGGCGGTGTGTAATCGCGATGTACTGTGTATGTGTGCTCATTCGGCGCAAATATGTGGCAAATCGCGTCACGTTGACATCATCCAGTGCAGCCTCAATCTCGTCTAAAATACAGAACGGTGTGGGGCTGACCTTCATAATCGCAAAGTAAAGCGCAATGGCGGCAAGAGCTTTTTCTCCGCCGGAAAGTGCATCAATATTGGTAATGATTTTTCCTTGGGGCTGCACCGAAATCTGAATTCCGGAGGCAAGCACATCTGCCGGGTCAGTCAGTGTAAGAGACGCATCCCCTCCGCCGAACAGCTCCCGGAAGGTTTGACCAAAGTTCTGGTTAATCTGGGTAAATCGCTCCGAAAAAATCTTTCGCATTTCATCCGTTAACTTTTCGATCAGTGCAAGCAGCTCTGTGCGTGATTTTTCGGCGTCCTCCACCTGTGCTTTGAGGAATTCATATCGTTCGCTGACTTCTTTATATTCCTCAATGGCTGCCAGATTGACCGAACCGAGTGCACGAATTTTACCTTTCAACTCTGCCAGCCGCCGGGCTGCCTCTGCCGCATTCTCAATTACAATTTCGAGTGCTTCGGCTTCACGGCGGGTCAGGTCATATTCCTCATAAAGCTTGCGGTCAATCGCGTCAAACTCCGATTGAGTGCTGTTCTTTTGTTCTTCCAGTCTGGCAAGCTCGCGTCCGCAGTTTTCACTTTCTGTGGATTTTTCCCGCTGAGACGCACGCAGTTGGGTACTCTGCTGTTCCTTCTGCATCCGCTGTGCGGCAAGCTCTTCAATCCGTGCGCTTGCACCCGAAGCTTCTTGTCTTAACGCTTTGGCTTCCTCGTCCATTGCCTCAGCACGGGACTGTGTCTGCGCAATTTTTGCTTCAAAATCCACTTTTTGCAAGGCAAGCTCCTGAGCACGCTGCTCCTGATCTCCACTGCGGCGGCGCAATTCTTCGGCAGCGGTTTCAAACGCTTCGGCATCTTTTTGCGTTGCAACCAGCAATACGCGTAATTCTGCACAACGCTGTGCAGCAGCGGTTCTCCTGTCGGACAGTTGCGCACGCTCCGCCTGTAATACAGAAAGACGTTCTTCTGCCTCTCTGCGGCGATCCTGCGCCTGCTGCCGGTTCTGTTCTGCAAGCAACCGTGTATTTTCCAGTTCCTGCAGGCGCTTTTGTGCATTCGTCTGCTCTTTTTCCAGCTGTGCAGCAGAGGTGTTTGCTGCATCCATCAGGCTGTTCAGGCGGCTTTGCTCGGCTTGTGTGCGAATCAGTTCCTCCTGCGCAGCAGCAAGCTCACTTTTTGCAGCAAGCAGCGACGCCTCGTCCGCAGCATATGCCTCTTGCGCACGGCGGTAATCCTCCTTGGCAGCAGCAGCCTTTTCCAGCAGCTTCTGCGCAGCGGCTTTCGATTTTTCAATCTCGTTGCGCCGGTTCAGCAAGCCTGCATTTTTTGCAAGGGAGCCGCCGGTGAGCGAGCCTCCCGCATTGACAACCTGTCCGTCGAGCGTCACGATGCGAAAGCGATACCCATAGCTGCGCGCGATTGCAACGGCAGAATCCAGATCCTCTGCAACGGCAATGCGCCCGAGCAAAAAGCGGCAAATCGGCTGATACTGCTCCTCACACGAAACCAGGCTGCTTGCAATGCCCACAAAGCCGAAGCAATCCTCCAGCCCGCGCTCGGCAAGCTCATTTCCCTTCACCGAGGTCATCGGCAAAAACGTTGCACGACCTGCATCACGTTGCTTGAGCAGCGCAATCGACCGTTTTGCATCTCCCTCACTGCCGCAGACAATGTTTTGCATTGCACCGCCGAGTGCTGTTTCAATTGCGGTGGAATACTGTGCCGGAACCTTCAGAATGCGGGAAACGGGGCCGTGGATGCCGGAAAGAGCACCTCGCTCTGATTCCTGCATCACGATCTTGACGCTGTGAGCAAAGCCTTCAAAATTCTTTTCCAGTTCTTCCAACAGCTTGGTTTTACGCTGTTCCGAGCCTGCATCCAATGCGAGCTGATCCGCCTGCGCACGCCGCTCTTCGGCACGGCGCTTTTGCGTTCCGATGCGCAGCTCATAACCGCTGACCGTATTTTTCTGCGATTCGATGGAATCCTGACAAGCCCGTGCCTTTTGTGCGGCGGCATCGGCTTCCTCATGCAGCTGTTCCACGCGCTGATGAGCAGCCATATATTCGTCATTGGCAGTTTTCAGCCGGTTTTTCACTTCGCTGATGGTTGTTTCTGCCGTTGCGCCCGCTGTTTTTGCATCGGAAAGCGCTGCATCGAGCATGGAAAGCTCCTCGCGCAAAGACTTTTCCCATTCCGCAAAGTTTTCCAGTTCATTTGCTGCTTTTTGCTCCTGCAGCTCCGCATCGGAAAGTGCGTTCTTTTGCTTTTGCTCCTCCTCACGGCGATTTTTTGCCTGCTCCAACCGCTCTGCAAGGGTGCGTTCCAGTTCCTGACCGGTAATCGCACTGCTGCCCAGCTCTTCCTCAATCCGGCGAATATTTTCCGTATGATGCACAATATCATTGCGTAAAACGGCAGCATCGCTTTCCCGGCGGGCTGCCTCCTGCTCGTTTTGTGCAGCAGCGCGGCGAATCTCATCCATTTTGGCAAGAATCGCGTTGGTTTCCGCCGCCACTGCTTCGATTGCATTTTCAATTTGTGTCAGGGCATCCTGTGCATCCGAATGCTGTTTCTGCACGATTGCAAGCTTTTCCTCCTGTGCGCGCAGCACATCGGAAAGCCGCTTCATATTTTGCATCCAAAGACCGATTTCCAACTGCTTTTTTTCATCGGCAAGCTCGAGAAAACGCTTTGCTTTTTCCGCCTGAACCCCCAGCGGTCCCACACGGGATTCCAGCTCCTGCAAAATATCTCTGAGACGCAGCAAATTTTCCTGCGCCTGATTGAGTCTGCGCTCTGCCTCGTTTTTGCGGTAGCGGAATTTAGAAATGCCCGCCGCTTCCTCAAAAACCTCGCGCCGATCCTCGGAACGCGTGGAAACAATATCGGCAATCTTGCCCTGGCTGATGATGGAGTAACCGTCGCGGCCAAGACCCGTATCCATAAACATTTCGTTAATATCGCGAAGGCGTACGGATGCACCGTTAATCAGGTAATCACTTTCGCCTGAACGGTAATACCGGCGCGTAATCCGCACCTCATCGCCGTCATAGGGCAACCGGCGATCGGCATTGTCAATACCAAGCGAAACCTCGGCATATCCCTGCGGTCTGCGCGAAGAGGTGCCGTTGAAGACAACATCCTCCATCTTTGCCCCGCGCAGGGATTTTGTGGACTGTTCCCCCAGCACCCAGCGCACAGCGTCGCTGATATTACTTTTTCCGCTGCCGTTTGGACCAACGACAGCGGTAATTCCCTTATTAAATTTTAAAACAGTTTTATCCGGAAAGGATTTAAAGCCCTGCAGCTCCAGTGATTTGATGAGCACGGTTTCACCCCGATCAATAGTGTGGACAAATCAATATCCCATCAGGCGCAGCGCCTCGCGTGCTGCCTGTTGTTCTGCTTCTTTTTTGCTTCGTCCGCCGCCGCGGCCGATTGGGTTGCTGTTCAGATGCACCTCCACCACAAAGTGCTTGTCGTGGTCGGGACCGGATTCCTCCACCAGAAGATACTCCAGCTGTTCCTCCGGATTCTGCTGAATAATTTCCTGCAGCGCGGTTTTGTAATCGTGAAAACCGGGAACCGCCTTATGTGATTCCATTTCCTTGACCACAAAACGAAGCACAAGCGCCTTGGCAGGTTCCATGCCGCCATCGAGATAAACTGCTGCCAGAACCGATTCAAATGCATCCGAAAGAATGGAAGGACGCTTATCACCTCCGGTACGCTTTTCTCCGTGACCAAGGCGCAGACAGTCTCCAAGACCAAGCTCACGGGCATAGCCTGCCAGTGCTTTTTCGCAAACGAGTGCGGCACGCTGCTTTGTCAGCCCGCCCTCTGCCACCTGCGGACAGTGTGAATAAAGATATTCCGCCGTCACCATGCCGAGCACGGAATCGCCCAAAAATTCCAGCCGTTCATTGCAAACGCCGCGTCCTTTTGCCTCATTGGCATAAGAAGAATGCGTCAGCGCCGTTTGCAGCAGCTTTTCATCCTTGAAGGTATAACCAAGTTTTTTTTGCAGTTCTTTCATACCAATCTCATTTCTCCCGGTTTTATTCTTCGGTATCGCTGGTTTTCATCTGTGCCAGTGCATTGGAAATTTCACCGACAACATCGCCCTTCACAAAACGGTAGGTATTACGCAGCGCGTTACGGAAGGTGTTTGCATCGGAGCTGCCGTGAGATTTGAAAACCGGCTTGGCAATTCCCATCAGCGGTGCTCCGCCATATTCATTATAATCCATCTTCTTTTTGAAGCCCGCAAGATTGCTTTTCACCATTGCCGCGGCAAGCTTTGTCTTGAGGTTTGTGAGGAAGATTCGTTTGATATTGCGCAGCATGGTCATTGCAACGCCTTCGTAAAGCTTGAGGATCACATTTCCGGTAAATCCGTCGGTCACAATGACATCGGCTCCGTCACGCGGAATTTCTCTTGCCTCCACGTTTCCCACAAAATTGACCGGTGTATTATTCTTGAGCAACTCAAAGGACTGCAGCTGCAGATCCCCGCCCTTGGTTTCCTCGGTGCCGACATTGACAAGCCCGACGCGCGGATTTTGAACGCCCATCACCTTTTCCATATAAATCGAACCCATGACGCCGAACTGCTGCAAGTTTTCCGGCTTGCACTCCACGTTTGCGCCGCAATCGATCAGCATGAAAAAGCCCTTGTCGTTCGGCATAATCGGAGCCAGTGCCGCGCGCTTGATTCCCTTAATCCGCTTGACGATCAGCGTTGCGCCAACCACAAGCGCACCGGTGCTGCCCGCGCTGACAAAGGCATCACCCTCCCCCGCGGCAAGACGGCGCAAGCCTACCGCCATGGAGCAATCCTTTTTACTGCGCATGATTTCTCCGGCGTGTTCCTCCATCGTGATAACCTCGGGTGCATCGACAATCTCCATTCGGTCGAGCGAAATATTCTGTTCGGCGCAAACCTTTTTAATCGTTTCCTCACTGCCGGTGAGCAGAATGGAAAGATCGGAAAACTCCTCCAAAGCAAGCGCACAGCCCTTCAAAATTTCAACCGGTGCGTTGTCACCGCCGAATGCGTCCACAATGATTTTCATGAGAAACCCCTGCCTTTCTGAAATTTAGATTGGATTATTTTTGCGGCAGTGCGGCTTTCAGGCTGTTCATTGCCCGTTCTGCCAGCGCGCCGTACCGTTCTTTTTTATCGCGAATCTGCTCGCCAAGCGGCGGCAAAATTCCAAAGTTTGCGCCCATCGGCTGAAAATCCGCCGAAACGGATTCGCTGACGTGGCGACACAATGCACCGAGCATGGTATCCTGCGGCGGAACAAATTCTTCTTCACCCCGCACCACCCGTGCGCAATTGAGCCCTGCCAACAGCCCACTTGCTGCCGACTCCATATATCCCTCCACACCGGTCATCTGCCCGGCAAACCAAAGGTTGGGCTGCTTTTTCAGCCGGAACGAGCCGGAAAGCAGCTGCGGAGAATTAAGGAAGGTGTTGCGGTGCATCACACCGTAACGCACAAACTCTGCATTTTTCAATGCGGGAATCAATCCGAATACGCGCTTTTGTTCGCCGAATTTGAGATTGGTCTGAAATCCGACCAAATTGAACAGCCTGCCGTCGCTGTCCTCCCGGCGCAGCTGCACATTTGCCCATGGGCGGTGTCCGGTGCGCGGATTGCGCAGCCCCACCGGCTTGAGCGGACCAAAGCGTATGGTATCGGCACCGCGCTTTGCCATAATTTCAATGGGCATACAGCCCTCGTAAACATTCGGTCTGCCGTCAAATTCATGCAGCGGTGCTCCTTCGGCGGAGACAAGCGCTGCGTAAAACGCTTCATACTGCTCCTTATCCATCGGGCAATTAAGGTAATCGTCCTCGCCGCCGCGCTCATAGCGGGAGGCATAAAACGCTTCGTTCAAATCGATGCTTTCCGCCGTTACAATCGGTGCTGCTGCATCAAAAAAGCTAAGCCGGTTTCCGCAAAGCGTGCTGATTTGTTCTGCCAACGCGCCGTCTGTCAGCGGCCCGGTGGCAACGATTGTAAATTCATCAGCGGGAAACTGCGTCAATTCCTCGCGACGGACGGTAATCAACGGATGCGACGTAATTTTTTCGGTCACCAGCGCAGAAAACTGATCGCGGTCAACCGCCAATGCCCCTCCAGCCGGAACACGACACTGCTTTGCACACGGCACCAGCAGCGAACCCAACTGTTCCATCTCTGCTTTGAGCAGCCCTGCTGCGCTTTCCATCCGTTCCGCCTTTAGCGAATTGGAACAGACAAGCTCTGCAAAGCCCTGCTGATGATGCGCAGCAGAAAACCGCTGCGGCTTCATCTCCCACAAGGTGACGAAGATTCCGCTTTGCACAAGCTGCCATGCTGCCTCGCAGCCAGCCATACCTGCGCCGATCACATTCACCGCCTTGCTCATTGTTCGTTTTCCTCTTTTTTCTCTTCCACGCGCTGATAGGTGCAGCCTTCCTTTGCGCAGTAAACCTTGGGTGTCTTTCCCTTTTTGCGAAACAGCATTTCCCCGCAGACGGGACACTTTTCGCTCAGCGGCTCATCCCACGAAACAAAGTCGCAATTGGGGTAATTGGCGCAGCCGTAGAACACTCTACCCCGCTTGGACTTTTTCTCAATTACTTTTCCGCCGCACTTGGGACAATCTGCGCCTGTTTCCACCACAATTTTTTTGATATTCTTACATTCCGGATACCCCGGGCAGGCAATAAACTTGCCGAAACGACCGGTTTTGATGACCATACGGCGACCGCATTTTTCACAGATAAAATCGGTTTCCTCTTCGGTCAGCTTAATTTTGACGCCCTCCATGCTTTCTTTTGCACTTTTAAGCGTTTTTTCAAAATCATCATAAAATGCCCGGACGGTTTCCACCCATTCGCTTTTGCCGGATTCCACGTTATCCAGCTCGCTTTCCATCTGGGCAGTAAACTTCACATTAACAATCTTAGGGAATTTGTCCTCCATCAGCTTTGTCGTCACTTCACCAAGCTCTGTTGGCTTAAGTTGCTTGCCCTCCCGCTGCACATAATCGCGCGAGGTAATGGTGGAAATGGTTGCCGCATATGTGGACGGACGACCGATTCCGTTTTCCTCCAAAGCTTTGATGAGGGTGGCTTCGCTGAAGCGTGCGGGCGGCTGGGTAAAGTGCTGATTACCCAACAGCTCCTTGCAGCGCAGCAGCATTCCCTTTTCCAACGGCGGCAATGCAGCGCCTTCCTTTTCCTCTTCGTCCTTTGCTTCCTCATAAAGAACGGTAAAACCGTCAAACGTCACGCTGTAGCCGGATGCCTTAAAGAGGTAATCCCCTGCTGTAATATCCGCCTGCGTGGTAGCCTGCAGGCAGTTGGACATCTGGCATGCCACAAACCGCTCCCAGATCAGCTTATAAAGCTTATACTGATCATTGGTCAGATTCGGCTTCACCTTTTCCGGTGTAAGGGCGGTCATCGTGGGACGAATTGCCTCGTGGCCATCCTGTGCGCCCTTTTTTGCCTTAAAATGGCGCGGTTCTTCGGGAACATACCGGTCACCATACGTTTCACGGATATATGCAGCTGCATCGGCAAGCGCGTCCTCGGAAAGGCGCAGCGAGTCGGTACGCATATAGGTAATCAGACCGATTGCACCCATATCAGTAATATCCACACCTTCATACAGCTCCTGCGCAATCTTCATGGTGCGCTTGGACTGAAAGCCAAGACGGCGCGAAGCCTCCTGCTGCAGGGTCGAGGTGATAAACGGCGGTGCGGGGGAACGGCGGCGTGTTCCTTTTTTGAGCGTCGTAATCTGAAATTCAGCGTCCTTGAGCGCATCCAGAATTTTGTCTGATTCCTCTTTGGTGGATACCTTCATTTTTTCGCCGGCTGCGGTGCCGTAAAAGGTAGCCGGAAAAACCTTCTTGCCGCCCTTGGGAATCATTTTTGCGTCCAGCGTCCAATATTCCTCCGGCACAAACGCGCGAATCTCATTTTCCCTGTCCACAATCAGCCTGACGGAAACCGACTGCACACGTCCGGCAGAAAGACCGCGGCGAATTTTTTGCGAAAGGAACGGGCTGAGCTTATAGCCAACCAAACGGTCAAGCACACGGCGAGCCTGTTGCGCATTCACCAGGTCAATATCAATTTTGCGCGGTGCAGCCATGCCGTTGCTGACACCTGTTTTCGTAATTTCATTGAAGGTAACGCGGTTGTCATCCTCCAGGCTCAGCCCGAGCAGATAGGCGAGATGCCACGAGATGGCTTCCCCTTCGCGATCAGGGTCCGTTGCAAGGTAAACGCGTTCGCTTTTTTTTGCAAGCGTCTCCAGCTCGTTGACCAGCTTTTCCTTGCCCTGAATGACCTCATATTTTGGTTTGAAATCCTTTTTAATATCAACACTAAGCCGCTTCTCCGGCAGATCGCGCACGTGTCCCATGGATGCGACAACCTCGTAACCGCTGCCCAGATATTTTTTGATTGTCTTTGCCTTTGCTGGCGACTCCACAATGACCAGATTCGACATATTCAGCTTCCTTTCCGTAATCCGGCATCTATACCGATTGTATTGTAACGCGGTTTTGCGGAAAAAACCGCCGTATTTTCAAAGATAATGCACCCGCCGGTATTGCTTGCCCGGCAAAGCCTCGATCAAGCTTTCCATTTCCAGCTCCGTAATCGCACTCAGCGCTTCCCTCGCGGATAAACCGGCCGCAGCCGCCAACTCGTCAATTGCCACCGGGTCTGGCTTGAGTGCGCCCATCAGCGCCGATGCCTCCGGCGAAAGTGTCTCTGGAATATACACCGAAGCCATCGCCTTCTGTCCTTTTTTAGGGTCTTCGTCAACCGTTGGGAGCAGCCGTTGCTTCGAACCTTCTGTCTGCACTGTCTCAAACAAATTCATCTGCCCTAAACCGGACAGCCCTGTGGAAGAAAAATCCTGATATTCCTCCAGAATATCAGAAACCTCCAGCACCGGCTTTGCACCATCGCGCAACAACCGGTTGGAACCGCTGGAATGATAACTGAGCAGGTTTCCGGGAATTGCAAATACATCGCGCCCCTGCTCCAGTGCTTGTCTTGCCGTAATAAGCGATCCGCTCTTTTCTCCAGCCTCCACAACGAGCGTGCCCAGTGAAAGCCCGGAAATAATGCGGTTGCGCTGCGGAAAATGATACCCCAACGCGGGAGAATCGGGCGGGTATTCGCTGACCAATGCACCGTTAATCTGAATCTGCTGGCGCATGGCGGCATTTTCCGCCAAATAGCGTGTATTCAATCCGCACCCGAGCACTGCAACCGTGCTGCCGCCCACCATCAGCGCACCCTTGTGGGCAGCGGTGTCCATTCCAAGTGCGCCGCCGCTGACAACCACCGTGCCCTGTTTTGCCATCTGACTGCAAAATTCCATCGCAACACGAATACCGGTGGGCGTTGCGTCCCTGGTGCCAACCACTGCAATACAAATTCGCCGGTCAAAATCCGGTAAATTTCCTGTGGCATACAGAACCGCAGGCGGATCGCAAATTTGCTTTAATCGATCCGGGTATGCGCTATTCTCCAAGGAAAGAACCGTTTGCCGCAGCTGCCCGCACCGCTGTAGAATTATTTGGGCATCCTGCAGTGGTGTATGCTCCAATCGGTCCAGTTGTTTTACGTTGAAAAGGCCGCTGAGTTTCCACTCCTGCGCTCCGCTCTCATAAAAATTCTGAAAAGAGGAAAACCTGCGCAGAATCTCTGCCGGCAGCATTCCGCCCTGCCCCAGCGCACACTGAAGCCAAACGGCATATTTCGGATCCTTCATGCGGCAGTTCCTCTTTTCCTGTTATTTATGCATCGGGGCGAACCATTTCCCAAATCAAAATTCCTGCAGCCACTGCCGCGTTGAGTGATTCCGCTCTGCCTGCCATCGGGATTGTGACAAGCGTCTGGCATGCGTTGATGCATTCGGGGCTGAGACCGTTTCCTTCATTGCCGATGAAAATGGCACAGCCTGCACCCAATCTTGCATGGGCAGGCGGCAGTGCAGTTCGACCCACCACTGCCGCTGCGGTACGGATTTCCTTTGCATTCAGCAAATTTGCTGCAGCTGCTCCGGATTCCATTGGAATCACCGGCAGGCGAAACACGGCTCCCATTCCGGCACGAACTGCCTTAGGAGAATAAACATCGCAGCAATTGCCCGCCAAAATCACACCGTCAAGCCCAAATGCCTCTGCAGAACGAAAAACCGCCCCCATGTTGGAAGGGTCCTGCAAATTTTCCAGCACAACGAAACGGCTATTCTTATTAATATGAACCAAATCCGCCGTTTTGTCAAGCGTCCGGCACACACAAAAGATGCCCTGCGGCGTTTTGGTATCCGAAATTCGCTGTGCAAGCTCCTCTGAAATCTCGATACAGCTTTGCACCTTGTGCTCAATTTCCTCGCAAATTTGCGGATATCTTTCAAATGCAGATTCCGTGAAAAACGCGCGCACAATTTCGGCTCCGCTTTTAACCGCATCGCCGCAAAGCCGTTCTCCTTCTGCAACAAAAAGCCCTTGGTCACGCCGTTCCTTTGGTGAGGTCATAAGCGCAGTGATGTTTTTAATCAACGGATTTTCCCGCGAAGTAATCTTCTGCAAAACGACACCCTCTTCTGCTCTGTGATATAAAATAAAACACGCCCGGGCTGTTTTCGCCCGAGCGTTGCAAAGACTTAATTATTTAGCAAGGGCAGCTTTGGACTGCTCAACCAAAGCAGCAAAGCCAGCCGGATCGGCGATGGCCAGCTCGGAAAGCATTTTGCGGTTCAGCTCCACACCGATCTTCTTCAGACCGTTCATGAACGCAGAATAGCTCATGCCATTGGCGCGGCAGCCAGCGGAGATGCGGGTAATCCACAGACGGCGGAAATCGCGCTTTCTATGTTTACGGCCGATATATGCATAATTACCGGATTTCATGACGGCTTCTTTAGCCATCTTAAAATGCTTGCTCTTGGAGCCCCAATAGCCCTTTGCAAGTTTCAGGGTCTTCTTTCTTCTTTTGCGCGTCATCAGCGCACCCTTTATACGAGCCATGTTATTTACCTCCGATTATATCGATTTGAAAAAAGCAAGACGTCCGCTCTTATTTGTACGGAATCATCTTTTTAACCTTTGCAACATTCGTCACATCGGCAAGTGTTGTCTGACGCAGACCTCTTTTACGCTTGGTGTTTTTCTTGGTCAGGATATGGCTCTTATTCGCGTGCGCACGGATAACCTTACCGGATTTGGTCAGGTTGAAGCGTTTTTTTGCGCCGGAATGTGTCTTAATTTTGGGCATGTGAATGCTCCTCCTTTGACTTTAGATTACTTGTTCGGTTTGGGGGCAAGGAACATAAGCATATTGCGTCCTTCCAGCTTGGCTGGCTTTTCAACGACTGCAATATCGGCACACTTTTCCGCAAAACATTGCATGATTTCTGTTCCAAGTTCGGGATGCCCCATCTCTCTGCCGCGGAAACGAATGGAAACCTTGACCTTGTCTCCGCCGCCCAAAAAGCGCACGGCATGATTGTACTTGGTGTTGAAATCATTTGTGTCGATATTCAAAGAAAGGCGAACCTCTTTGATGTCCACAATGTGCTGATTTTTTTTGGCTTCTTTCTCTCGTTTCGCCTGCTCAAAGCGGTATTTGCCAAAGTCCATCACACGGCAAACCGGCGGTGTTGCCTGCGGCGCAATCTTGACTAAATCAAGATCTGCCTGATAAGCAATTTCCAGTGCCTGTGACGCCGACATGACGCCCAGCTGAGCTCCGTCCGCACCGATGACGCGGATTTCTCTGTCGCGAATTTCTTCATTGATCTGCAGTTCCTTGCTGCTAATGGTTAAGCACCTCCAAACACAATTTAAAACACATTGATATACTAAAACGCGGGCAGAAACCAATTTGTTCTGCCCGCGTGCAATGCAATGTTACGAAAACTCCGTAAAATCATCGTATTGACCCGGACAGGAGTCCCGCCGCAAGGTGAGAACAAATTTGTTCTGCTTTGTTTTCCAGACGATATTTTAACACACCCCAGGCGTGATGTCAAGCATTTTTGTCCAGATATTCAATATATTCTTCCAGACACATACCTTTCGCCTGAATCTGCCGGGCATTTTCCACCCCAACATAGCGATAATGCCACGGTTCATACATAATGCCGGTTGCATCCACTTTATCTGCTGCATACCGAAGGATGAAGCCGTAATCTGCAGCATGCTGTTTCAGCCATTTAAACTGAGCCGTCTGGTCAAACGCCTGCGTCAACGTCCAGTTGCCCGCAGAGGAAAGGTCAAACCCAAGACCGGTATTGTGTTCACTGGTTCCGGTAAAAGTTCGCTGAATATTGGCTTTTTTAATTGCGTTTTCTCTGCTGAGCCCTGCTTTGATGCCGGAATTGACAAGACTGCCGAAAAGACGATCCTGCAGATTGATGCTTCGATACGGTGAAACCAGCTGCAGCGCAACGCCGTCTGCCTTCGCTGCCGCAAACAGATCTTTCAGCGGTTTGTATGCCGCCGCATCCACTGCCTGCACTTTGTCGTAAGCGGAACTGTTCAGGCTCATTGCATCCACCTTTTCGCCGGTAGACCAGGAAACAAGGTTCCACTCAAAATCGGCTGGAAGCTCATAGTAGTTATTGAGCAGCATCAGTTCCCGTCCATGCTTAAAGACATCCGCGGTTTTTGCATAGGGAGAGCGCCATGTTACACCTGCATAAATTCCTGTATTCTGTTTTGAACCCGAATCACCGGTTGACGCAACCGGCTGTGACGACACCGGCATATTGGAAGAGACCTCCGGATTGGACGATACCATGACCGAAGAGACCTCCTGTGACGAAGTATTGCCGGATGATATGTTTTCAGAAGAAGATTCCTGTGCAGATGTCGTTCCAGACGACGACTGAACCGAAGAAGTTCCGTCATTTGTTTTTCCGCAGGATGTGATTCCCACTATGATCGCAGCAATCAACACCACCGGAACAACGATTGTTGCCGCACGCAAAAACAGCTTTTTTCTGCTGATTTTCTTTTTTTGACCCACGATAAAAATCACGCCTTTCCATCAGACAGCGGTTTTTCGAAAATTTTTATCTGCCGTTTTGGGAAAAATTAAGATGACTCCCCGGAAACAGCCGACGAAACCATCGAAACCGAACTTGCCGCCGATGCGGTTTCCCGCTCGGAAGGTACACTGTCCCGATATGCCAGATATATGGTTCCCGCCAAAACCAATATCATTAAAATTGGTAAAATAAAAAGCAAAGCCGGCTTTTTTCCTTCTTTTTTATCATAAAAAGGTCTTGATTGGCCGCGCACCACACTTTGATTTTTTTTCATCTTGATGACCATGCCTTTCCTCAACACTGCAAATTTGGTGTCGGTTTCAACTTACCGAAATTGCGGCCGCTCAAACCGCAAAGGCACAAATTTGTCGTTTGAAAGGTTTTCCCTTCAAACCTCGCATCCCTCTTGCTCTGACACTTGTGAACGTTATTCGCTCTTTTACATTGTATTACAAAAAACTTCGTTTTACAACAGGGGAATGAAATCCAACTTGCACGGCACTCGACAATCTCTCTTTTTTTTGCTATAATCAGGAATCACAAAGCCTGCTTGCAGACACTGGGAAGGGAATGGTCACACATATGCGTATTCGAAGAAAACCCTGGGCAAGACCGGAGCTTGCGGCATGCCCGTTTTTTATTAATCAGCCGGATGAGATGCGCGGAAAATGGCACGCCGCCTTTGCCAAGGATCAACCCATCTGGTTGGAACTTGGCTGCGGAAAGGGCGCTTTTTTAGCGCAGGCCGCTGCCGTTCATCGTGAAATCAACTGGATTGGTGTTGATCTCAAGAGCGACATGCTCGGTGTCGCACGGCGTCAGATTGTGGATGCATTTGCCAGGCAGCAGATAGAACCCGATAATATCCTATTGTTTGCACATGACATTGAACGCATTTTTCTTGCAATGGATGAGCACGATACGGTTGGAAGGATTTTTATTAATTTCTGCAATCCGTGGCCAACCGGCTCTGACCATAAAAAAAGGCTCACACATCCAAAGCAGCTGGAAAAATACCGTCCGATTCTTGCCGACGGCGGAGAAATCTGGTTCAAGACGGATGACGATCCCCTGTTTGAGGATTCCATTCACTATTTTGAACAGAGCGGTTTTGCCATTACGCGGATTTCCCGCGATTTACACCAGGAAACCGACCTTGAAAACTTTGTTACCGAGCACGAAGCTCACTTTTCTTCTCTTGGTATCCCCATCAAGCTTTTGATTGCAAAAAAGCTTTCTGATTTTTCTGCAACAAGCGAATAAAAGGCATGCAGCCCCGGCAATCGGATTGGATTCCGACCGCCGGGGCTGCGCTATTATGAATACTGAATTATTCTTCCATCAGCTTACAGAGCTCTTCTGAGAACGCAACCGGATCCTCAATCTGCAATCCTTCGATCAACAGAGCCTGTGCATAAAGCAAACGGGTGTAAGAGCTCAGTTTTTCCTCATCCGTCTCCTTGAGTGCCTTCAGCTTGGAAAAAATCGGATGATCTCCGTTGATTTCCAACACACGCTGCGCCGTAACCTTTTGTCCGTTGGGCATTGCGTTGAGCACCTTTTCCATCTCCAACGAAAGACCTCCATCGGTAGAAAGGCAGACGGGATGACTCTTTAAGCGTGCGGAAAGCACCACCTTGGCAACCTTGCCGTCCAGCGCATTTTTCATCGTCTCGAACAGCGGTGCATTTTCTTCGGTCTGCTTTTTGATTTCCTCTTTCTTGTCGTCTTCCTCTAAACCAAGATCATCGGCAGAAACGGAACGGAACTGCTTGCCGCCAAATTCGCCGAGCACACGCATCACAAACTCATCGATATCGTCGGTGAGTGTAAGAATTTCATAACCCTTGTCGCGCAGCAGCTCCGTCTGGGGCAGCTTTGCGATCTGAGCGTGGTCGGAACCGCAGGCATAGTAGATATATTTTTGCTCTTCCTTCATGCCGTCAACATACTCCTGCAAGGTGCAGGGCTTATCGCGACCGGTGCAGGCGAAGAGCAGCAGATCCTGCAGGAAATCCTTATGTGTGCCATATTCTGAATAAACACCGTATTTCAACTGCAGCCCAAAGTTTTTCCAGAACTGTTCATATTTCTCACGGTCGTTTTTGAGCATGGAAAGCAGTTCGTCATGAATTTTCTTTTCCAAACGGGACTCAATCAGCTTGAGCTGGCGGTCATGCTGCAGCATTTCACGCGAAATATTCAGCTGCAGATCCTGCGAATCGACCAATCCGCGCACAAAGCTGAAATAATCCGGCAGCAAATCCGCACACTTGTCCATAATCAGCACGCCGCAGGCATAAAGCTGAAGACCTTTTTCAAATTCTGTGGTGTAATAGCCCATTGCAGGACGAGCCGGAATAAACAAAAGTGCGTTATACGTTGCCGCACCTTCGGTCGAACTGTGAATCACGCGCAGCGGATCTTCATAATCATAGAATTTATCTTTGTAGAACTGATTATATTCTTCGGGCTTAATTTCACTTTTGTTCTTCTTCCAAAGCGGAACCATGCTGTTGAGCGTTTCGTTTTCGGTATACGTCTCATACTCCGGCGCTTTATTCTTGTCCTCTTCTGTTTCTTCCCCTTCGGGTTTTGCTTTGGGACGGGAATGCTCCACATCCATGCGGATGGGGTAGCGAATGTAATCGGAATATTTGCGCACGATTGCCTGCAGGCGGTAAGAATCAAGGAACTCATCGTAATTTTCTTCTTCGGTGTTGTCCATAACCTCAAGCACAATTTCAGTGCCGTGGTCGGCTTTATCACACGGCTCAAGTGTGTAGCCATCCGCACCGGAGGACTGCCAGCACCAAGCCTCGTCACTGTTATAAGCACGGCTCTTCACGGTTACACGCTTTGCAACCATAAAAGCAGAATAAAAACCGACACCAAACTGACCGATTACATCGATATCATCCTTGGCCTTTTCGTCAGCGGCATCTTTCTTAAACTCCAGCGAACCGCTTTTGGCGATGGTTCCAAGATTTTCCTCCAACTCGTCCTTTGTCATGCCGCAGCCATTGTCGCGGATGGTGATTGTGCGGGCATCCTTGTCCACCGCAAGATCGATGGCAAAATCATCACGGCTGAGTCCGGTAATATTCTCGGTCAGCGCACGGTAATAAAGCTTATCGATTGCATCGCTGGCGTTGGAGATCAGCTCGCGCAGAAAAATTTCCTTGTGCGTATAAATCGAGTGGATCATCATATCCAGCAGCTTTTTGGATTCGGCCTTGAATTGTTTTTGTTTCATCAAACTGCACCTCTTTGAAAAATAATATTATTTTCCGTATTGTCCCTGCCAACGTTTCACTGTTTCCGGCACAAGCAAAAAACAGTTTACAATGGTTTAGCACTCTTTTAATTAGAGTGCTAAGTCTTGTATACTATACTATATCGTTGCCGCAAAAAAATCAAGCCCCTGCAGCAAACCGCAATTGTAAATATTTTGTTAAGTCGGTCATTCCGTAAGCTGCTTTGCAAAATAACAGGTGCCGTACCGCCAATTGTGTGGTAAAATAAGATAATCTAATTTAATAAAATTCCGGTTTCAGAATGCTCTTGTTTTTTCCTCGTACCGTGCAGAAAATCATGATTTTCTGACAGATATTTATGATGACAAAGGAGTTGCATCCGAATGAAAATATTATTGGTGGAAGACGACCGCACGATTGCAGCAGGACTTGATTATTCCTTGAAAAGTGAAGGATATGAAACGTGTGTCTGCGCCACATTTGCAGAAGCAAAGACAGCAATTGCGCAGGAAAATCTTGATTTGGCGTTGCTTGACGTAACTTTGCCGGACGGAAACGGCTTTGACCTTTGCAAGCTGTTTCGCCAAAAGAGCACTGCACCAGTGATTTTTCTCACTGCATGTGACGAAGAAGTCAGCATCGTAATGGGATTGGACATGGGTGCTGACGATTATGTGACAAAACCATTTCGTGTGCGTGAATTGCTTTCCCGCATCCGCACGGTTCTCCGCCGGGCAAATGGCAAATCTTCCTCCGCACCGGGAATTTTTGAACGATGCGGGTTGACCGTCAACCTTGCACAGGCAAAGGTGAGCAAAAACGGGAAGGAAATTATTTTGACTGCACTGGAGTATCGCCTGCTGCTGGCACTGCTCAACCACGAAGGACAAACCCTCTCTCGCAATCAACTTCTTGAGGAGATTTGGGATGTTGCCGGCGACTTTGTGAATGACAACACCCTTACCGTCTATGTCAAACGCCTGCGTGACAAAATCGAAGACGACCCGCAGGATCCCCAAATTGTCCGTACCATCCGCGGGCTTGGATATCGGGTGGGACATGATTGAACCGTAACACTCTGGCAGGCCAACAATGCAAAAAAGGGAGGTCTTGAGTCTTGGTGCGCAACCGGGTCTTTCGACATATCTTAACCGTTTCATTACTCTCCATCACCGTATTCACAACCTGCGCTATCGTTTGGCCTCAGTTTGCGGTCTGGTGGGTGCTTAGCTGCGGAGGCACGGTACTGATTCTTGCTTTGTGCTATACCGGAGCAAGAATGCGCGAGCTTGCAAAGCTGAGCGATTATCTGCGCTCGGTGGCATCCGGCAGTGAAGTGCTCGACGTTCGTGATAATGAGGAAGGCGAGCTTAGCATTCTGAAGAACGAAATCTACAAAATGACTGTCATGCTCTGGGAACAATCCAAAACGCTCCAAAAGGATAAGATTGCACTATCGTCCTCCATTTCTGACATCAGCCATCAGCTTAAAACACCGCTGACTTCCATGCTCGTGATGACCGATCTGCTTTGTGACGGAAATCTCCCTCCCGAAAAGCGTGCAGAGTTCACCCGCAGCATGCAGCAACAACTGGAACGCATGCAATGGCTGCTTTCGGCATTGCTGAAGCTTTCCCGTCTGGACGCCGGTACCGTTGAACTGCACCGCGAGGAAACCGTGATCGGCGAGGTTTTGGAAAGTGCGCTTCGTCCGCTCAAAATCCCGATGGAACTCAAAAACATTACATATTCCTGCCACGGCGAATCGGATATGATTGTTTTGGTCGATAAAAACTGGCTGCGCGAAGTATTTGTGAATCTTTTGAAAAATGCTGTTGAGCATACACCGGAAAATGGATCCATTACAATTCTTTGTGCCAACAGCCCGATTTTTGCTGAAATTGCGGTGCAGGACACCGGCTGCGGAATTTGCCGCGAAGATCTTCCCTTGGTATTTACACGCTTTCACCGCGGAAAAAATGCATCTCCGGACAGCGTCGGCATCGGGCTTTCGATGGCAAAGCAGATTGTGGAGCTGCACGGCGGAAGCATCACCGTCAACAGCACGCAGGGCTGTGGTGCACGCTTCACGGTTCGCTTATTCCGCAGGATTGTATAAATCCTGCCTTTTTTTATCTGCGTAACCCATCATCAACGCGATATACCGGTTTGATCGAAACTTTTATTTAAAGCGAGGAGTGGTTAGTGTGAAAGATCAAAATATTTATGACAACGATGAATTTTTTGATGGGTACAAAAAATTACGTGAAAATCCCATCGCCGCAAATGACATCGTTGAAAAACCTGCCTTGTTTTTGCTTTGTCCTGATTTTGTCGGAAAAACAGTGCTGGATTTGGGCTGTGGCTATGGGGAAAACTGTCAAGAGTTTTCACGGTCAGGTGCAAGAAAGCAATGCCTGCAAAAGGAGGAATCCAATCATGATTTTTGATACTATTGTAAATCGCGAGTTCATTGCCAAAGGATGGTCATGCGATAAAAAGTATTGCGTTACCACCACAGACAATATGAAATATTTGCTGCGCATTACACCCCACGAAAAAAGTGTAACCCGCAAAAACATGTTTTGTATGATGCAGCAGGTGGCTTGTCTTGGTGTTCCAATGTGCCAGCCGGTAGAGTCCGGAACCTGCGAGGAAGGCGTATATTCGCTGCAAAGCTGGATTGACGGCAACGACGCCGAAGAAGTAATCCCCACCCTTTCTGACACCGATCAATATGTTTATGGCCTTAATGCGGGAAGAATTTTAACAAAAATCCATTCTATCCCCGCTCCGGCAGATCAAGAAGATTGGGATGCTCGGTTCAACCGCAAGATTGACCGCAAAATTCAGATGTACCGCGAATGTCCCATTCAGTATGAAAACGGACAGTCATTGATTGATTACATAAACACCCATCGTTTTCTGCTCAAAAACAGACCGCAGTGCTTTCAGCATGGAGATTATCACTTTGGAAATATGATGATTGACCGAGCTGGAGCCCTGCAGATCATTGATTTTGACCGATACGACTTTGGTGACCCCTGGGAGGAATTCAACCGCATCGTCTGGTGTGCACAAAAAAGCCCGTTTTTTGCTTCCGGCATGGTGAACGGTTATTTTGACGGGGAGCCGCCGGCAGAATTCTGGCATCTGCTTGCCCTCTACATCGCCAGCAACACTCTTTCTTCCATTCCCTGGGCAATTCCATTTGGACAAAAGGAAATAGACACCATGCTGCAGCAGGAAAAAGAAGTACTGGAATGGTACCGCGGAATGAACACTTCGATTCCGTCGTGGTATTGCGGTGTACCACATCTGCAAACTTTGGAAGCAAAATTTTCAAAACCGCAATTATCTTTGCCGATCGGCAGAAAGGCATGGTCATAAAATGACGACCGTAACATTTCATAACACAAACGAAATACCGGATGTACAGCTCAAGTTTGCTGTAATTGCTGCAAAAAAGGACAGTCAGTGGATTTTTTGCCGCCACAAGGCACGCACAACATGGGAGATCCCCGGCGGACACCGGGAACCTGGCGAAAACATTCTCGACACGGCAAAGCGTGAACTTTGGGAAGAAACCGGTGCGGTTGAATTTGACCTGAACCCCGTATGCATTTATGGGGTAACCCGGGAAACCGAAATTACCTACGGCTTACTTTGTTTTGCCAATATTCAAAGTCTCGGTGAACTGCCGCCAGAAATGGAGATCGGCGAAATCAAACAATTTGATACTCTGCCAAAAGAGCTCACCTATCCGGCAATTCAGCCCTATCTATTTGAACGCGTGAATCAAATGATAACAGATAAAACCGTTTGGACAACCCTATATAATGAAGCGAAATCCAAGAACAATTTCTCCTTTTATTGAAGCCGGCGGCGTTGCGGCAGCAATTTTGACCGACCAGGGCAATATTTATACCGGTGTGTGTATTGACACTGCCAGTACACTTGGGATGTGTGCAGAACGAAATGCGATCGCCAATATGATTACAAACGGAGAAAGCAGAATTCGTAAGCTTGCTTGTGTGATGGAAGACGAAACGGTCGGTTCCCCCTGCGGTGCCTGCCGCGAATATCTGATGCAGCTGGATCAATCCAGTCCCTCCATAGAGATATTAACCTGTCTTGAGCCTCAGAAAACCATCACATTGGACGCATTGATTCCCAATTGGTGGGGAACAAAACGAATGAATGAATAATATGTTCTCGCAGGGGATGTACTATGATTCTTTCCGTCTCCCGCCGCACAGACATTCCGTGCTGCTACTCTCCGATTGGTTGATGAACCGGACTCGTGCGGGGGCTGTGTTGACGCGTAATCCGAAAAGTAAGCTGCTCATCAGCAAAGTTTTTTTCATGGAAAAAATGACAGACAGAAAAGTGAGATCAAACCGGTGGAAACAACTCGGGATGTTAAAAAACTGTGCCGCCCACAGGAGGAAATGCAAGATGACAGATGCACATATTCATATTGAACAAGGCGCCTACACACCGGAATGGATTAACGAATTTGTGAAAAAAGCGGTGAGGAAAAATATTGATGAGATCTGGCTGCTGGAGCACTGCTACCGCTTTTCGGAATTTGTTCCGATGTATGATTCCGTGTGTGCGGATTCCGATTATATAGACCGATGGTTTCACCGCAAAGCAGGCGTGCTGCAGCTTTCGGATTATTTTACGCTGATTCGTCAGATTAGAAGCCAACATTTTCCCATTAAAATACGCTTTGGGCTGGAAGTGTGTTATTTTAAGGAGCACGAAAATCTTGTCCGTGTGCTCACCCGGAATACGCAACTCGATTTTCTGGTGGGAAGTGTACATTTTATTGATGATTTTGCTTTCGATCATAAAGCGGAATTTTGGGAAGGTAAAGACGTGGACAAATGTTATCAGCGATATTTTGAAACATCGATTGACCTTGCAAAAAGCGGAATATTCAACGGAATCGCTCACCCGGACTGCATCAAATTATTTGGTCATCAGCCGTCATTTTCTCTTTTGCCCTATTACGAAGAGCTGGCAGCGGTACTTTCTGCAAATCATCTGTATGCCGAACAGAGCACCGGAATACACCGGCGAACAAACGCAGAAATCGGCATGAATCCTGCCATGATTTCTGCAATGAAACGTCACCGGGTGCAAATCATCACCGCATCTGATGCACATTGTCCGCAAGATGTCGGCTTGTTTTTACAGGAAGCGGAATCATTATTATTAAAATAACCATGTCCTTGGTTTGCGTAAATAAAAAAGCAGAAGCGCTTCCAAACACCGAAGCGATCCTGCTTTTTGTCTGTTGCACCCATCCGATAAAATCAGTGTTCCCGGCGATAACGTCCCGGCGGAACTCCAAATTTTCGCTTGAACATCTTGGAAAAATTAAAAACATCGGTATACCCGCATGCAGCGGCAGCTTCTCCGGGGCGGTATCCTCTCTCCGCAATCAATTCACCTGCTTTGCGCAGACGCAGGTCTACAATAAATTCCTGCGGAGAAATCCCTTCGCTTTGTTTAAAAATAGCGCTGAAATAGCTCCGGCTCAGACCAAGATAATTGGCAATTCCCTGCACGCTCAGGTCACTGACATAGTTTGCTTCCACATAGTCCTTTGCTCGCATCACGTAATTGCTCAGATCCGTTTGTTGTTGTCCGCAGGATTCCAGCAGCATGGAAAGCAGCTCATAGACCTTGCCGCAAACAAACAATTCCCGCGCAGCATGCATCTGCCCGCTTGCAGCAATGTCCGAAAAAAGCCGGCGTGCATTGGGAACCGTAAACACATTCTGCTGCAGCAGAGAACCAACTTCCTCCCGCAACGGTTCGTCCACACGAAAGCCAACCCATATGTAATGCCATGGATCTTGTGCATCCGCACGATAGGTGGTCATTTCTTCGGGACGAATGACAAACATCTGACCCGGTCCAACGGGGTATTCCTCACCGCCGCAGCTATACACTCCATAGCCTTCCGCCACAAAATGCAGCAGATAATATTCCCGGCGCGCAGGCCCGAATGAGTGCGACGGTTCGCAAAATTGCTCTCCGCACAAAACCGGCACCACCGCACCAAGCCCCATGTTTAACAGCAGAATATGATTTTGCATTTAAAAAATCAATCCCTTTCAGATAAACGAACACTATTACGCGTGACATTATAACATAAAATTATTTCAAGATTCTATTGGAATTATTTCCAAAAATTTGAGCCAATTTTTGAATAAAATTGATTATGCATTTTATTATTAACATTATTGTGAATGTTTTTTCGTCCTAAAGAAATCTTCTTATCTTACATTAAGCCAATTGTGTTACAATAATTATCGGTATTTACTTTTATATTCTTTTCGGTTATCGGTTGCGCACTTTTGATAAAGGATTTCTGTCACGGCAAAGTCCGCCTAAACTCTTGCAAACGTTCATTACTATGATACAATAGAATTATTCCACTGAAAGGAATGCCGCATATGCAGAACCTACAAATCTCTTTTTCCGCTGTATTTCCAATATTTCTAACCATCGCCCTCGGATATATTCTTCGCATTTGCAAAGTATGGGGCGAACCGACGATTACAAAGCTCAATGAAATTGTCTTCCGGGTGTTTTTGCCGGTACATGT
This sequence comes from uncultured bacterium, assembly GCA_934875675.1. Classification (GTDB taxonomy): domain Bacteria; phylum Bacillota; class Clostridia; order Oscillospirales; family Acutalibacteraceae; genus CAKXIK01. The sequence continues at coordinate 55,807 of CAKXIK010000010.1, forward strand.
ATTTCTGAGCATTTATAACGCTGATTTTGCAGCCGTATTCAACGGAAAACTGGTTGGGTTTGTATGCATCTCTATTTTAATTCTGTTTCTTTTGCTTTCTTTGCTCATCCCGCTGATTGAAAAAGAGCCGCGTCGGCGCGGCGTAATGATTCAAGGCATGATGCGCAGCAATTTTGTTATTCTGGGCATGCCGCTGGTTGCAGCGGTTTTCGGCGATGCCGGCAGTGCAGCGGCGGCGGCGATGATCTCCTTTGTGATTCCTTTGTTCAATGTGCTCTCTGTCATCACACTGGAGCTAAACCGCAGCGCCAAGCCAAACCTTTCGCGCATTTTACTCGGCATTGCAAAGAACCCGTTGATTTTGGCAAGTGTGGCTGCAGTCCTTTGCCAGATGATCGGGCTTCGATTTCCCGTTTTGCTTACTGATACGCTGACTGACTGGGGTAAAATTGCAACTCCGCTTGCCTTGGTCGCTTTGGGCGGAGGATTTCAATTTTCTCGTGTGCGCAGCGGTATCCGTCAGCTTATCATTGCTGTATCCGCGCGGCTTTTCCTGATTCCTGCCGTATTTGTTACTCTTGGCGCGCTGCTTGGATTCCGTGGTGCAGAATTAATGGTGATTGCTGCCGTGTTTGGCGCACCCACTGCTGTTTCCAGCTTTCCTATGGCGCAAGCACAAGGCGGCGATGGTGAACTTGCCGGACAAATTGTCGTGTTTACCTCCGTGCTTTCCATGTTTTCACTTTTCCTCTTCATCTTTTTGCTGAAAACTTTCCAATTCATATAACAAATGATTTATTATTTAAAAGGAGCCGTCACCTTATGAAAATCAATCAAAATAACGATACCCTCTCTGCAGCAGAAATTAAAAATACTCCTGCACTTGCTGCCGCACGCGAAATGATCCTGCAAGAAAGTGTTTCCTGCGTTATCATCCGGGACAACGAAATCGTTTATACCGGTAACGGCCGCGGGGTTAAACCGTTGCTGCATGTGTACGAATCTGATCCAAAGCTGCTGCAAGGGGCAATTTTGGCAGACAAAATTATCGGCAAAGCCGCTGCCATGATCGCGGTGTTGGGCGGTGTGCGCCATGTCTTCGCAGTGACAATGAGCAGCTCTGCACGAGAGTATCTTGCGCAGCATGGCATTTCCTGTTCCAGTGAACACGAAGTGGACGCAATTCATAACCGGACTGGCGACGGACTTTGTCCGCTGGAACAGTCTGTACTCAAAATAGAAGAACCGGAAGCCGGATATCTTGCACTGAAAGCAACGATCCGCGAGCTAATGGCAAACCGATAAGGAGTTTAAGTTTGAAAGAAAAAACTCTTAAACAACAAATTTGCATTGTAATGGAAGGGATTGATCGTTAAGAATGAATGATACGATGAAAATATTAATCGGCATTGTTTTGCCGCTTGTGGGTACGGTGTCTGGTGCGGCAATGGTGTTTTTTCTCAAAGGAGAAATGAAATCATCCCTGCAAAAATTATTGTTGGGATTTGCTTCCGGCGTAATGATTGCTGCTTCTGTTTGGTCACTGCTGATCCCTGCTATCGAAATGGCTGAAGGTCAGGGCAAAGTTTCATGGATTCCTGCTGCAACGGGATTTTTGCTGGGTATCGGCTTTTTGCTGCTGCTCGACACCATTATTCCTCATCTGCATGTCAATTCTGACAAACCGGAAGGCAAACGCTCCGGTCTTGGCAAATCCATGATGCTGATTCTTGCGGTTACGCTGCATAATATACCGGAAGGCATGGCGGTTGGTGTTGTCTTTGCCGGTGTTGCTTCCGGCAGCACTGCGATTTCGACCGCGGGTGCATTTGCACTTGCCATCGGTATTGCAATTCAAAATTTTCCCGAAGGCGCAATCATCTCGATGCCGCTGATTGGAAGTGGAATTTCTAAGCGAAAAGCATTTTCCTATGGCGCTCTTTCCGGCATTGTTGAACCGCTGGGCGCAATTGCAACGATTCTGCTGACTGCGTTGATCACCCCTGCCTTGCCGTATATTCTCTCTTTTGCCGCGGGTGCGATGATTTATGTTGTCGTGGAAGAATTGATTCCGGAAGCACAGGCAGGAGAACACAGTAATATCGGAACCATCGGTGCGGCACTGGGGTTTGTTCTGATGATGATTCTTGACATTGCATTGGGCTGAGCGGCACATTTTTTTCGGCTTTATTTTAAACAGGCACTGCGTAACGCCACGTTACACAGTGCCTGTTTTCTATTCTTTATGGATCAATGGTGTAAAAGTCAGACAAATATCATAAAAAATTTAGAATTATTATTAACCAGCGCACCACCTACAAACAAAAAAGGCGGTCATCTACGGAATAGACAACCGCCTTTGTGCTAAAAGAGAAAGTAAAAATTATTCTTTGTACGTTTTGCGCTGAACGATTACAATAACACCTGCCGCAAGCACCGCCGCTGCTGCAAGCGCGATTGCAATCCAGATCAGTTGTTCCGAAGCACTGCCCGTTGTGGGGCTGGATTCGGAGGCTGCAGAAACCGTGTCTGCTACCTGAGACTGATCCGTTGGCAAAGAAGTTGACTGCGTTTGTTCAGAAGAACTTTCCTGCGAACCCGGTGTGCTTTCTACTTCGCTTTCCGTCTGTGAAGTACTACCCGATGAAGTACTGGAAGAAGAAGTATCCTCCGGGGCATAGTCGAGAGTCATTCTGCTCAGCCAACGGGGACTGGTGTCGGCATTGACCTGTAAATGTCCGTTTTCCGTACGGACAAACTGCATTGTACTCCACATATTTGTAATTAAGCTACTGGAACAAATTATTTTATCGCTCTTTTCATAATCCCATGCACCGTTATTGTCTTGATCATCCATAATCATTGCGCCAATTCCGATTTCGGGGCGATTAGTTTCTGAGGAAACTGCAAGCTTTTGCTTTAAGGAATCGCTCAGCGCAATTTTCAGTTCGACCTGATAACCGGTTTCGTTCTTTACAACCACATAATCCGCTTTTGATTTGTTCCCGTTGAACGCAGCAAAACCTCCGCCAAGTTTGTCATAGATTCTTCCATCCGATGATTGCTGCAAATTGAGCGCATCAATCAGGAAAATTCCGCTTTCGTTTTCCACAAAGCGATATTCATTCGTCGCTGTGTTTTCGGTATCCGTATTGAGGAAGTCAAAGAAGAAAACAATATTATCAAAGCCCAGAAGGCTTTTTGCGGAACCAATATCACCATTTACCGCATTCATGTCCGAAGCAGTCGGGTCATTGATTTCTGCAAAGCAATACAGATACTGATCATCATAAGCCGTGCTGATTTTTCCTGTCGCGCGGCTTTCTCCGGGTTGATACCACGTGGCGGCACTGGTACTGCGGTTCACATCAATTGTTTTGGAGTCTGCATATGCTTCATCCTTCGCTCCATCCAGTGTGATAGTTGTTTTCACTGCATTGACGATCGGGTGAGCTTCTACCTCCGCCGTCACAACTGCCTCTTTGTCCGGCATAATAAAGGTATTGCCGGCCCAGGTAAGCGAAACGTCATTCACTTTTAGTCTGCGCCCCATCAGATAAAGTCCATGAGGCCCGCTGTTGGAATTAACCCATTTTTGCTGAGAGTTCGAAAAATGTCCGTAATCATACATACCGTCATCCTGTACGAATTCATACCCATCTGCCAGTTGAATGTTTAATGTTACAAGTTCGCCGGGCTTGGCAGTTTTTTTATCGCTTGTAATGGTCAATCCTTCAACATCCGGCAGGATAATCGGGAATTCTTCCGGTTTGGAAATCACCTCTGCCGTTAACTGCACATCCTGTGCAGGCATCACAAAGGAGGACCCGATCTCAAATGGGTTTCCATTCAGCTTAACGGAACCGTCCACCAGCATCATCCCGTCCGCAATGGTAATTTTGGGTGTTACCAGTTCTCCGGCATATGCGGCACTGACATCAACGGTTCCCTGCTCTGCTGTAAGGTTAGTTGTAATTTTGTAATCCGGCAGCAGATTCATCCGTTCAATGTTTTGCGGGCCTAACCAGGCATCACCTAACTGTCCGTTTGAAAACACAATGTCATTACGGTCGCCGTCATTGTCTGTATCGTCGTTAATCTGAAAACCAACGCCGATATTGGCCGTCTGCTTTGCTGCAATCTGCGCCTTGACTTCCTCCGGCAATTCAAATCTGATTTCCATATTATATCCGTCATCTGTACGAACAACCTTCCAGGAACACTTGTCAGGATTGTCTTTATAGACGGATGCAAGCATGTCAGACCCGCCCCAACGATCCACCTGCGCGCCGCTTTGCAGTGTTGTGGAATAATCGTTAACATCCAAAATCAGGTATCCGCTTTTACCCCTTGTAAAGGCTGAGCTGGAACCGTCTGTAAAATCCAGATAGAACTGTACGCCATCCAAGTCATAATTATCATTTTTCGGATGAACATCTGTTTGGTTTAATGTGTCATCCTGAATTTCTGCAAACAGATAGAGATAATCGGAATCATAAAGCGCTTTTGCGGCACCTGTCGCGTTTTCGGTTACAACCGTATTGGTATAAAGCTCTTTGTTCAGCAAAATCGCAGGAGAGCGGTCATATGCTGCATCCAGCTTGCCGTCAATCTCCGGCGTTCCCGAAACTGCAACATGTGCGGCAGCCTCTTCAGAGTAATAATCCGGCTCCAGAATCAGATCGGTCATTGCATACGGCTGTTCCCAGGCTGCAAGAATCGAGCTTTGGCTCATCACATAGTTCTCTCGGATTCCATCATTGTTGGTATCATCGTTCAACTGAAGTCCGAATCCCATGGTGGATTCCCGTTTTTCATCCAATTTTGCTTTTAATGATGTACTCAGCGGAACCTTGCCTTCCAATACATATCCGGTGTTTGTATGCTTTGCCGTATAAGTAATATTAGCAGAGGAGCCCTGTTCAAGCCAAATTGGATTTCCATTTGCAAACATTCCGAAATATCCCGCTTCGTTTCCGTTCTGGTTGCAAGAACTGAATGTATAGCTGCGATATTGATCGGGATTGCTGGAGGAATTGTAGTCCGTATTCAGAAAATCATAATACAGCTGAACCCCGTCAATTCCGTTGTGATCCGTCTGTTGGTCCACGGTTTCGGGGTCGCTCACATTCTTATCGGCAATATCCACAAAGAAATAAAGGTACTCATTGTCATGGATAAACCGATAAACACCGTTAGCATCCGAACTTCCTCCATTGAAATGGAAGGTATCTGCCGTTGATTTCAGATACTGATCATCGAGCGTACCGTCGATAACCGGCGTTCCGAATGCTGCACGCTGAACCGACTGATCAATCGCTCCGCCGGCAATGCTTTCTCCGGCGCTGTCCGGCTTTTTCAGCAGATAGTATTCTTGCATCTGAGTGGGATCTCCCCAAGCCGACCCAACAATTGACGCACTAAACAGATAATTATCCCGAACCCCGTCATCGTTAGCATCATCATTGAGTTGGATTCCAAGTCCGATTGCTGCAGTTTTTCCAGCTGTAATAGATGCTTTCAGACTTGCGGAAAGAGGAATTTTTCCTTCCAGTGTATAGCCGTCATCGGTGTAAGAATGACCGTATTCTTTCAGCGCATTATAAACTTTTGAATTTGCGGCCGCGTATTGTGCGTTTTGAGCATCGCTCCCGTTTGGAAAAATGGTAAAGAAGCCGGCTTCATTATTTGCGACCAGCTCACTGCTGTAGGTTGTACTGCTATTGGTACCCTTTGCAAAATTGAAATACAACTGAGCACTATCAATTCCATTTCCGTTCGCTTCACTGCTTTGTGTTTCCGGGCTGTTTACATTGGAATCGGTAATATGAATAAAATAATACAGGAAGTTATCATCATAGAGGTATTGATAAGTACCGTTTGTCTCTGTCGTGTTCTGACCATTAAGCCCAAATGTTGCAGCATAGGATTTATCATAAGCTGCATCCATCGTGCCATCAATTTCCGGTGTTCCATAGGCAATGCTATTTGGGACAATTGCTTCTTTGTTTGGAACCAGATAAAGTGAGCTGGTTTGATCGGGCTGACTCCATGCAGACAGTACCTTGTCCTCATTGACAACGTAATAATCACGGCCACCGGCACCATTATCTGCATCATCATTGAGAACAAATCCAACGCCGATTTCAACCGGTTGATCTGCCGTTGCCAGCTGCGACTTCATACACTCGTGCAGCGGAATTTTTCCCTCCAGAACATATCCTTTTTCCGTGTGTACAGCAGTATA
>CAKXIK010000010.1:62140-67324 GCA_934875675.1 uncultured bacterium
GTCAATTCCCTTATCTCCTCCGCTTTCCCCTGCATGCTTGGAAGCATCTGTCACATGGAAGTCTGTCACATCAATAAAGTAATACAGATAATTATTGTCGTATACAAACCGATAAGTGGCAGTTGTTTTTTCTGCATCCGGAAGTTCTGCCGTTCCGTTCAGGGTTGCACGGGAAATGTTTCCTGCATCAGATTTGTTATAGACTTCATCCATCGTACCATCCAATGTGGGGGTACCATATGCAGCGCTGTTCGGCAGGATTGCTTTCTCACTGGGTGCAAGCCACAGCGGCAGCATCAGGTTGGGAGCTCCCCACGCTGAAAGCACGTCTCCATCTCCTGCATTTACCGTATAATAGTCTCGTCCTCCAATTCCATTATCGGCATCATCATTGATCAGAAATCCCATTCCGATCTGAATATCATCTTTTCCGCTCAGCAGTAGCTTTACAGAACTGCTCAACGGAATTTTACCTTCGATTACGTATCCTGTCTCCGTGTGCTTTGCAACATAGTCACCCAATACGGATGCTACGTCTGAGTTCACTTTGGTTGCATTGTAGGTAATCGAATCCTGATTTGCATAAACAGTGAAGTATCCGCATTCACCGTTTGTTGCCGTTTCAGATGAAAATTCTTTTGGATTGGTGCTTCCTTTTAAAAAGTTATAATAGATTTCAATGCCGTCAATACCGGTTTTTGCGCCGTCTTCACCCGTATGCTTTTCTGCATCGGTTACATGATAATCGGTCACATCAATAAAATAATAGAGATAATCCCGATCATGCACAAACGAATAAGCTGCGGTGGTCATTTCATTTTTGGGAAGCGTTACGCTGCTGTTTGAATTTGCCGATTTGATGATTCCGCTCGTCGATTGCGCATAAGATTCATCCCGCACACCGTCCACCGTCACGTTTCCGTAAGCTGCGGTTTCGCGTACTTCCTGATCTACACGACGAATTTCTCCCTGGCCTACATTCAGTTCCACATAAATTCCAAAGTGGTCAGATGCCGCCAGCCTTGGATTTGTGCGGTCTCCCTCGCGCATTACCTTATAAGATTGGACATCCAGCGCATCAATTGAAACAAAAAGGTGATCAATTGCAAGTCCACCGTCATATGAACTCAAATCCTCTGCAATCATCAGACTTCCGTCAATTAACGTTTCACCTTCATTTTGCACTTTATCCTGTGGGGCGCAATAAAGCGAATCCTGCATATTTACGTTGGGATATTCACCAATCATCACCTGATAAGCATCCGTTTTTCGTGTGCTGTTAAAATCTCCGGTTGCAACAATTCCGAGATTTTCATATCCCTTGTCCTGTCGAAAAGACTCTATTTTTTCCCTGATGACACGCATGCCCGTTGTTCTGGCCTGATCACTAATGTGATCAAGATGTGTGTTAAAATGCGCATACATTACGCCTGTGGTTTTGTTTCTAAAAATTGCCCAAGTACAAACACGCTCTTCTGCCGCATTCGCTTCCTTGGAAGGCACGTCCGGCGTGGCAGAAAGCCAAAAAACACCGGCATCCACTAAATCAACTCGATCCTGTCGGTAATAAATGGGGTCGGTAGCTCCTTGCGTTGCCGGTACAATTGTATAATTCGTCAAATTAACGTTCAAATAGTTTTTCCAATTCACATTTCCTTCCTGAAAACCGATGGAATCTGCATCATAGCGGCTAATAATATCAACCGTTCGTTCTCCGCGCTTATTAATGGTAAAATACTCGTTCCAATTTTCGATCACACCCGGTGTGTTTAATAAATTCCAGCCCATCACCCGAATGTCGGCTCCCGTTTGATCCGTAATTCCATCGATAGCAAAGGCAGGAGATAAAGACATTGCCACCATGAGCAGCGACAGCAAGACCGCCAACAGCTTCTTTTTCATGGAGAGGATCACCCCTTCTATAATGTAATTTTCTTGGAAATCTAAAATGGAGACGTCTTTATGAAATACTAAAGACGTCTCTCGCTTGAAAAGAAGATAACTGTAAAATTATTCTTTGTACGTTTTGCGCTGAACGACTACAATAACACCTGCCGCAAGCACCGCCGCTGCTGCAAGCGCGATTGCAATCCAGATCAGTTGTTCGGAAGAACCGCCTGTTGCGGGAGTGCTACCCGAAGTTATAGAGTCCGGCTTACCTGTTGAGGAAGTGTCTGAAGGCTGCTGGGACGGATCGGAACTCGAATCATCTGACGATTCGGTTGTTTTACTTTCAATTGAGATTTCAAACTGACCCGTTATTGTTTTATCATCAGCAGCCGTGGCAACAATTACGATCTTTTCTGCCGTTTCATTGGCAGCAATTTTTAGAACCCCTTTATCCGTAATTGAAGTATCGGCAGACTTTGCATTCAAAATGCTCCAAACCACATTCTGAGAAACATCGAAACCCAAAACCACGGCCGAGGCAGAAACCGTTTCCCCTTGGAGTGCCACTGTTTTATCTGCTGTAACCTTTACCGATTCCACCTTAGCAAGCGAAGCACCGTCTGCAAGCACCAAGGTGCTCAGCCAACGCGGGCTGTCATAAGTAAGTGGCTGCAAATGACCGTCTTTTGTTGGCAACATGACGAGATTATGCCATACTGCATTAATAGCGACATTTTCAACTAATTGGCGTTCATCGAGACCTTCATCATATTCATAGACACCATTACTGTTTTTATCATCTTGAAGAACAATACCAAATCCAATTTTCGGCCGATTTTCATGTGTAGCGGTACGCAGGCGATTTTTTACAGACTCGCTCAACATAATTTTTATTTCAATGGCATAAGTTCCATCACCGTTGTCTACGACCACATAATCCGCTTGATCGGTATTACCGTTATAAGCTGAAAATCCACAGCCCAAACGATCATAAGTTGCCCCGCTGTAGGATTTTTTCAGATTCAACAAGTCAATTACATAAACACCGCTTTCGTTTTTGACAAAGGGATAATCCAAAGAAGACATGTTCTGGTCGTCTGAGTTCAAAAAATCAACAAAGAACGCGAGACTATCCATACACAATAAACTTTTATCTTCGTGCGAAGATTGATATAGTTTTTCCAATGAAGATGGCGTGGGATCATTGATCGCTACATAACAATAAAGATAATCATTATCATACGCTGCAGAAACGGTTGCCGAACTTAAAGATGCATTGGCAGCACTACCTGACATTTTATATTTGGTCTTAATCTCAGTGGCACCGGTATAAATATCATCTTTAACACCATCAAGGTTAACGTGACCCTTAGCAGCTTGATAGGTTGGCTTCTCTACTACGATACCTTCGATTTTTGCATCCGCAGCTGGCATTTCAAAGGTATTGCCAGCCCATATCAAAGATTTTCCATTTACTTTGAGTGCACGACCCAAAAGGTTCATGCCCCAAATTCCAGTCCCCCAAGGACTGTCAGTATTTCCATCTTTACTTCCATCATCGTATTTGAAGGTATACCCATCTTCCACTTGAATCTTGAGTGTAACTAATTCCCCCGGTTTGGCTGTTGTCTTATCACATGTAATAGTTGCATGTTCCAATTCTGGCAATATGATATTATATACACCCGTATCATCCGCATATGGATTTTCCAGCTTGGGCAGTGAGTCCAAATGCTTTACGCGTTCCGGATAATTCTGTACCTGTTGCCCCTGTCCAAAGGTGAATTCCATGCAAATTCCAAAATGGTCAGAAGCAAGAAAACCATCGTTTCCGGTCTCGCGCATAACTTTCCAGCTTTCAATATTTAACACATCGATAGATGCAAACGCAAAATCAATCGCATTTTCATCGTCTAATTGCTGACCAAGTACTTCCATATCCGGAGCAATATTCACATAATTGGAGATACTTAAGAGTGTTCCCCCTTTGTTTTCCACCTTATCAACAGGTGCGCAATAAAAAGAATCTTGCATATTTACGGTACCCGGAGCAATCATATTAGCATAGCCAACTTCTTCATCCCACATATTAAAATCGCCTGTTACAACAAATCCCACTTCTTCATATCCGGGAATTTTACGGAATTGTTCAATCTTATTCCGGATAGCGGCAGTTCCAATTTGATTAGCGTCTCCTTCGCTGCCGTCACCCCAATGCAAATGGGTATTGATATGACAATAAAGCTTACCTGTAGATTTCTGGCGAAAAATTGCCCATGCAGCAGACCGTTCCTCGGGAGAATTACCTTCCTTGGAAGGATACTCAGGCGTTAATGAAGCCCAAAATACACCCTGGTCCACTAATTCTAATTTATCAGCGCGATAGTAAATAGGCGTAAACGTAGTCTGGGATGCGGGAACAATGGTATATCCCGTTAAATTTGCGGTTAATGCATTTTTCCAGTTGCTTACGCATTCCATAAATCCAACAGAATCCGGTTGGTAGCGTTCAATAATTTCTACGGTTCGTTGTGCTCTGAGCTCCACTGTGTTTTGAGGAAAGGTTTCGGATTGGGCCCATGGCGTATTTAATACGTTCCAACCAATAATACGAATAGGATCAGCGCTTGGCACATCTGCATTTGCCGTCACTGCCGGAGCAAGACAACTGAACATAAGCAGGGACATTAAAAGGATTGATAAAAGCTTCTTTTTCATGGAGAGGATCACCCCTTCTATAATGTAATTTTCTTGGAAATTCCTAAAAATGACAAAGACGCCTTTGAAAAAGGACCAAAGGCGTCTCCGGTTACACGTGCCCGTTTTTAATTATCGTTTATTTGCCGTAATTGAAGTAACGATCTGCACGAGCCTGATAAACCTTCAGCAATTCGTCCATTCCGCCCTCTTTCAGAGGCTTGATAACCTTGGCATCCCAATCGTTGTCGATATCGAGCTCGCCCTTGTAAATCTTAACAGCGATCTCACGGGAAAGAGCCTTGTAAGCGGATTCATACTTCGACAGGGTCTCATTTTCCTCTGCAGTCGGAACTGCCATATAGGCCTTCATGTTGTCAACCATTGTATCCGGATAGTCGATAACTTCCTTCTGTGCATCGCCCTTTTCTTTGGAGATGGTGGCAATTTCGTTTTCCATATCGGAGAAACGGATAACCGGGAACGCGAAGCCCCAGATATTGCTGCCGTTGCACTCGCCGGAAATGGAAGCAGCTTCCCAGTCAGCTCCTGTTGCATCGCCGATCAGAATCTTGATACCATCACGCACTTCATAGG
>CAKXIK010000011.1:0-16627 GCA_934875675.1 uncultured bacterium
CCGCTCCCAAGCAGAATATGGGTGTGCGAAAAACACTTTTGTTCCAAGCGATTCAAACGCCGAAAATGCAGTAAATTCGTTGCCGTTGTCTGTGGTGATGGTACGAAATACCTCTGAAAACCGTCTTCCAAACCGTGCGTGAAGTTGTTCCATGGCTCCAGCAACGCCCGCCGTGTTCTTTTCATCCATCCGAATGGAAAGATAGCAGCCGGTCAGCCGCTCTACGATTGTAAAAACCGCCGGTTCGCCTTTCTTCTTTTTCCCCAGCACCGTATCGGATTCCCAGTGACCAAATATGTTCCGTTCATCCACCTCGGCGGGTCGTTCTTCCAGGCTTCGGCCGTTTAATCGTTTGGAAACACGAGGTTTTCCACGCTTCCTTCTGCCCAGCACTTCTGGCAATTCAAACAATGTGAGACACAGTTCCCCTCCCCACAGCAGATTATACAGCGTCTTTGTGCAGGGAATCTCTTTTGAGGCAAACAACTTGTGAAGTCGAGCATATCCTACGCAGGCATCGAATGACCATTTATGCACACGGACCTGTTCGGCCATCCAGCGCAGAAACGCCGATTCTCTGGGCACGGTGATGGGGCGTCGACAGTTGCTCCGGTTGGCTTTGTAGGCGGCAGCTCCTCCTTTGGCTGAATATCCTGGTCTGCGGCCATGACCGCAGTAGGCTGGTGTTCCGCGCCGTAACTCATAACCTACTGTCGAGGGGCTACAGTTAATCTCCACGGCAATAGATCGATTGGAGTATCCCAGCTTTTTAAGATGTTGTATAGCACCGCGTTCTTCTGCGCCAAGATGCTGTCCGCGCTTGCGTTCTGCTGGAATTGTGGTAGAATGAGTCTTGTCCATAGTGATGAGCTCCTTCTGTCAGAGTTGGGTGTGGTAACTTTATTCTAACAGATATCCCATTCACTGTGGACATTTTTATGTGTTCAATTTCATTTTACAATTAACCAAATATTTTTTGAGTGTATTCAAATCTGTTTTATGCTACGAACTCAGAAAGATTGCCCGCTGATGTTGGCAATCTTTTTTCATTATATTGTCTTGCCGAGTCTGCATTTTTTTGATAAAATGCAAGTAAGGTAATTAATCCATTGATTTAAGGCCGTTTTTTATTTTTATCATCCCGCACACATGCTCAGGGGGAAATAAAGATGCCTCTTCGGGCATAAAAATATTTTTTCGTGCTTCATCAAAAGAAAAAGCGATTCGTTTTTTACAAATCACTTTTTCTTTTCTTTTAAGACATCGTAACTCTCATCGCCTGTACAATATTATCCGGCAATCTCATAGGATCATCAACATAATACTTAAGTTTGATACGGAGAATCAGAATCATGAAAAATTACAAACGCACCAAATACGCCTGTTATATGACGAATATCTCGATGTCTGTGGTATCTATTTTATCTCCATTGCTCTTTTTAACGTTTCGCAGTCTTTACGGAATATCTTACTCCATGCTTGGTGCATTGGTTTTGATTAATTTTTCCACTCAACTTTTAATAGATCTGATTTTCTCTTTTTATTCGCATAAATTCGATATTAAAAAAACAGTCAAATTGACACCCGCCCTGACGGCGACCGGCCTGTTTGTTTACGCAGTGTTTCCCTTTCTGTTTCCGGATGCGGTTTTCCTCGGTCTTACAATCGGAACCATTATATTTGCGGCTTCCGGCGGACTCGCAGAGGTGTTAATCAGCCCTGTGATTGCAGGAATCCCGGCTGAAAACCCGGAACGGGAAATGAGCAAGTTACATTCCATTTATGCATGGGGTGTTGTTGGAGTTGTAATTATCAGCACGCTTTTTTTAAAAATATTCGGAACAGAAAACTGGCAGTGGATGATTTTCTTTTGGATGATTGTACCGCTTGTTTCCTGTTTGCTTTTCTGCAAAGCAGATATTCCCGAATTGAGCACCCCGGAAAAGGCATCAAACGTTTTGGGGTTAATTTGCAACAAAAAATTTTTACTTTGCTTTTTCTGCATCTTTCTCGGGGGAGCCAGCGAATGCACCATGTCTCAATGGAGTTCAAGTTATATTGAGCAGGCACTGAAGCTTCCAAAAGTGTGGGGAGATATTTTCGGTGTTGCCATGTTCGCTCTGATGCTCGGGCTTGGAAGAACTCTCTATTCAAAGTTCGGCAAAAATGTTTATACAGTACTGGTTGCCGGTACCGCAGGAGCTACCGTCTGTTACATAACTGCTGCAATATCAAATATTGCTTTGATCGGTTTGATTGCCTGTGTATTAACCGGATTCTGCACTGCCATGCTTTGGCCAGGCAGCCTGATTGTTGCATCTGATCGGTTTTCCTCCTCCGGCGTTGCAGTTTTTGCACTGATGGCAGCAGGAGGAGATCTTGGCGGATCAATTGGACCGCAAATTGTTGGAGCCATCACAGATTTTACAATTAGAAACAACGCGGCCGTTTCTGTGGCGCACCGCCTAAACCTGACACCCGATCAGTTGGGAATGAAAATCGGATTGATATCCGCAGCTGCATTTCCGCTGCTGGCAACCGTCTTCTTTGCGATTATTTTCAGGCAGCACCGTAAACATTCTACTCCATAAGCACTGCTAACAAGAAAGGAGGAAAACAGAAGTGGGGGTTGTTTCCTGCAAAATATTTTTTTGCGGGAAAAAGTATAATATTATTAAACCAGAATTCATTGATGTTTGCTTTTGTATCAGGAGGTATTATGTCTTATCTACTTGTGTGCACCATCATTATTCTTCTTTGCGTGCTGGTAAGCCGACTGACGCATCGATTGGGTGTGCCAGTGCTCCTTGCATTTATCGGGTTAGGCATGCTTTTTGGCGAAAACGGCATCTTTCGCATTGCTTTTGATAACTACGTGTTGTCGGAGCAAATTTGCAGCATCGCCCTTATTTTCATCATGTTTTACGGCGGATTCGGTACGAACTGGAATCAAGCAAAACCCGTGGCGGTAAAGGCCTCGGTTCTGGCTTCTGTCGGTGTTGTTCTCACGGCAGGTCTGACGGGTGCCGTATGCATTTTATTTTTGAAGATGCCCGTGCTGGATGCGCTGCTTTTGGGATCCGTGCTCAGTTCCACCGACGCAGCTTCGGTATTTTCGGTGCTTCGATCCAAAAAGCTGGGACTCAAGGAAAACACGGCATCGCTTTTAGAAGTTGAGAGCGGAAGTAACGACCCCTTCTCCTACATGCTCACCATTATTCTTCTCTCGGTAATGAACGGTCAGGCAAGCGGCACGGAACTTGCCTGGATGACAGTAAAACAGCTATTTCTCGGTGTTCTGTGCGGCGCGCTTATTTCATTATTGGTACGTGTGTTTTTGCGTTATTACAAATTTCCGGTTGCAGGGTTTGATATGGCATTTTTTATTGGCATTGCACTGCTTTCCTATGCACTTCCGGCGGCAATTGGGGGGAACGGTTACCTAAGTGCCTACATCGTTGGAATTGTGCTCGGAAACTGCCGCATACGAAATAAAAAATCGCTGGTACACTTTTTTGACGGGTTTACCAGTCTGATGCAGATGCTGATCTTTTTCCTGCTGGGGCTTTTGTCCACTCCAGCCCGCATTCCTCAAATTCTGATTCCCGCCATTGTGATTGCGCTATTACTCACATTCGTGGTTCGCCCCATTGCGGTAGCCGCCTGTCTTACTCCTTTGCGATGCGGCATCCGTCAACAGGCACTCGTTTCCTTTGCCGGATTACGGGGCGCTGCATCCATTGTATTTACCATTATGGCAACCGTTCATGAAGCGCAAACGCCGGGAGATCTCTTCCATATGGTTTTTTGCATCGTGCTTCTGTCCATTACATTTCAGGGTTCGTTGTTGGTTCCTGTGGCTCGTTGGCTCGGCATGTGTGACAAAAACATCGATGATGCCAAAAGCTTCAGTGATTACACCGAGCAGGTGAAACTGTACTTTATTAACCTTGAAATTTACGAGGGGCATCCCTGGGTCGGTAAGCCCCTGTGCGAAGTGAACCTTCCTCCAGACATGTTGGTCGTTATGCTGCTGCGCGGCGGAGAAAATGTTTTGCAGGGTGGCAGCACGGTATTTTTCCCTCAGGACTCTGTGATTTTAAGTGCACCCGCCTATCAGGATGAGGTTGGGCTCGCATTACAGGAACAGCGCATTGATAAAAACAGTCCGTGGGTTGGTAAATCAATTGCTGCCTTTTCTCCTCATGAGGAAGAACTGGTGGTCATGATTTTGCGTGGAGAAGAAACGATTATTCCCAAAGGGGATACACAAATTGAACCTGACGATGTGCTTGTGATCAGCGAAAAAAAGTCTACTGTCTCCTGTTAAACGCATCACGGCATCCTCAACATTCAATCCACTTTTAACGGGGTTTGCGCCTATTTTGGCGCAAACCCCATCATGCTTTTTACCGCATCTTTTTCGGGTTTCCCCAAGGTATTTGAATTCTGCCCAGTTTGGTTTGGGATATCGAGGACACTCTGTATCGTATTTGCGCAGTGAAAATAATACTAATTTTCAATTAGTAAAAATCATTCTGGCTTCCTTTTCCGCTGATAGTAACAAAAAAGATATGAAGCACGCGGTAGCCCCACATACAAAATAGGATCATTCAAGGTGTAAACTTATTATGATATTGTAAAATTTTTCTTTATTAATTTTTCCTTATATGGTATAATGCGGAAAGAATTGCTGCTTGGCATAGTCTCCAGAAGTTCATATTCTATACGCCAAAGGAATGATGGCTCGTGTTTCATCGTAGGAAAAGGCAAAAAGAAGAAATCCAGCAGCTTTACCAACTGCTGAATGGATTACAGGATACCGGTATCTATGTGATTAACAGCGCATTCCAAGTGCTTTTTTTCAATGCTGCAGCATCTTTTTTTGCGGGAGTCACACATTGCTTTGAGGCATACGGGAAGCAACAGCCTTGTTTCGATTGTCCGGTCAGAACTCCTTATCAGCAACAGATTATCTGTCCGGAAAACCAAACTGCAATTGATTCCAGAGCATTTGCACTGAACTGGTTTGGTCAGTCGGCCTTTGCCGTGACAATTCAACCTCACTGTAACGAGAGCACCAATGAAAAAACACTCAAACGAATGAATCGCGCTATGCAGCATGCCGTGGATGTGTATACAGAAATTAATGCACAAACGGGCACCTATCATCAAATTAATTTTGCACAATCACTTTTTCATGTGGACAACTGCGGCGCTTATGAGGACACCTTTACCCACGTAGTTGAAGAAGAAATCCATCCCGATGATGCAGCTCGGGTGCGAAGCCTGTTTTCTCCGGAAATGTTATGCGCTGCCGCTGCACAAGATGACGGTCCCAATGAAATTTCGGTTCGTTACCGATTGAATATCATTCATCCGCCGATTTGGGTTGAAAGTCGCGCGATTTTTATGCGGGATGAGGAACCACGGTATATCTGCATGATCTCCAAAGATGTGACAGCGGAAATGGAACGTGAAAAAGAACCCTTAACGGGTTTGCTCAATCGCAAAGCAATGGAGCAAAATGTAAATTCCTTTTTAAAAATGGCCTCTGATGAACAAAATATCACGTTTCTTTCCATTGATGTGGATTCCTTTAAAAGTGTGAATGATATGCTAGGTCATGAAGCCGGCGACCGGCTCCTGGTAGAAATCTCCGTGATTCTGTGCGAACAGTTTCGTCACTCCGATCTGATCAGTCGCATGGGTGGCGACGAGTTTGCGGTGTTTGTAGCCGATAGTCTGCCCGAAAATGCGATCAGGCAAAAAATTGAAGCAACCACACAAGCTGTCAGCCAAATTGCACCACGTGAGCATTGGAATGTGCCAACCGAAATCAGCATGGGTTTCTGCACAGTGAATGCCAAAGGCAAAACTTTTACGGATCTCTACCGGGCTGCAGATTGCGCCATGTACTACCAGAAGAAGGCACATCATGCATAACTTCTAACTTCTCCTACCAGGGCATTTGTAATAACAAAAGTTTTTTTCGTTCCTGCCAGTCCGGCATTAATTCCGTCAGCAGCGCATAAAAACGATGCGAATGATCGGGATGAACAAAATGCACCAGCTCATGCAGTACCACAAACTCGATGGCAGCAAGGGGATATTGCAGCAGCCGCCGATTGAGCGTGACAGACTGTTTCTGCGGGCGGCAGCTTCCCCATCGCGTTTTCATCGTGCGAATGGTAATCGCCGGCATAGCAACCTGATACCTCTGCAGCAATGGCAAAAGCCTGCTGCACGTCTCACAAAATATAGTTTTACACATTTCAGTATACCATTGTTGAAAAGTATGTTCCGCTTGTGCCGCATCGTCCGGTTGTAAAAGCATAAGCAATAATGTGTCTCCCAAAAAATTTACAGCCGGTTCGGCTGCACGGATCATTTGAAGCGGTACCGATTGCCCAAGCAGAAAAAATGTTGCTCCATCCATCAACTGAAAAGGTTTGGGTATCTTTATCTCCGAAAACCGTTGTAAAGCATGTAAAATTCGGTTTGCCTGCGTCTGCAAAAAGGCTTCCACTATCAAAACCGGTACGCTGTTTGCCGCCGAAACGGTCACGCTTCCGTCCGGTCGTACACGCAGGTTAATATTTTTTACCTTCTTGCGAATTAGTTCATATTCAATCCTTTGTCCATTCAGCATAACAGAACGCTTCATCATATAAAATCCTTTATTTTTTTCCTTGTGTATGTGCTACAATGATATGGCCCAATAAAAGAAGAAAAGCCAGTTCCGATGTGGTATAGTGAATTCACCACAAAACACGACAACACAAAGGAATGACTTCTCATGAACAGGATAGCACAAGAAGCAAGGAAACGTCAAGGAGTGAAGCTGGCAAGGAAGCATGACCGGCGCTACCCGGAGCTGCTAAAAATACGAATCGATGTGAAAGAGGTCCCATATAACTGTTTGAGAGGCAAGATTCAAGAGAATTGCAGTCATTTGTACCGGCGGACGGTCATAGATGAGTGTACAAGAGTAAGGTTTATCTACGGCTTTGAGGAACACACCCCAGAGAACTCGGTCAGGTTTTTGAAGCTGCTGATGCCTCCGAGAACGCCCTAGCACAATGGGAAGGTCGAGCGCAGTCATCGAAACGACCAGCAATCCTTTTACGACTGGGAGAAGTTTTCGGATGTGAAGCAGCCCGCCGCGACCGCCCGTTTTTAGCAGGCTCCACCTCCGGAGCCTGCTAAAAAACCTCTATCCCACCGGTACTTTCTTTTTCCTCGAATTGGGTCATATCTATTTACACCGCAGAGTGGATTGTCAAGCAATTGCGGATTTTCCTTGTGTTTTTTCATAAGTAGTGATAAAATAAAAACAAATTTGTTAACTAATTAATAAATTTCATACAAATTTCACACAAACATGCGACTAACGAAAGGAATGGTGCCAATTATGGAAATTTCGGAGATTCGCCCGCTTGCACAGCGTCTTCAAAAAAATATGGAAGCGGTCATTCAGGGAAAAAGCGATGTAATTGCAAAGGTCATTCTGACCGTTCTTTGCGAAGGACATATTCTGCTGGAGGATTTGCCCGGCACCGGAAAAACAACGCTTGCCAAAGCACTGGCAAAATCAATCGACTGCCGTTTCCATCGGGTGCAGTTTACGCCGGATCTGCTGCCGTCGGATCTGACGGGAATCAATTTTTTTGACCAGAAGGCAGGCGATTTCACCTTTCGTCCCGGTCCGGTGTTTACCAATATTCTTCTTGGTGATGAGATTAACCGCGCTACCCCGAGAACACAGTCCAGCCTGCTCGAATGTATGGAGGAGCGGCAGGTTTCGGTGGACGGTGTGACCTATCCCTTGGAGAAACCATTTTTTGTGGTTGCAACGCAGAACCCGGTGGAGATTCAGGGAACGTTTCCGCTGCCGGAAGCACAGCTTGACCGCTTTTTTATGCGGCTGAGCATGGGGTATCCGGACGCGGAATTTGAAAAGGCGATGCTTTCCGCGCGTTTGGGCAGTGACCCTGCCGACCGGTTGAATGCCGTGGTTTCCCGGGAGGAGCTGCTTGCGGCGCAGCAGGCAGTCAGAACCGTGCGGGTAGGCGATGCGGTGCAGGATTATCTGATTGCGCTGGTCACAGCAACGCGCAGCCATCCTGCAATCCGGATGGGTGTCAGCCCCCGCGGCACCATTGCTCTGCAGCGTGCTTCTCAGGCACATGCCGCAGCAGACGGGCGCGACTTTGTTCTGCCGGATGATGTGAAAGCTGTTTGTGTGGATGTGCTTGCGCACAGAATGCTCTGCAAAGGGCGCAGTCTGACGCAGGGCACGGAGCCGTGTGCAGTGGTTCTGCGGCAGATTCTTGCCGAAACCCGCGTGCCGATTGAATCTGCCGTCTGACAGCCTTTGTCGCAGTGTGTGCAGAGCGGAGGTGCTCGTGTGGTCTTTTATGTATTGATGCTGATTGTTTTGGTGTTCTTCGTAGCGGAACGCCGTGTTTACTTAAAATGTTGGAGCAAAAAATTGACATATGAATGTCACTTCAGCACGGATGAAGCATTTGAGGGCGATGAGATTGAGTTGATTGAAACGGTAACCAACAATAAGTGGCTGCCGATTCCGTGGGCAAAAACCGAAATCAGCACCTCACGCTGGCTGGAATATGCAGGTTCCCAATCGGTTGTCACCGACCAGACAAGGTTTGTGCCGAGCTTTTTTGTGCTGAAAAGCCACCATCGTGTTGTTCGGCGGTGGAAGGTAAAGTGCCTGCGCCGCGGTGTGTTTGCCGTGGGCAAAATTACGATCGTTGCCACCGATCTGTTTGGACGCAACACGCTTTCCATGCCGGTTGCGGTGCACACGGAGGTTACGGTGCTGCCCAAACCCCTGGAAACCGAAGCCGTTGCGCTCACGCCGAGCGGGTTGAGCGGTGAAACGGTGGTGCACCGCAGGATGATTACCGATCCGTTTTATGTTTCCGGTGTGCGCGAATACACACGATTTGATTCCGCAAACCGAATTCACTGGCCAGCTACCGCACGGGAAGGCAGAATTATGGTGCGCAATAACGACTGCACCTCGGACCAAACGGTTGCAGTGATTCTCAATATGCAGACGAGGCGAGAGGAGGCCCGGGTGCATCATGATGAAGACGATATTGAACAGGGAATCCGCGCGGCAGCAACTTGTCTGGCACAGGCAGCCGAGCAGGGAATTCCGATGAAATTTCTTGCTAATGGCGGAATGCCCGGCAAGGAGGTGACGGCGACGCGACAAGGCAGCGGAGAAGATTTCTTCTTCGACGAGCTGCGCGTGCTTGCCAGACTGGAGAATACAAAAAGCGAAAACCTGATACCGTATCTGGGCGGCCTTGGAAAAGATGCGTTTTCCACCGATGTGTATCTGATTACGGCGTACTGGGAGGATGCGATGACGGAATTTGCACGGCAGCAGGCGTTTTACGGCGTGCAGGTGCATTTTATTCTCACTCGCCCGTTGGATGGCGATGAGTTGCCGGATGATTGCAGTGCAACATACTTTTTGCCGCCCCGCTGCGGAGAGGAGGGTGTGGCATGAGCAAGCGCCTGTTGCGTATTCTGAATTTTTGCGCCATGCTGTTTGTTCCGCTGGCGGTTTTGCCGCTGTTGATTATTTATCATGCTGCAATGACCGGATTGTTGCAGGGCGGTATTACGCCCCTGCGCACCGACCGGCTTTTGCTGCAGCTGCTGTTTTGTGAGCTTTGCTGCTTTGCGGGTAAATATTGCGGGCTTGCCGCAGATTCGGCTGGCATCGGCTCGGCATTGCGCCGTGTGCTTGCGGTTCCGACGGGAGGAATCGTCGCAGCGGCAATGTTTGGCGCGTTCTGGCTGATGGATCCGCTTGGTGCACCCGGAATGGCGGTTTTTGGTGCAATTCTGTTCTGGGTCGGCGGGGGGATTCGCTTTTTCTCTTACGGAGAGCTTCTTTCCTTGCGCGTATTTTATGGTTATCTGACCGAATATACAGTTGTGCTGGCGGTGCTGGAGATATTTAAAATCAACCCGTGCACGCCCATGCCCTTTGCAGTCGCACTGTTTGCCGGGCTGCTGATGGTTCTGTTCGGCTCCAATCAGGCAGGGATTGATTATATGATGGAGCGCCGCCATCACCGGTTCGATTTGCTGCCCGCCAAGATTCGCAGCTATAATATTCGTCTGTTTGTCATGATAGCGGCTGTATTGCTCTTGCTTTTGGTGTTGTATCGACCGATTGGATGGCTGGTGAGTACCGCGGGAAGCGGACTGCTTGCTGCGTTGAAATGGCTGCTCGGCTTGCTGCCAAAAGGAGAATCCGGGCAGGAGGTTTCCGAACAACCCCAGGAACAAGCAGGTCAAAATGGCGGGAATATGTTAGAACCGGGCGAAAGCAGCCCGTTCTGGACGTACTTTGGAATTGTGGTTGCCATTGGCGGCATATATTTACTTTATTATTACCGTCATGAAATTTATATGGGTCTGCGCTCGGCGTGGCGCACATTAAAAGCCTTTCTTCAAAGACTGTTCTGGGGAGGAAGGCAAAAAGCCGATCGTGATGAAAATGAATACTATACGGAAACAGATGAAAAGGTTGCAGCTGATGAAACGTCAATCGGGCAGAGCCTGTCTCTTTCAGACAGACGAAAATGGCGGCGTGCATGCCGCAGGTTTGCAGCACAGACCGATTCCCCACAGACGCTGCGAAACGGGTACCGCCTGATTTTGCAGGGAATAGAGCTGCAGGGAGTTCCGGTTGAGGCGAGTGACACAACGCTCGAAATTTGCGGCAATGCCCAGCAAAACGGTTTGCCGACGATTGAAAAGTGTACCTCCGGTTACAATTGCCTGCGCTATGGAGAGCTGGATTTTGATCTCAATTCCATGGCGGATATCCGTGCGGCGCTGACCGAGATTTTGAAGTACAGGAAAAAGTGAAGAGCTGCGGTCAAACATGAATTTGTGCCAAGGTTTCGCCCACACTGCCGCGGATCAGCAGGTCTGCCTTTTCGTCCAGCTGTGTGGCGGTGCGATTAATCTGCACCAGATGGCGGCCGCCAAAATAGCGGAGCAGACCGGCAGCAGGGTAGACGGTCAGGCTGGTTCCGGCAACAATCATCAACTCGGCGTTTGCAATCGAATCTACCGCGCCGGTTACGGTGGCATCGTCAAGCCCTTCCTCATAAAGCACCACGTCAGGCTTGATCAGTCCTCCGCAAGTGCAGGTGGGCAGTCCGGAGCAGTTCTTGATGAATTCGGCATCATAGAATTTTCCGCAGCATTGGCAATAGTTGCGCAGCACAGAACCATGCAGTTCAAAAACGGTTTTACTGCCTGCTTTTTGATGCAGACCGTCAATATTTTGTGTGACAATGGCAATCTGCTTGCCTTTTTGCTCCAGCTCTGCAAGCTTTTGATGCGCGGGATTGGGCAGGGCGGAAAGACAAAGCATTTTGTCGCGGTAAAACCGGTAAAATTCCGCTGGGTTGCGCATAAAAAATGTATGACTTAAAATTTCTTCCGGGGGAAATTTATATTTTTGATGATACAGACCGTCTTGACTGCGAAAATCGGGAATCCCGCTTTCTGTAGAGACGCCGGCACCGCCGAAAAAGACGATCCGTTCACTCTGGTCAATCCACTGCTGCAGCTGTGCAACCGGTTCACTGATTTTCATGAGTAACGCTTCCTTTCCCGCAACCGCAAACTTGGGCGGTTCGGTTTGATGTTTCATGATAAGAATTTTAAAGGTTGAAAGAGAAATCTTTTAGCCTTTATTTTATCACTTTTTCACTGAAAAGGACAGCGGAAAATGGGGTTGTGAATTGAGGATGTTCAGCCGATTTGCCCTTTTTCTTTGAGAATATCTGTGGTACACTGAAAAAGAATACACAGCGGCGGTCAGGTTATCGCGATGGGACAGAAAGGCGAGGAATGAAAAATGCAGGACGTTTTTTTAAAAGCTGCACAGGAGGCACAAAAGCAGGAAATTGCGTTGCATTCGTGCAGTTACGAAAATGAGCAAATCATCGGAGCAACGATGGAGCGGCTGGAGTGCAGGGAGATGACGTTGACAAGCTGCCGGTTTTCCGGCTGCAGCTTTCGTGAAAGCGACTGGAATCAGGTGGTGTTTACGCGATGTGATTTTTCGAATTGCGATTTTTCCCAAAGCTATTTTCAGGACTGTCGGTTTGCGGAATGCAAAGGAATCGGGGCGCAGTGGCTGCAGAGCAGCTGGGTGCGGGCGCAGGCGGAAAAGAGCACCTTTGCTCTTTCCAATTTTGCGGAGTCTACTTGGAAACAGGTGGAGCTATCCGATTGTGATTTCAGCGAAGCGGCGCTTTCTCAGTGCCGATGGGCAAAGGTGAGGCTGCAGCGTGTCAAGCTGTTGCGTGCATGCCTGTTTCACACGTCGCTTGCCGGGATGGATCTGACCGAGTGCGAAACGGATGGGGTGGTGCTGTCAGGAGAAGAACTTCGCGGTGCCGTGGTAGACAGAATGCAGGCATCTGAATTTGCAAAACTGCTGGGACTTACCATCCACGAATAATGTGTACGGATTTTGGGACAAATCGTTTGATATAATAGAGTTTGCAAGAGTGAAATTGCAAGCAAAATTCCAATTCTATGCCAAATAAAAAAGAAATTTAATCTACAGCGAATTTAAATTTGAAGGGTCAGGAGGGATCGTAGTGCTGCATTTGATTTTTGGCCGCGCCGGCAGCGGAAAAACGGAATATGCGCGCAGATTGCTGCAGGAGAAGGCAAGCTCCGGAGAAAACTCGCTTTATTTTTTGGTGCCGGAGCAGTATTCCTTCGAGAGTGAAAAAGCACTGCAGCGGGTGCTGGGTGCTAAAAGCCTTTCGGTGGAGGTACTCAGCTTTACGCGTCTGGTGGATCGCGTGCAGCGGGAATATGGCGGTATGGCGGGGCGGCGGCTGACCGAAAGCGGGCGCGTGCTGCTGATGAGCCAGGCACTGGGGCGGGTGGCAGATTCGCTGGAGCTTTATCGCCGACAAACGGAAAACAGCGAGTTTATTGCGCTGATGCTGCATATGGCGCAGGAATGTAAGATGAATGGTGTGCAGCCGGCTCAGCTGCTGACCGCTGCGCAGCTGATGGCGGACGGTACGCTCAAACGCAAGGCGCAGGAAACCGGTCTGGTGCTGACAGAATACGAATCGCTCGTTTGCAAAAGCTTTCTCGATCCGCTGGACGATTTGGCGCGGCTGAAAAATCAGTTGGCAGAGCATCCGTTTTTTGCGGGCGCAACGGTCGTGCTCGATTCGTTCAAGGGCTTCACTGCGCAGGAGTTTTGGGTGCTGGAGCAAATCATGGCACAGTCTGCCGATTGTGTTATTACGCTTTGTGCCGATACGCTCGATGACCCTGAGCATGGGACAGGGCTTTTTTCCGGTGTGCGTAAAACGGCACGCAAACTCGTCGAGCTTGCCAGACGGCACCGTGTTGCCATTGCACCGCCTGTCACGCTTTCGCCGGGGGCAAGATTTTGCACGCAGAGCCTTGCCGCGGTGGAAGCTCATGCATTCCGCATCGGCAAGCCCGAACCGCAGCAGCCGGACGGCAGCGTTGTAACGGCATCGGCAGTCAATGCCTATGAGGAATCGCAGTGGATTGCCAGAACCATTCTGCGAATGGTGCAGTCGGGGGAGTTCCGCTGCCGGGACTTTGCCGTTGTGGTGCGCAGGGAAGAGGATTATGCCGGGATTTTGGACGAAATGCTGCACCGATACGGGATTCCGTATTTTATGGATACACCGCGTCCGGTGGATGATTCGCCGCTGATGGCGTTTGTGCTTTCGGCTTTGGAAGCAGTCGCCGGAGGAATGGACGGAGACAGCCTCTTCCGCTGCCTGAAAACCGGTCTGTTCGGGTTTTCTGTCGAAGAAATTGCCAAGCTTGAGAATTACACGTTTATCTGGGGTATTGACCGCGGCGGTTGGTTTGCGCAATGGAAAAATCCGCCGGATGGCTTTGCCGACTCGCTTTCGGAAGAGGATGCACAGCGGCTTGCGGAACTGAATGAATTGCGCGAACGAATTTGTGTGTCATTTTCCGCGCTGCGGGACGGACTGAAAAATGCGACCGGAAAATCGGCGGCAGTAACCATATATACCTTTTTGCAGCAGACAGGCGCACAGCAAAATCTGGCGGAATCATCCCGCCAACTGCGCGAGGACGGCAGAGATACAATTGCCGACGATCAGCTGCGTGTGTGGGATTTGCTGATGGAGCTGCTCGATCAGCTTGCCGCCGTGCTTGGGGAAGAACCGCTTGAGGCGGGACGCGTGCTGCGGCTGCTGCAATTGGCAGTTTCTGCGGCAGAGCTGGGGCATCTGCCGCAAAGCCTTGATGAGGTGACGGTGGGCGGAGCAGAGCGGATGAGACCGGCAGGACCGCGTGTGGTGTTTGTAGCAGGAGCCAATCAAGGGGTATTCCCTGCACCGCCCGGCAGCGGATCGGTCTTTAACGATGAGGAGCGAAAACAACTCGATGCGCTTGGTGTCACACTGGCACAAAGTGATGATGAAAATGCGGTGGACGAGCGTTTTCTGGCGTATACGGCACTGTGCTGTGCTTCAGAGCGTCTGTTTGTCAGCTGGGTGCAGGCAAGCATCGGCGGAGAAGCGATGCTTGCCGGAGAAATTGCAACGCAGCTGCGGATGCTCTTCCCGCAGCTGCAGACCGAAGCCTGCGCGGCAGATCCTGAAAATCCGGCAACGATGGGCGAAGCGGCTCAAACGCTTGCTGCGGAATATTTTCGTAATACGCCGCGCCGCGCAGCACTGCAAAGGGCGCTTTCCGATTCCCCGGATGCGGTGCCGCTGCTGGACGCAATGCAGCGGGCTTCGAAGGGTGTTTCGCAGGCAATTGAGGATCGTGAAACAGCGCGTGCGCTTTTTGGAAAACAGCTGCGCCTTTCGCCCTCCCGTGTGGAAAAGTTTTATCAATGCCCGTTTCAGTACTTTTGCCAATACGGCTTGGGTGCGCAGCCAAGGCGGCAGGCAAAAATAGATTCGCTGGAATATGGCACAATGATTCATTTTGTGCTGGAAAAGGTACTTCGCAGCCGCAGCGAGGGCGACAAGGAAGCGGATTTGCCGCTCGGAAAGCAGGTGCACAATCTTCTGGAGGAATACCTCAACACGCGCCTCGGCGGGCGGGAGGACAAGACGGAGCGATTTCTCTGCCTTTTTGAGCGGTTTGAATCCGTTGCGGTGCTGCTGCTTCGCGCAATTTTGGCAGAGCTGGAGCAAAGCAGCTTTGTCCCGGCAGATTTTGAGCTGCCGATCGGAACGGGCGACGGCGGCGACGGCATCGAATCCCTGCACCTTCCGCTGCCGGATGGCGGTAGTGTTGAAATTTTCGGCAAGGTGGATCGCGTCGATGTGATGGAAACCGAGCAGGAGACGTTTGTCCGCGTGATTGATTATAAAACCGGAATCAAGAAATTTGCGTTGAGCGAGGTGCTTTCCGGCATCAATATGCAGATGCTGATTTACCTGATTACAATTTGGAAAAACGGCGGCTCGCGTTATGCAGCAGAGCCCGGAGCAGTCGTTCCCGCAGGTGTACTTTACATGCCGGCGCGTTCCCCGAAGATTGAGGGTGTGCGCAATGAGGAAGAACAGGATGCCGCACAAAGAAGGCTTGCCGCTATGTGCATGAGCGGCATTGTTCTGGATGATGCGCGGGTAATCGGCGGCATGGAGCCCGATGCAAAGGGAACCTTCATCCCCGTGCGCTACAGAAAGGACGGCACACCCGATGCACGGTCGCAGGTGATTTCGCTTGCGCGGCTCGGCAGGCTTTCGCAAAAAATTGAAAAGCTGGTCTGTAATATGGGAACGGAGCTGCACAACGGCAGAGTTGCCGCAGCTCCGGTGGAAAAGGCGTGTGACTGGTGCAGCTTTTCCACCGTGTGCGGCCGCAACGAGGACGCATTGCCGCTCGAGCTGCCGTCCCTGTCGAATCAGCAGGTGTTTGAGCTGCTTGACCGCGAGGATTGAGCCGAAAGCGGCAGAAAGGGGCAAATCAAAAATGGCGACAAAATGGACACCCGATCAGCAGGATGCAATCCATGCCCGCGGCGGAACACTGCTTGTTTCGGCGGCGGCAGGCTCGGGAAAAACCGCCGTTCTGGTGCAGCGGGTGATTGAACGGATTACGGCGCAGAACGGCTGTGATGCCGACCGGCTGCTGGTGGTCACGTTTACAAAAGCGGCAGCAGCAGAGATGAAGCAACGGATTGCGGCGCGGATTTCAGAGCTTTTGGCAGAACGCCCGGGGGATCTGCACCTGCAGCGGCAGAAGCTTTTGCTGGAGCGGGCAAGAATTTCCACGGTGCACAGCTTTTGCTCCGATTTGATTCGCGAGCATTTTTCGCAGCTTGGCGTTTCCCCCACCTTCCGCATTGCAACGGAGGACGAAATGGTGCTGCTTTGTGACCGGGCGGCGCAGGAAACCGCCGAGGAAGCCTATGCAACCGCACGAGAGGATGCAGGCTTTCAGGAGCTGGTGGAGCTTTTTGCCGGGGATCGCGACGATCGACGGCTGACCGATACGGTGCGCAGGCTTTATGATTTCATCCGCTCGCATCCGTTCCCTGAGCAGTGGCTCG